>CBDEMG010000011.1:0-55295 GCA_965240855.1 uncultured Bacteroidia bacterium | reverse complement strand
GGTGGGGTTCTATTTAAGCCCCCTTGTGGGGCGAGTATTTCCAGCACGGCGGTAGAAACCCCGTGGTCTTAGCAGACGGCATGGGTGCGACAAGCGCGTCTTACGCTGGATGTATCTCTGCATTGCATGCGCAACGCAGCGGAGGGTGAGCAACCCTCCGTTAAAATTAATCTGCACGCCTTGGCGCGCACGGACTGCAAATGCATAGCTTTTGTGGTGGAGAAACCTCCACGTTAATCCTAGCGGCGGTCTTAGCAGACGGCACTAATCGCTTGTCGCCGCACGCTACCTGCTAAGACCGTGGGGGTGAAACCTCCACGTTTATCTTAGCGGCGGGTTGCCCACCCGCCGCCAACCTCGTTTGAAGAACGAGGTTATAGAACCCCGCCCTTGTGGGGCGAGTATCTCCAGCACGGCGGTAG
Organism: uncultured Bacteroidia bacterium; assembly: GCA_965240855.1. Lineage (GTDB taxonomy): Bacteria > Bacteroidota > Bacteroidia > Bacteroidales > CAJPTX01 > Bacteroides_D. Next base: position 54,873 of record CBDEMG010000011.1, on the reverse strand, counting down.
AAACCCCGTGCGTACAATCGTTGCTCATGCAACGATATGGAGGGTACCGATCTGTCTTATGCGGCTAGCAGATTGAAGCTAAAGCAATGCCCCCAGCTGTTACCAACTGGAGGCATCCTTTAAGAGACAAGCTCAATGGTTGCTAAAACACTATTTGATCAATTTATAGCTCTTAGTCACTCCCTCTTGTGTATGCAAACGTAAGAGATACAAGCCAGATGGTACATCGGATGTCTCTATTAACGTCTCACCATCGTTCAAAATACCTGTGCGTACAACTACGCCCGTTGTATTCAACAATTCGTAATATACGTTCGGTAGGGCTGAGCTGAAGACGTGGAGTTCGCTTGCAAATGGGTTTGGAGCTATACGTACACTAGCAAAGACAGCATCGGCAACTACGCCAGGATTGGTATTGTCTTCGTTATTGACAACATTGCCTAACTTCCCATTTATACGGATGTTTGCAGCATAGAGCTTGCCCGCCAATTGCGGGAATTCTTCTATCGCTTTCGGATTATCAGAGCCCAACTTTATATAAAGCGAACCCTGTATCCACTGATCTTCGCACAATGCAACACCCAGTGCTCCACTAATCGAACGGAGTACGGCAATGAGCTGACCTTTAGGAGCAAGTACTGCCTTCTTCAAGCCAAAGGTCAGCCACCCCACGTCTTTTTTCGTTAGCGTTATTTCTTTAATCTCTGCCAATAGTATAGGTCTGTCGTGTTCCGAATCGAACGAATACAGGGCTATCCCTCCTTTGAAATCTTGCACATTTTTGGCCTCAGCACGTTGGAAGGAAATGGAGGTTATCGTCATTTCCTTTTCTAACTTGTAGAACTGTTGTACTAAAGCAGGTTCGTGCCCAAAGGAGAGGAACTGATCGATCTTCTCGTTATCACGAGCCAAAACGGTGTCGGTTACTTCGAAAGTACGCTCAAACTTGTTATTTTCGAGAACATCATCTTCAGCAAAATCAACATTTAGAATCGTCTTGTACTCACCCAATTTTGTTGGAGTAAATACAGAACCATAGAAATGTTGTACGTCATCGTATTCTATAGCCCCAAGTTTCTCGGTATACGTATAGTTTGTGCCTTCTATTGTTAGCTTAGCAGGAACTCCGGGGGTAGCAGTAGCGCCGTTGTTGTGTACTAGACACTCGGGTGTCATACTCATTCCCAGAGGGAACTTCGTATAGATGAAGGGCATTACCAAGGCTATAAAATCGGGCACGGAAGCAAAGTAACGCGCAGGAAGTAAGATGTTATCTAACAGGAGTTGACTAGCGGCGTTTTTTGTATTATGTACAAAGGCGATATAAACTTTTTTGCCGACATATTCTGCTAGGTCTAACTTGCGGTGCTGCCATTTACTTGTCGACAGTTCTTCTTCCTTGAGCACTGTCTGGAACTCTTTTATGTTCTCTGAGATCATTACTTTGTACGACTCCTTCGGTGCAAGTTCCTGTGAGGCGCCGATCCAGTATTCTAGCTTATCGCCAGCTTTGATTTCCAATCGCGGACTCATTAACCAGTTTTCTACACCTTCCTGATTTAGTCCGCCTGATATATAGGCCGATTCCGAAACCATACAAAAACGTCCGGAATGCGCTAAGTTGGGCGCTTTAGGTGTATTTTCATAACGAAACCAACGGTGGCTATCCAAGTCTAGATCAAAGTCTAACCAGCCATCTGTACTTGTTTTTGATTCGAAATTCACGACATAACGCCCCTCTTCATAAGCATAACCATAGAGAGGGTAACGCGCCTGACCTCCATTCGTCGTAATCACCATTTCGCCCTTCGATTCTCCGAGTTTGGTTGGTTTGAATATTACCCCAAAGAGCAACTCCTTGCCATCGTTTGCTAGAGCAACCTCGTCTTTTTTGAGTGTGGTTTCCCACCCTTCTGGGAGGGTCACATCACTCACCGTTAGCGTACCAGCTTGTATGTTCTTTATAGCTAGGATATCGCCAGAAGTCTCTTGTTTATTTACTTCAACGACGCTACGGAATTCGTTAATCGTTGCCGCGAACTCGAGTTGTGGTGTAATAGGTGCTGGAGCTACCGATATCCGATCTATCTGCAATTCAGAGCCTCCGTTTGTAACATCTTGTAGAGCAATATATACCTCGTCCGTTGCCGTTAGCCCCTGTGTGCCTTCTAGCTTTACTTTGTACTCGGTCCAGAATTCGTTCGCATCGACCACACTGGTTAGTTCCAATGTAAAGTCTGCAGGAACATTTTTGGTAGTCTTTGATGCCCAGACTTTGAATGACTGTTTGTAACTCACGGCTGACGATTTGTAAATAATACGGAGTTCGTTTGCACTAACCTTTACACGAGGCGAGATCAACCAATCGTTGCGCTGTGCTTGACTTACCTTCGAATGTGCAATACCTTTGTGCATCTCCGTCTTTACTTCCCATGTCCTACCATCCTTGTCAGCATCTACTACAGTCCACCCGTCAGGGATTTTCTTTTCATCGAACTCCTCGCTAAACGACTCGAGTGCTCCTGCAATTTTCATCACCCTTGCAGTCCAAGCGGCGGGCGTATCGTCCTGAGCCTTGACGGTATAAATCACAGGATTACTAAAGTCCTTCTCGATCCCAGAGGCAGGCGTAACAGATGCCCCCGTCGAAATAGTAAAGGTCGGCGTTAGGTGCTTTACGTCCGTGGTCTCGGGCATATACACGGTTATTGTATGCGTAGCCTTGTCTATTACCGAATTCCCTATTTGACCAGGAATAGTAAAAGTCAGAATATCAGCTTCCGAACTCTTTTCACTTACACTTACTGTCCATTTCTGTTTTGTCTGTCCATCTTCAGCCGTTACGGTATACTCTACGGGATAGGAGAAATCTTGTGCAACCCCTGATGCTGGGCTTACTGTTGCACCCGCCGAGAGTGTTATTGTAGGTACAAGTGCTGTGATGGATGTACCTATCGGCACGACGATCAATATCTTCTTATTCGCTTTATCGACAGTAGCGGACTTTTGTCCAGGAATGTTAAAGGTCAATATGTCCGTTGCACTGTTCTTTGCTACAATCACACTTACTTTCCACGTTGCCTCTGCCGTGCCATGTTTTATAGTGTAGGTAATGGCTTCGTTCGTAAAATCTTGTACACCCGTTGGAGTCGCAGCAGCACCCTGTGGCAAACAAGTAAACGTGGGTATTAGTGCATTAATCTCAGTGCCGTAGGGAACTGTTACTTTAAACGTCTTCGCGGTTTTATCGATCTCGGGAGTCCCAATTAAGCTTATGGGTTGCCCATTCTTATTTTTAAGTACGACGGATACAATTTCAGGCTCACTACTTACGACATCCACACGTACATTGTCTACAAAATTCTTTGCTACCAAGAGTTGATTTGCCTGGGGTGTCTCATCACATATCGCGAGGTAGATTTTGTCTCCTTCGGCAAGGGTTGTTATTGTAGATAAATCTAATGAGTATTTCTGTGCGTCGTCGGCAGTAGCTCCTTGTGGCAATGTGTATGCTGCTACGATCTCTTCAAAATCCGTTTTTTTGCGCCCCGTCTTCGATACTTTTATGGAAAATAGTCCCTCGTCTTCTTTCGTAGAGCGCTGTAGGAAAGAGAGAGACATCCCCGCTTTAACTTTTATACGTGGGAGGATTAACCAGTTGTTATTACTACAATTTTTTGTTTGTTCGCTATAAATACTGCCGCCACCTCTATTTATTTTCCAAGTTTTGGGATCTTGATCGAAGTTCCGTATTTGCCAGTTCTCGGGTAGGGTTGTTGTACTAAACTCTTCGTACAACGATTCGAGAGCTTCCATTTGTGGTTTGGTCTCGCCCTCGAGTTCTATCTCGAAGTCGCCACCATTCGTCTTTATTTTTACCTTTTGCTTCTCACTGCTGGTAGGAGCAGTACCTTCGTAACCAAAAGAAAATTTCACCTCGGCAGCGGCAGGAATATTAACATGGAGAGGTTTGAGGGTACAAGTAAACGGAGCAGCCAACCCTTCGATAGCAGAAACTTGTAAGTTACCGTCTCCGCTATTCTCGAGAACTAGTTCTTTGCTCACCGTAGGATCGTCGCCTATTGTATAAACCAGTTTCTCGGGATTACCTTTTACTTTACCAATGGGACCAGTAGAAACGCCGTAAAAGACATCATCCAAGCGCCAAACTCTGTTCACATCAGCCTGCAGAGGGATCTCGTGCTTAACATGAAAAGCTATCCAGAACTCTGCTCCTGCTACTAGGGTAGGTAGTTTTTCAGAGAGTTTGATAGAGTATTTCGTGTAGTTACGTCCTTTAGGGTCCGTCGCATTTTGATAAGGGACGGGTTTTACCTCAAGCAACTCGTTTGTGAACTCTGCACTAGAATTCCCTGCTAACGAAGCTAATACCTTAAATTGTGGCGTATTGTCTTGGTCTGGTGAGGTGAACGAATTGGGTTTCGCTGGAGCGTGAACCCAAAAGGAGAATTCTGCACCCGTCACGAATTTCAATTTCGGAAGAATGAGATAGTCGTTCAACTGGGTATATGCATCTCCAAATTTTTTACGAGAAGCTGTCGATACTAAACAGACTGTTCCACTATGTGCAACTTTTGTAAACTTAGTATCCTTGCTATACTGTGCAAAATTCTTGGTCTCCGATGGTGTATTGACACAACGGCGCTCCCAACCTGTAGGCAATTGAGCTTCTTCAAAACCTTCGTTAATGTGTTCAATTGCAGTACTTTGAGCCAATGTACCACCTCCAAGAAGTAGCCCTAATACTAAGAATCCTAAATATTTGAACCTCATTTTCTACCTCCATTTTAATTGACTAAACAAATTTAAATTATTTTTCGATATATTTTTCGCACACATATCTCCCAAAAAGAGTTGGCTAGCCATAAGGCTAAAAAGAGAAATTAGAAACCATGGGCTCGCCCCTTGTAGTTCATTGTAGAGGTAGTAGGAGGGTTGGCATGAAAATTTTACACACTGTTTCCGAAGGGCTTATGTAAGAATAGGATACCCATTTAAACAAATGTGAACAATATAAAGTTTTAAAAGCGTTAACTTTATAGAAGGTTAGAGAGAGATGCTAATCGTTTTTTTACAATTACTCCTAGTGGTATTTCAGACACAAATGACAGATCAAAAGGGAAATAACCTCTCACACCTAACGCCGTTGCAGATTGAGGTGACGCAACATGCTGGCACTGAACGTCCATTCTCAGGTAAATATTACCAACACAGAGCCAAAGGGACATATCATTGCGTGGTATGTGGTCAGCTGCTTTTTACCTCAGACGCAAAATTCGATTCGCCTTGCGGGTGGCCGAGTTTCGATGCTCCCGCCGATCGTGAGCATGTTGTGTTTATAGAGGATTTCTCGCACGGGATGCATCGTATTGAGGTACGGTGTGCGAACTGTAATGCGCACTTAGGGCATATATTTCCTGACGGACCTACGAAAACAGGGAATAGGTACTGTATCAATTCTGCCTCTTTAGATTTTCATGCTGCGAAAGAATAATGTATGGAATACAAATCTAAAAGTCTATCCTTTATGGGTAGTATGTTTTTTATTGATCTGTAGTCATACATTTGCACAATACAAGGTTTGTGGCTATGTACGCGATAAGCACTCGCGCGAGGCATTACCATTTGCTTCTATAACGTATACGCAAGAGGGGCGAGGAGTATTTGCCGATATAAATGGGTATTTTTCATTAGAGACTTCATTGGCACTAAAGACGCTAGAAGTTTCGCACCTTGGGTATATAAAGCGTAAAATAGAGTTAAGAGCCTACGATTCTGTGCAAGAGATCGAGATTTTGTTGCGTGCCGAGCGTCGGAAAATTGAGGAGGTTGTAATAACACCACGAGAGAATCCTGCCTTAAGGCTATTGAAACGCTCACTTGCTCGTCACAATGAGAACAATCCCGCACTACTGGAACGCTATACCTACCTCAATTATAGCAAGCTCCGCGCGAGTTTGAAGATAGACTCTTCAAGCTTATCCCCAGAGAAGGATGAGCCCAAATTCGAACGCTATGGCGATAGTAGCAATCGAGTGATGTTTTTTGTTAGTGAGTCGTTAGTACGTCATGACCATGCACGAGGTAAATTGCCAGTGGAGGTAGTCTTATCTACACATACGAGTGGCTTCAAGAATCCGAGGATTCTCTATTTAGCGTCCTTTTTGCAACCGCTCTCGTTCTACGATAGTGATATTACGCTCTTGGGTATGGAATATGCCAATCCCTATTCGTTGGCAGGTCTTAAAAACTACCGTTATCGTATGGGCGATACTCTGGTGCGTAAGGCAGGCGATACAGTATTTCAGATACATTTTGTACCGCGCTATCCAGACGATAAACAGCTAGCAGGGGAAATTGTGATTGGAGCTCAAACGCTTGCTTTGGAGAGAATTTCGCTGGTGGGGTGTAACAATTTAATGAGCCTGTTCGGCTTCGAACTTCATCACCGTTATAGAGAAGATTTAACATCGGGACGTTGGTTTCCAGATGAGCTCTACATGTCATTAGTGGAGTTGGAGACGAAGTTGCAGATCGAATCGATTACTACGGTGAGAGATATACAAACGGAAGCAGTGCCTCCTCTACAACACTCACGACAGGTTGCGATTGCCTACGCTCCCGTAACTAGGACAATTCGTGATAGTCTGCTGACCTTGCATAAAATAGAGGATCTCTCGCCTATTGAAAACAAGACTTATCAGATTGTAGATAGTTTGGGAGCGGCACACCATTTTGATAAGTGGCTTGATTTTGCTGAGGTTCTTGCTTCGGGACGCCTCAAGTTAGGTTATGTACAGTTTGTGCTCAGTCGTTTGTTTGCCTATAATCGACGTGAAGGTTATCGTTTGGGAGTTGGGGTTGAGACATCCAATAATTTATCCTCTTGGTTTCGTTTCGGGGGATATTTTGCGTACGGTTTTCGGGATAGGGAGATAAAATATGGTGGTTATGTCAATTTCAATCTAGAGCGGGTCCATGGGCAGGAACTTTCGTTCAAGTATAGTAACGATCTCCGTAAAGTAGGGGAGTTGCAGCAGAGATTTGTAGGAGATGCACTCTCGGCACTTCCTCTAAATAGCCTCTACCTCTGGAACATGGATCGAGTGCAAGAAGTAGGCACTACTTGGACAGTACTTCTCCCGCTGACTTTGCAGCTTGGTGTCAGTTATGTCAAGAACTATAATTACTCTGGTTGGGGGTATCCTAGCCGAGCATTGCTGCCATACGATCTTCTCACAACGCGCGTAGGATATTCCTATGCACCCTACGAACAGTACGCTTATTTTCCTTCGGGCTTACGTTCTTTTCGACTTTCGCCCATACGGCTGCAAGCACAAATAGAGTATGGGGTGCATGTTGGTCATTGGGACGATCAGTTTGCAAAATTCGAAGGAATGTTTTTAGGTAACTGGCGGAGCGTGCGTTTTGGACATGTAACCCTCGCGATAAGAGGGGGATATATCTTAGGGAATAACCCCTTGGCTTATGGTTTTAGTAATAGGGGTATTGGTACAAAATTAGAGTGGACCTTAGTCGATGGCGAGAGTTTTGCTACGCTTCCTAGCGATACTTATTATCACGACCTCTATTCGTATCTTCATCTCTTGTATAATACGATGCCTTGGGGCAAGGTGCATCTCGGAAAAAATATAAAGGTCGGTCTCCTTTCAATGATAAATGCTGGATGGGGACGCCAACTACGCAACTATGCACAGTATGGACAGGAACGCCCTGAAATGAAAGACGGCGTAATAGAGGTTGGTTTGGGTATTTCGGCTTTTTTGGGTTCTAGCTTACCCACGTATTGGAGTATTATTGCAACGTATCGAGCATTACCCTACGAAGGTTTCCAGTACAAGCGAAACGTAGGAATAGGGTTGTCGTTGAGTTTCTAACCACGCAGTAATACAAAAAAGGCAGAAGTTTGCTTACCGCTGCCTGTTTTGATCTGTAGGAGTGAGGAATGAGAGAAGCAGTTAGTCGAAGTCACTATCCTCGTCCTCCTTCTCGTCTGCAAATTGTTCGGCCGATTCTATCGGTTCGTCTTCCTCTGAGAAGTTACTTTCCTCTTCCTCAAAGTCGCCGTCATCTATCTTCACATCAACTTTTACAAGATAGGAGACTTCTTCCGTTTCTAGCCTCACGACGTAAATCACCTCGCCATTAGGCTTAGTAACGGGCATAGCAGCCTCGGCATAACCATGGGGATATGTCTGTAGGAAGAGCTCTAGTAGCTCTTCAGAGAGTTTCTCATAACTAATAATGATACGCTTTTTTGTATCGCTTTTTCCTGCTACCATGATGCACTTACTCTCATCTTTTATGCGCTGCAATTATAGTACAAATTTTGAACCTCCGCACTTTTTTCAATCGCAAAAATTTAGGAATTGAGAAAATTCTGCTTTCCATATACGACTTTGCAGGGAATCAAATGCCTGAGCGAGAAGTGTAAATACAGTATTTGTAAATATTTATTATTTGTTATTTTAGTAAGAACAAATTATTTAGGATGTATCTTAATACTCTATTTTAAGACAATGGAAAGCCTTCATCTAAGAAGCGTATAACGAGATAAGGGAGTTTCTCCTAACGTTTTTATTTTGAGGGAAACGTAATGCATTGCGTACTGTGGCTCATCTATGACTATGCTGTGTGAATGCGCATTTAGCAAACGATTGAAATACATACCTTTGCAAATCAATATTGTTGATTCTATGAGTAGTTTTTCGAAACTTCTACGCTCTCTCTGGCGGATTCCATACGTACACCACCCCCTGATTGCGTTAGGAGTGGTACTAATACTGATTGTTACAGCATTTTATTCGCTAAGGCTTTTTACACGACATGGTGACGAATTTGCTGTCCCAGATTTCTGTGCGCTTCCTTTAGCTCAGGTCTATAAATTGGCGGAGGAGTATAAGCTCAATATTGTATTATTGGACTCTTCGTACGTAGTAACGAAACGTCCAGGGACAGTGCTCCATCAGCAGCCTGAAGCAGGAGAAAAAGTAAAACGAGGGCGTCATGTGTTTCTTTCGATCAATGCGTGTCAGCCAATGTTAGTATCTGCGCCGAATTTGGTGGGCGAGACATTACGCCAAGCACTCATACTATTGGAACAGAGTGGTTTGCAGTGCGGTCAACTCTCCTTTACACCCGATATTGCACTCAATAGCGTATTGCAACAATCGTATGATGGTCAAGAGCTTGTAGCAGGAGAAAAGATTCCTAAGGGCGAACTAGTAGATTTGTTGTTGGGGCAGGGCTTTGAGAGTAGTATGACAACGCAACCCAATGTTATACAACTTACTTTACAAGAGGCGAGAAGGGTTTTAGCTTCGCGTTCATTGAATATTGGTAAGGTAGTATTTGACGAAACTGTGAAAGATATCGCCGATTCGCTCGCAGCAAGGGTATATACCACTAATCCGCAGTATTTAGGTAATAGAGAATTACCCCTTGGATCGCGTGTAAATCTATGGCTGACACTCAATGCTTCGCGCATTGCTGCACAAGCTATACAGGAGGAGTCTAATAATCACATTCAAGATTCGTTAGATATAAAAAACGAGGAGGAGGAGATTGATAATGATTTTGTCCTCTTCTAAGATCTTGACGAATGTATAAAAGAGTCGTACTACCACTATTTTCGCTTCTATTTTTAGGCACATTGCTTTTTGCTCAGGGAACACCCCCTACGAATATTTCTCTTCCTTTCTTTGAAGATTTTGCTTACGCCGCCTCTATCCCCAATACTCGAGTATGGGAGAAAGAGAGTGACGCAACAGTTACCCATTCGCGAGCTGTGGGAAGCCCTACGCCTGGAGTAGTAACTTTTGATGCGGCTCAACGCAGTGGTTTGCTCCATACGCAAGCAACGCCTGCTCCTTTTGCTGCAGATGAGTTGGTTTCGTTGCCGATAGAAATCCCATCGGGGCAGGATTCTCTGTACCTCTCGTTTTTATTTCAACCCGGGGGGGCAGCTGATGCCCCTGCACGAGGCGATTCGCTACTCGTCGATTTTTACGATCCTCTGGCAGCTAAGTGGTTCAATGTTTGGGGGGGAATCTATTTGGCGCAGCGTGGTAGAGTGGAACAGTATTTTCGGAACACGCCTAGGTGGGACAAAACGAAGTCTGAACAGCATACCTCACCACAACAGCATTTTTTTAGAGCACATATTCCTCTGCGAGAATCGCGCTTTAAAAAATCTGGTTTCAGATTTCGGTTTCGAAACCTAGCTTCGATTATTCGCGATAATACTGCTCCAGGACGAACGGGGAATAGCAGTCAGTGGCATGTAGATATGGTATATCTGAATGCGAATCGAACCTACAATGATACACTCGTTCCCGATGTCGCATGCACTGAAACGTTACAAACCTCATTTAAGGAATATAGCGCTGTCCCTCACTTTGCTTTCAACGAATATATTGCGCAACGCAATACAGAAGAGGGCGATTTCCTATCCTTTTCCTACAAGAATTTCGGTAGAACTACTGCTAATATCCGACGTTCGTTTACGATAGAAGATCTGACTAAGAAGGTGGAGTTAAAGTCCTACAATATCGGGAATGTTAATATAACACCATTGAAAAAAGATGCCTTGCGCCGCACTATTACATACCCCTGGAGTTCCCTTGGGGGAAGTGAAGTTCATGTACGAGTGCGCGCTGTATTGCAAACGGACAAGAATGTAAAGAATATTCCATTTCGGTGGAATGATACGATTCGCTACGAAATTCATTGTACGGATGAATATGCCTACGACCTAGGCGAGGTTACGAGCGGATATGGGATAATAGGGGTGGGCGCCGAACGTGCTGCCGTTGCCATGCGGTTTCGTCCGATTACGCCGACTGCAATAAAAGCTGTACGGATCTGGTTTAATCCGATTGCTGATCAGCGCTCACGCAAACGCTTTCGCCTCTGTTTTTGGAAGGATGAGAAAGGTAGACCTGGGAAGAAAGTATATGAGCAGATAGTAACTCCCCCTCATGAAGATTCGGAAGTAGGGAAATTCTATGAAATCGCACTCACCCAAGCTATTAAATTTGAGGAGGCTTATTTCGTAGGCTGGGAACAGATAGCGGCTGACATGCTCAATATTGGCTACGATGCTGCTACGCCCTATTCTCCACCATTCTTTATACGTACTTCGGCGCAATGGGTAAAATCGAAGCAGGTAGGAGGTGCGCTTATGTTGCGTCTGGTTTGTGGAGGCGAGGGCATAGATCCCGAATCTATAACGGGGAATTGTGGTGTGTATATTCCCGAGAGTACGTTATATCCGAATCCTGCTAGCGATTCGTTTGTACTACAAACCAAAGAAGAGGTTCTTACCATGACGCTCTATAATACCCAAGGTGGAATAGTACGAGCTCAGTTGAGGGCTAATGAACCCATTGTGATAAGTGAGCTCCCACGCGGGATGTATTTACTGCGTATCGTATATGCCAGTGGAGCATTGGATACGAAGAAATTAATACTGTACTAAGCTTTGTATTTGTATACGGAGATAGTGGCAGATCCAGGGCAGTCGGCACTGCGTCTGGATCGGTTTCTGACCGATCGGCTCGAGAATGCTTCACGTACTTTTGTCCGAGAGAAAATAGATGAGGGGCTTGTATGGGTGAATGGCAAGGTATGTAAGGCTTCGTATACGGTCAAAGCGAACGATCGTGTACAAGTGTTTCAAAAAGAAGAGCCTCATAAGATTGAGGTGCTTGCTGAAAATATACCACTGGATGTGATCTACGAAGACGAGGATATTCTCATCCTTAATAAACCAGCGGGAATGGTAGTACACCCCGGACACGGACATTTTAGTGGAACCCTCATTAATGCCCTGCTATATTATTTACGAGATTTACCACTATTTCAACAAGGCGATCTTCGTCCAGGCTTAGCACATCGTATTGATAAGGATACATCGGGATTGCTCGTCGTAGGTAAGAACGAGGCTGCGATGTCGGGGCTCGGGAAACAGTTTCTCACACATACCGCACACCGTACCTATCAAGCATTGGTATGGGGACAGTTTAAGGAGGAGACAGGGAGTATTGCTACGAACTTGGCGCGCGATCCGAGTGATAGACAACGTATGCGCGTATTTCTGGATTCAAGTATAGGTAAACCCGCTGTAACACATTGGCGTGTTTTGCGCGATTTCACTTTTGTTTCGCTCGTTGTGTGCGAGTTGGAAACGGGACGTATGCACCAAATCCGCGTTCACATGCAGTACTTAAAACACCCTATATTCAACGATGCTCGTTATGGAGGCGACCGTGTTTTACGAGGAATTAATACTTCTGCCTATCATGCTTTTGTGCATGAAGCATTTAGAGCATGTCCGCGGCAGGCATTGCATGCATGCGCTATAGATTTAGTGCATCCCATCACGAGCCTTCCTCTACACTTCGAAGCACCTCTGCCAGATGATATGGTACAATTGATTGCTCTCTGGACACAGCAATTACACAATTTAGAATGATGAGGAGTTATCTATAAAAGAGTAACACTTTTTACTTTAGAGCATCTTCCACCAATATCTTTTTCACCCATCCTCTGATATTGCGCTTCGCAGGGTCAAAGTTTACACCAATACCGATAATAGATTCATTCTCATTGTGCAACAGTTACAGATACAAAGTAGTATCACATAAAAAAAAGCGTCAGACTTCAGCCTGACGCTTTTGAGACGTGTATAAAACTTTCTATTTTTTTTCCGCCCCCTTTAGGTAATTGTCTATAGCTATAGCCGCCTTTCGTCCAGCTCCCATAGCAAGAATCACGGTAGCAGCACCAATTACTGCATCACCGCCCGCAAAAACCTCTTTACGAGAGGTCTGTCCCATCTCGTCTGCTACAATTCCACCAGATTTCTTGATTTCGAGTCCTGGGGTAGTCGAAGCTATCATAGGGTTCGGCGATGTGCCGAGTGCCATGCAGACAACATCACAAGCGATATCGAACTCTGAGCCAGGGATCTCTTTTGGACTCCGACGTCCACTTGCGTCGGGTTCGCCGAGCTCCATGCGAATAGCACGAATGCCCGTAACCCACCCCTTTTCGTCGCCGATAATTTCTACAGGATTGCAAAGGAGATTGAATATAATCCCTTCTTCCTTTGCATGGTGTACCTCTTCTGCACGTGCAGGTAGTTCTGCTTCCGAACGGCGATATACAAGGTGTACCTCTGCTCCGAGTCGCGCAGCAGTACGCGCAGCATCCATAGCAACATTCCCACCTCCTACGATAGCAACGCGTTTTCCTACATAAAGAGGCGTATCGTAGCTTTCGTCGTAGCCCTTCATCAGATTAGCTCGCGTGAGTAATTCGTTGGCAGAGACTACACCATTGAGGTTTTCTCCAGGAATATTCATAAACTTAGGCAGACCAGCGCCAGAGGCTATAAATACCGCTCCGTATCCTTCTTTATCGATGAGATCGTCTATAGTAACCGTACGTCCGACGATAATATCAGTAAGAATCTCTACCCCCAGTTTCTTGAGGTTTTCGATTTCTGATTTTACAATAGTTTCTTTAGGGAGTCGGAATTCGGGAATCCCATAAACAAGCACTCCACCAGCCTCGTGTAGCGCTTCGAAGATCGTAACCGAGTAGCCGAGCCGAGCTAAGTCGTTTGCACAGGCAAGCCCAGCTGGTCCAGATCCTACAATAGCCACTTTCTTACCATTCTTAGGAGCACACTCCAAATTGAAATGTTTCTGTTCGCGAGCCGTATCTGCAACAAAGCGTTCGAGTTTGCCGATGGCAACGGGTACACCTTTAATACCAACAATACACGACCCTTCGCATTGCGTCTCTTGTGGACAAACACGACCACAGACTGCTGGTAGGCTAGAATCCTGTCCGATGATATCGGCAGCACCGAGTACATCGCCCTCTAGCACCTTCTTAATGAATTGTGGGATATGAATATTTACGGGGCAAGCGTCCATACAACGCGGCTTTTTGCATTGTAAGCAGCGGGTTGCCTCTTCTTGTGCCTCGGTAATGTTATAACCGTAGCAAACTTCCTTAAAGTTCTGTACACGAACTTTGGGATCTTGTTCGCGAACTGGGACGCGATCTTTCTTTTGTGCCATCCTCTTAATTCTGTTTGCAGTTATTTTTATATTCTTCTAGGCGAGTCTTTTCGAATTCTCGGTACATCCCCTGTCTGCGTAGAGCCTCATCGAAGTTTACTTGGTGTGCATCGAATTCGGGTCCCTCTACACAAGTGAAACGCATTTTGCCACCCACACTCACACGACAAGCGCCACACATTCCTGTGCCATCGACCATCAAAGTATTTAAGCTAGCAATGGTGAAAATATTCAATTCTTGTGTAAGCTTAGCAACGAATTTCATCATAATCATCGGACCGATTGTCACACAATGGTTGTAGGTTTTGCCGTGATTTTGTACGAGATCTTTCAAACAGTCTGTAACCAGACCATGAAATCCATCAGTCCCATCATCCGTAGCCTGATAGTAATTGGCAGCAACAGCTTCGAGTTCGGGGCGCATAATCTCAATATCCTTAGTTTTGGCTCCAATTATTACGTCCGCTTTAAATCCTCTTTCTGCGAGGTACTTCATTTGTGGATAGATTGGAGCTGCACCTAATCCACCACCTACGAAGATTATATGCTTTTCCTTAAGCTCTTGGTCGCTCATCTCGCAGAGTTCGCTTGGCAATCCGAGGGGACCTACAAAATCCATTACAGAGTCCCCTTCATTAAGGTCGCAGAGTTTCGAAGTGCTCGCTCCAATGGTTTGGATCACGATGGTAACTGCACCAGTTGCTTTGTTATAATCGGCTATGGTCAGCGGGACTCTCTCGCCCTTTTCATCTACGCGCACGATCACAAATTGCCCTGGCAGGGCAGATTCTGCAACACGAGGCGAATAGATATCCATCAAGTAAATAGCGGGTGCTAACTTTTCTTTTTTTAGAATTCGGAACATTTCCTCTCCTTATTGTCTTACAACAGCTCCCTTTGGCTAGGTAATATCTAGGAAGGGTTGCGTATTTAAAATAAAATCGCCATACAAAGGTAACGAAACAGCAAAGGTTTAGCGTATTGGGAAAGTTTGCATACACTAAAAAATAAGGTTTCTAAAAAAGAATTAAAATAGTGCGTGCTCTAAATACGGAGAAGATTAGCAGTGTATACCGCACCCACTCTCGTCGAATCGTACTCCGAGATATGGGAAGTGAGGTACAGTGTATGGGCGAAATGTCGGAGAATTCGCCTATACTAGTGTAGGTTTCTTAAGATTAACGAACTTCGAACTGTTCGATGATTTCGCGAGTATTTCCTACAAAGTCGGTCGTAATAATTTTTAAGCGATTACGTCCCTTTTCTAATCCGCGGAAGGGATGTTTGTACTCAATCAGAGGTTTTCCATTGAGCGAATATTGGAGTTTTGCGACCCCCGTCATGTTGTCCTGTGCACTTAGGTAGATGGTAGCATCTTGCGGGTAGACGGGTTTCCCTTCGGCATCTTTTTCGTTCTTGTACGCAGTAACGCTTATGTAATAGGAAGCGTTAGGTGCATCGCTATCAACTATTACCATAAATTGCTTTACATTGCGATTGCCAACATTGTCGTAGCCAAAATACTCTATACCGTGCGAGCCAGAAGCAAGCCCTTCGAGAGTAAAGGGAGCTTCGTAGTTCTTCTCCCAAGGATCGCGATCTATCGCGTAAGCTAGGTGGTGGAGACCAGACTCTTTGTCGCTCCCCTCGAGTTGTATTTGGGAGGTAGGGGCGACGAAAGTGGTATCGTTACGTGTGAAATTTAGTCCAGTAATCTTGTAGTTGATAGAGGGCCCCGTGAGATCTACAAAGACTTTATCTACCTTCATACGGTATTCGTAGGCACTGGCGTTGGCTGCAGATAGTGTAGTATTCTCAGTGCTATCTACGGAATAGTATTTTACCGTATGCCAGCCCTGCACTGTGGGCATGTAAAAAGGTTCGGAGTATACTTGGAAAGGACCGCCATCCACAGCATAACAAATCTCGCGTACGCCCGAGTGGTTATCTACGGCTGTAATTTTCATTTTGGTTCTACTCGAAAAGTAGAGCTTATCGCCCACCATAAATTTATCTCCGAGGATATCGGAGATGGTGATAGGGGGAATAGCATCCAAGTAAAAGCTTATCGTTTGAATCTCCTCGGTATTCCCCATTTTGTCTTGCGAGTAGTAATGAAGTTTGTGTTCGCCATCAGCTAGTTGTTTCAGGGAGATTTTTTTCTGTAGTGAGTAGTCGTACCACTGACCACTATCTATACGGTAGCGCGTGTAGAGTATACCACTCAACCCATCTTTTGCCTCAAGGCGAATCTGAGTATGTGGGGTTACAGTATTGTCGTTTCCGATGACTACCCCTATGATTTCGCTTATAGTTCTGGGGGGAGTGATGTCGTGTTCTACCCAGGTGAGATGAATCTCTTCGCGGTTTCCGACATTATCTTCGGCACAGTAGCGAATTTCGTTGCGCCCCTCTTGGACGAGAGGGATAGGAGTAGTATAAACCTGAAAGGGTGCATTATTTAACGAGTAGTAGATTTTTGCGAGACCACTGACGCCGTCAGATGCGCGCAAAGAGAAGCGACTCCCCTTTCCGAGGCAACGTTTGTGTACCATTGTACCCTTATTATCTCGAAAGGAAATTTGAGAATGTGGAGGTAGGCCGTCAGCATATACTTCCCACAAGATTTCGCGCTGTGGGAGAATAGTTTTTTTTGTATCGGGATCTACGGCCCAACGCGTACGGAGATTGTTGCGCCCTTCGGTATCAAAATAGAATGGTGTACCGTATCGAGGCATCGATTCGCTTTTTAGAAGATGCATATCTGTCCCGTCGGGATTGGGGGAGATATGCAAATACACGGGGAGGTGTTTGTTCCAGTATAAATGCCCGCGTACCGAATCGTACCACGTGCGAAACTGAGCCTCTGGCAAATCTCCTTCTTGCGCGAAGAGGAGAAGATTTGGAGTCAATAAAAGGAGAATTAATAGAGGGATACGGTATACGGTGCTATGGTGTAAATCTCTCATACTTCGGCTGGATATTATATAGGACGAAAACCTATAAAGAGAATATCGTCTGTTTGTTCGGCTCTCCCTTGCCATTGTTCCATGGTCTTTTTCACGTAGTCGTATTGCATGTCTCCACTCTTTCCTTGCATATCTTCTACGATCTGTTTAACACGTCTTTTGGAAAAACGTTCACCCACTTCGTTAAATTGGTCACAGATGCCATCGGAGAAAATATAGAACCACATACCCTCTGTAAGAGTAAATTCGTAGACGGGGTAGAGTGGCATTCGACCTCCAAATAGAGCACTACGATGCCCGAGGATATAGAATGAGCCATTGATACACTCGGTCTTCCCGTTCTCGTAAGTGAGCAACATCCCAGTGCGAGAGCCTGCAAATTGTAGTTTCTTTTTCTTCTTGTCGATAATACACAAGGAGATTTCCATGGAGTGGTAGGGGATCTCGTTTTTCTGATTTAGAAGACGAATTTCGGTATCTAGAGTACGTAGGATTTCGTTACAGTCGGAGAGTTTATGATCGAAGATCGCTTTATCGAGTGTCATGATTCCTAGTATCGTTAAGAATGCACCGGGTACGCCGTGTCCTGTGCAGTCGCCGAGCACGATAATTATCTCGCCACTGGGGAGTTCGCGAGTATAGTAGAAGTCGCCAGAAACAATGGCTAAGGGGCGGTTGTAAAAGATCGTGTCTTTACAGAGCTCGCTCAGCGGTGTATTGTGACCGAGAACGGCATCTTGAATATTTTTTGAGTATTGAATACTAGAGAGGATCTCGTCGTTTTTCTTGGCAAGGAGGTTGTGTACACGGATTTCGTTGTCATAGAGAACTGAGAGTTTGTTGCGCTGTTCGGCCAGTACCTTATTTTGTTTTTGAATATGTGCTGCGAGTTGCATACGTCGACGTCTGTCGATGATAATAAAGATGAGGAATACGACCAGTAATCCCACGATAACTAGGATTCCGAGTAGGGTTTTAAATGCATTTCGCTTTTCTTGTAGCAATTGTTTGTTTTCTAATGATTGTGCACGCTTTTCTGCTTCGAGTGCTGAGCGGAGTTTTCCTGCTTGTGCCAACGAGTCGATCAGCTCTCGTTGTTCGACTGTGAGCTCGTGTAGTTGTTCTGTTTTGGCAGCATTCTCTCGCTCTTGGATGGCCAGTTCTAGTTCCTTATTTCGGTTCTCCAGAATGAGTTTCTCTTGTTCCACGCGTTGTAGCTCAAGTCTCTCTTCTGCCTTTTGTACGCGTTTGTTCACAACATAGTCGTTAAAGCTTCGGTAATATTCGTAGTAGTACATCGCTTTGTCAGCCTTTCCCCATTTCTGGTAGGTCTCAGTAAGCATGCCATAGATACTACGCATCTGATTCTCATCGTTACCCTGTCGTGCTATATGTAACCCCTCTTCAAGCTTTTTTACAGCTTCTTCGTAGCGATCCATATTGTTGAGTACGACTGATTCGTTAACCAAGGCAGAGATAACCCCGAGATTATCGCCCTTAGCTCGTCTCACGGCAAGGGTCATTTCAAAGTAATTGTAGGCTTGTGGGTAGTTACCCATATCGGCATAAATAAAGGCGAGGTTGCTATTTATTCCAGCCATGCCATTTTGATTACCTAGACGCTCATTCAGTACAAGAGAGCGATGAAAATAGGTTACAGCCGTATCGTAGTAGTTGTGTAACCAAAAGAGCATCGCATTCTTGTCGAGATTGCGTGCCGCTTCCTTCAGATTGCCGAGCGAGAGATAGTTGCGATAGGAGCTGTCGTTGTGTATGCGAGCAGCACTATCGTTGCGAGTGAAAGGGATAGTGACTCGCTGTGCACTAACGGGAATGGGCATAGCGAGAAGAATTATGACTGGGAGTATTAGACCGAATTGTATTACGATGTTACAAATTCTTCTACGCATACTGCTACAAAATTTACAGTAACCTGACCAGAAGGCTACGCATTTTTATACAAAAATGTTACACGAAGAACTCTCATTCTTGCAGCTCTTGTTAAGAGCAAGAGTTCTTTAGAGTTGGCTATAGATTTGTGTGAGGTTCATAGCCAATTCTATAGTGCTGCTCTTAGAATACGTTTGACAGCAGCAGCGTCAATCGTGCGATTCTCTCCCAAATTCCAGTGACGCTGTGCAAAACGTTCTGCAATCTCAGTAATAGACTCTTCAGAAATATTATAATCGCTCAAATGCAATTTACCTTTATACATGGTCTGTAGGAAGTGTTCAATTGCGTCAATTGTTGCAAGTGCCATAGTGCGCGGCTCGCTACCCTTAAGTCCAAATACACGAGAGCCACATTGGATCAGTTTCTCTTGCTTATATTCGACCTGGTCGCGAAGTAAGTGTGGTAGCACAATGGCGAGAGTTAGTCCGTGATCTAACCCATGCAGTGCAGTAAGTTCGTGTCCTAGGAGATGCGTAGACCAGTCTTCAGTAACGCCCGCAGCAATCCAGCCATTGAGTGCAACCATGGCACACATTGATAGGTTGGAGCGTAAACCCATATCCTCTGGTGTTTTTAAGATCTCGGGACCAATTTCTAGTAAAGTTTGTAACAAACTTTCAGCAAATCGATCTTGCACTCGTGCGTCTTCGCAACGAGTCAGATATTGTTCTACGACATGTACAAAGGAGTCTACCACGCCATTGACAACTTGGCGCATTGGCAACGAGAGTGTGTAGCTGGGATCTACGATAGAGAATTCAGGGAAAGTATAGGGGGTATGAAAAGCAAATTTCTCGTGCGTAGCAATGCGAGTAATGACGGCACCATTGTTCATTTCAGAGCCTGTTGCGGCTAAGGTAAGCACTGTACCGAATGGGAGCGTGTGGAGATTGGAGCGAAGGGAGGCGGAGCGGAATAGATCCCACTTATCCTCGCCAGAATACATTGCAGCAGCTGCAATAAATTTGGTACCATCAATAACCGAACCGCCACCGACGGCTAGGATAAAAGTGATCCCCTCGCTAGCTATAATGGGAAGGGCTTTAATCAGCGTCTCGTAGTGTGGGTTTGCTTCGATGCCTCCGAAATCTACTACGTAGCGAGCTCCCAGAGCGTTACGTACCGTATTGTAGATGCCCGTACGGTGGATACTCCCGCCCCCATATGTAAGCAGGACGCGTGCGTTTTTGGGTATTAGATCATCTAGGTGGGCGACCTGTCCTTGTCCAAAAAATACCCTCACGGGGTTGTACAATTCAAATGAGTTCATCGCTACTTCGCTATTTGTCTTCCTAGTATTATGCCCCAATTCAAGTAATCAGCTGCAAGAAGTTTACAAAAAAGGATTATGACTGCGTTCGATCCCGATAGTAGTAAACTCACCATGCCCTGGGAGTACTTTTACGTCGTCTTCTAATACTAGCAATCTATTCCGAATACTATCGATGAGTTGTCCGTAGTCTCCCCCCGGGAGATCCGTTCGTCCAATGGAGTTTTGGAAAAGAGTATCGCCAGAGAAGAGGATCTTGTCTTCGTAGAGATAGAAACAAACTCCACCCTGTGAGTGTCCTGGAGTATGAATAACTTCGATCCGATGATCGTATAATTCGAAGACATCGCCATCCTTCAAGAAAGACTCGGGTGCACGTACAGCCTCCATTTCCATTCCCCACATAGCAGCTTGTAAGGGTGCACTCTCCAATAATTGTGTATCGGCTTGGTGCATTAAAAAAGGAGCTCCCCACGCAGATCGGCCGCGCGGAACACCGAAGAGATGGTCGAGATGGGCATGTGTATTGAGTAGATATTTAATCTTACACCCAACTCTTTCAACAAAAGTTGCTATACGATCCCACTCTTGCTCCGAATTGCAGCCAAGATCGATGACGATCCCATCGCCCCCAGCAGTATACAACAGGTAGGTATTCTCTCCGAACTCGTTAAATATGAACCGTTCTATACGAAGTTCCTTTTCTGCCATCTTTGTTCCCACGTTATTCGCTCTCATGCAAAGATAAGCTAAAAGGGAAAACAATTACGGGTACTGTACATCCACAAGATAGAGTCCGCATGCAGGAGCACTAGCACCAGCATGGCAGCGATCGCGACTCTCGATAATTGCGCAGAAATCATCTAGGGAAATATGCTCCCGTCCTACATCTAACATTGTTCCCACAATTGCTCGCACCATATTGCGTAGAAAGCGATCTGCTTGGATTGTATAGACCAATAAATTTTCCTGCATATGCCAAGTTGAAGTATGAAGTTGGCAAAGTGTAGTATGTACGTCAGTTCCTGTTCTGCAGAAAGCTGCAAAATCGTTGTACGTTAGTAATAGCTTGGCCGCTCTTTGCATAGCCTCGAAGTTTAGAGCAGCAGGAAAGTACATAGCTCTTTCGTACCAGAAGGGGTCTTTTACTCGTGAGATATAGTACTTATAGGTTCGATTTAGAGCGTCGAAACGAGCATGGAAGTCGGGGAGTGTTGCTCGGAAATGAGAGACGGCTATATCGTGTGGTAATATTCCATTAAGCATGTGTACAAGGCGAGTCTCAGGGATTTGTAACGCTTCCATATCGGCATGTGCTACATAGTAGCGTGCGTGTACTCCCGTATCTGTTCGTCCTGCGCCAACAACCTCGATCTGGGTATGTACAAGTGTCGCGAGAGCGTCTTCTAGAACCTGTTGTACTGTTACCGCATTAGGTTGACGCTGCCAACCGTGGTAGGCAGTTCCCATGTAAGAGAGCTCGATCCGATAGCGCATAGTTATAGTATAAAGGTGCTACTTTTTAGCGCATCCACACCCGCATCCACAACTATCATTTTTTCTTCGAAATTGCCGTATGATATACCGAACTACGAGTAGGATAACGACCACTCCAATAGCGCTCACAATTATCCATTGTACCATTTTCTATATAAATAAACGTCCGATTTGTTGCACCAGTAATGCTACAATATATGCAATACCTGTAGTATAGAGCGCTGCAAAAATCGCCCATTTCCGTGAGCCAGATTCGCGGCGTATAGCAGCAATTACAGCAATGCATGGGACATAGAGCATAACGAATATGAGGAGTGCGATAGAGGTAAGGGGAGTAAATAGGAGCTTGCCCTTATTGGGACCAGAATCCCAGGTGACGGTATGGAGTTTTTGCCGGAGTGCAGGACTATTTTCGTCATTCTCGTCTCCCAGTTGCAATAGTACGCCGAGGGTGCTAACTACTACCTCCTTTGCAGCAATCCCAGAAACTAACCCGATGCCGATACGCCAGTCAAAGCCCAGAGGTCGTAGTGCGGGTTCGATGGTTGTGCCGATACGCCCTAAGAAAGACTCCCGCTGGCGGATACTCTCCCAATCCCACTCTAGGCTTGTAATAAGGCTATCGCGTTTTTGTATCTGACTCTCGGAGAGCGTGCCTGTCGTTTCAAGGGTAGCGTACTGCTGTTCAATAGTTTCTATTTTAGCCTTGTACTCTGCGTCCTGCGAAGTGGTACGAGGGAAATATCCTAAGAACCAGATGAGTAGGGCTGCAATCAATATCACACTCCCCATTTTTTGGAGGTACTGCACTCCTTTATCCCACATATGGTGGAGTGCGCTACGAAGCGTTGGGATTCGATAAGGAGGTAATTCTATTATAAAAGGGCTCTCGTTGCCCTTTAGGAAGCTTTTTCGCATAATAAATGCGGCGAGCAAGGCAACAAAGACGCCCGCAAAGTAGACTAAGAAAAGTGCAGTGCCTGCATATCTAGGGAATAGTGAATAGACAAGCAAAATATATACTTGCAAGCGCGCGCTACAGGACATAAACGGATTGACGAGCATCGTAGCCAGCCGAACCTTGCGATCCTCTATGGTACGAGTAGCCATAATGGCTGGTACATTGCAGCCAAAACCCATAACTAGGGGGATAAACGAACGCCCATGCAAGCCGAAGGATCGCATAGTGCGATCGATAAGAAAGACTGCACGAGCCATATAGCCAGTATCCTCAAGAATGGAGATGAAAAGGAATAAAATGAGAATTTGTGGAAGAAAGACGATGACGCTCCCTACGCCATTAATAATCCCATCGGTCAACAAGTCGCGTAAAGGTCCCTCGTCCATGAGTTCTTTTATCGCTTCGCCTAGCTGCGCAACACCAGACTCGATCCAATCCATGGGGAACTGACCAAGAGTAAATGTGGTCCAAAACATAAACCACATTAGGAATAAGAAAATGGGAAGCCCTAGTAAGCGGTGGGTAAGGATCTGATCTACGCGATGCTTAAGGGTTGTTTTCCGAAGTTTTGGCGCTGCTATATAACATTGCTTTACAACACGCGAGAGGAATTTGTAGCGGATATCTGTACAGTAGGTTTCGAGATCTTTTTGCGTAGTTTTTGCTACTTCTTGTGCAATTTGTAGAAGTTGTTCGCTAAGTAAACTGCTGTTAGGGGAAGTGGCTACCCGAGCCGACAATTCAGGATCGCCTTCTATGAGCTTGAGAACCTCGTAGGTTGATAGGGGACTTTGGAACAAGGGCACGGCTATGCTGCGTACTTTCTCGGCATAATCTTGCAGTTGTTTGTCGTATTGTAAATAGGGTGTTGAGGAACTCTGGTATCGCTCTTCGTAAACGGCAATTACGGCTTCTAGTAGTTTGTCAATGCCGCGTCCTGTTCGTCCATTTGTGGGTATACAGGGAGCTCCTATGGCTTGTGCAAGGACGAGATGATTTAAGTGGTCGCCTCGTTCTATGAGCTCATCCCACATATTCAGTGCGAGGACACATGGAGCATCCATTTCGCGTAGTTGCAGTGTGAGGTACAAATTGCGCTCGAGATTGGTGACATCCACGACATTGATGATAATATCGGGCGAGGAGTGTAAGATGTAATCACGTACGTAGCGCTCTTCGGGAGAGTAGGCCGTAAGGCTGTAGGTACCAGGTAGATCTACGATGTTGAGCCGATAACCATTGTAAGAGACATGCCCTTCGCGCGCATCCACTGTTACACCGCTATAGTTGCCCGTCTTTTCGTGTGCACCAGAGGCGAAATTAAAAAGAGAGGTTTTCCCACAATTGGGGTTACCTACAAAAGCTATTTTGAGCTCTTTTAGTTTGCCGTTTGTTGTCCCGTACTTTTTGCGCCTGCGGTACTTTTCGCCGAGGAGATCCTCTGTTGGAGTACTCTGCTCCACTATATTTCTTGTAGTCTCTTGCTCGTGGCAGAGTTCGATTTCGACCAACTCGGCCTCCGCATTACGCAATGCTACGTCGTATCCCATAATTTTGTAACGAACGGGATCGCCGAGAGGCGCTTTGTTGAGCATCTCGACGGTTTGTCCCTCGATAAAGCCCATCTCGAGAATGCGCTTCCGAAACGCCCCGCGTCCACCGATTCGAACAATCGTAGCACGCTCACCACGAGCGAGTTCATTCAATTTCATTGACGGCCTCTTTTTCTATTTGCATATCTTACAAAGATCTATAAATCTTGTAAAACGAAAATAGTATAAATAAAATTCGTACGTAGCGAGGTCGTATCAGATCTCTTACGAGATTCTGAATTTAAATGAGAGTCGTTGTATGCTATAAAAAACTATTGCAGATGATACGAAAATTTGCTACCGTCACCATAGGTTATCTCGAGTATGTAAGGAAATTTCACATCATCAGGATTGTATTCTAACGAAAAATTGTCAGGCAACCATTTGAGATCCTCCGTAGTGAGGTTACTCACATTTTTTATTATCCGCTTATCTGACCTACCATCGTAACGTTTCTTTTTCCGAATATCTAGCATTAGATCATAAAGATCTTCGTAAATGATTACAAATCTATCGGAGACATCTCGCTTTCTTGTACAAGAATTCTCGTAGATCTTAAAATCTACTACATTAATAGCTATACCAGCATGAACAGGACCGATCGACGAGCTGTAGTCTTCGCCAGAATCGCCATACTCCTTCGCTAATTTGAGAAATTGAGGATTCGGAACTGTTTTGCCATCAACGTCAATTTCTCTTCGCACACAATCAGCTTGAAATCCAAGCCTGATTGTAGTTGGTTTTATATCTCTGATGTAACTTATATATCTCACTTTATGTAATTTGCAATAACCAAGGACATATTGATAGGTGGTCCCGTACCCCTCTCCTCTCTTAGCACAATTAGAAAGAGATATTAGGACAGAGAATATTAAGATATATAGTAATACACGTGTTTTCATTGAAGTAGATTTAGGGGTGAATGTTAAGGATATTCTTTAAGTCGTAGCGATAATGGTTACTTCCCTTTGGAATATGCACGGTATCGTACAAGTAAGCAGCTTCAGGATCAAATACTCCGGGATGAAAAAAGCCGTCACACTTCCCTCCCCATCCCCAATTGCAGTGTAAAAAGAAACGATAATTACTACCGCTAGTCACTTCTCTATAATATCTCCTGCCATACGAATCTTCAACAAGTTCTGTTCGTGTTATTATTTGTTCTTCTGTTAAAAGACCGTCACAAAGCCAACAATGTCCATCGTTATGCTTGCGATCAGTTGCACCAGCCATAATTACGGGACTATGATTCCCTAAACTTCTTATAACATCCCATTGATCATAATCCAAAAATTTTGAATAATGGCGATATCCCATACTTTTTAATACCGAACGAACATTTTCTGTTCTTGCACCAGTTCCCTTGACTCCCCATTGATTCCCCAGCTTGATACCAATCTGTCGCAGAAATGCAGCAACTTGTTTATCAAATTGTTGTTTTTCATGACCTGTATAATCTTCAGCACTCGTGTTTTTTGTTAATAATTTCCAATCGAGTTGTATTCCTCGATAATGGGTTGGGAAATCGTATGTTGAGCATAGTTGTGCTACAGCAGTAGCAACACAACCTGTTTTAACACCTTTACCATGTATTGCCTGAACATCGTTATTAAATGGAGAGCCCTGATGCCATTTTACCTTCACCATGGGTTTGCAGCTCTCTCGCTCCGATTTGTGTCAGTCAGAATACGTGTAATCGACTATCCCTATCACCTTATCCTTACCTCCAGGTTTGCTTGGTCGATCTGGATCATTGGGATTCCAAGGAAGTCTTGGAAGTTTAGGCAACTTCTCTCTATATCGCAAAAGTTGGGTATAGTAAAATTCAGGTAAATTATTTACAAAAATGGAAATGCCATGTTGTTCAGGAATACTATCCCAGTTTAATCGCCCTCTATCCGAATAAGCAAGTATATCTGGAATGCGTCTATCGCCAGAAATAATAAGAAAACCCTCGTTATTTGGACGATTGAGTATAAACATAAATGTGTCTACCAGATTAAGATCATTTTTTCCTCGTAGTCCATACGTTGCTATTTCTTTGTTAGTTGCGATGCAATTGATGTCGAAATTGATACTACGTAGATTTGAACTTGTAAAATTTTTAAGGAATTTCGTAGCAATTTCGCGAACTTCTGACTCGGATCTTTGAGGTCTTGTTTTTAGGTCAGTTTTCACTAAAGTAGTTGAGTATGATGAATCAATTACTTCGATGTAACTTTCTTTCCCTCTTTTTTCAGGCTCAAAGCCTTCCTCATTTTTGTTGCAAGAGAAGTTTACAAGTAAGATGGAGAGAAGAGGGAGTAGGTAAACATATCTTTTCATCATATTGTGCATTTGCTATGTAAATATATAATTTTTTTATACAAAAAAGGTGCAGCTCCATGACGAGCTACACCTAAGTAATTTTTCTATTGGTAACCTATTTGTCAATCTTTGAATCTGCCATGGCAAGGATTCGAGCCTCACGTTCTTCGGCCAGTTTACAAAGTTTTTCGCCAGCTGCAATAAATTGTGCAACACGAGACTTGTCCTCGAGCCCTGCAGCATTGATTCGAACGTTGAGAAAGGCGCCACGTACACCTGCTCGAGCGGCTAGAGCTCCTACTGCAGCATCGGTAACGGAGTTGGGATTACCAATCTCGGCCATTGCCTCAGCAACTTCCATGGAGTCGTAGCAGAGTTGCATCACTTGTGCAGGCACTTCGATGGCGTACAGGGTAGCTTCTTGTATAGCTTGTTTGCGTATACTTTTCTCTTGGTCTGAACCCTTGGGTAAGCCAAGTGCATCCATGATTTTGTTGAATGCATTGGTATCCTCGTCTATGAGGTGAACGAGTTGTTCTTGGTAGCGTTTTCCCTTCTCTGCCCAATCGGAGAATTCTTTCCAACGTTCGTCCCATCCGGGTTTGTGTGCAGAGAGATTAGCCACCATTGTACCGAGTGCTACACCCATAGCCCCCATCGTTGCTGAAATGCTACCCCCACCTGGAGCAGGCGATTCGGAAGCCGTCTCCTCGACAAACCCCTTAACGGTAAGATCTACTAGCTTTTTCTTAGAATCGTCTTCTAGGATATATTCTATGATTTTTTTCTTGGGATCGAACGGATAAAGCTCATCTAGCCCCATGGATTTGACAGCGATTTTGATAATCTCCTCGTCGGAGATTCCTGTGGATCGCTCTTGTTTTTGGAGGAAATAACGCCCCGCATCTAAAATAGCTTTAAGAGGTACGACCCCCACGAGCTCCGAGCCCGTTACGCGTACACCCCGAGCATCAGCCTTTTTTACGCATTCCTCGAATGCAATATGTAGAGGGGTTATATCTATATTAGTCAGGTTTATAGAGACTTGTGCAATACCAAACTCTTCGATATACCATCCAATGGCTTTGCAAGCCTTTAGAGAGCCAGGTTGCATAATCACTTTTCCATTGGCATCGAGTTTCTTTTTTCCAGTGATAGGATTACCCTCGCGCACGGGGCGTCCCTTTTCGCGGATATCGAAAGCTATGGCATTGGCACGACGCGTAGAAGTTGAATTGAGGTTGACATTGTATGCCACGAGGAAGTTGCGAGCTCCTACGGCGGTAGCTCCCGATTTTGCATTGAATTTTGCAG
Organism: uncultured Bacteroidia bacterium; assembly: GCA_965240855.1. Classification (GTDB taxonomy): domain Bacteria; phylum Bacteroidota; class Bacteroidia; order Bacteroidales; family CAJPTX01; genus Bacteroides_D. The sequence continues at coordinate 26,875 of CBDEMG010000011.1, read as the reverse complement.
GACCAAAATCTGGTTTCCACTCCTCGGAGACGACACGCTGAGGTAGGGCTTCGTATTCACCAGCGCGACATGCAGCAAGGTTTCGTCTCTCGGGTTTGTAGGCCGCATTTTCGTAGCAATAGACCGAGATGCCGAGTTCATCACCGATCCTTTTTGCAAGCTTACGAGCGTATTCCACAGTTTCGTCCATCGAGATGTTTGCAACTGGAACGAGTGGACATACATCGGTTGCACCAAAACGGGGATGCGCACCGTGGTGCTTGCTCATATCGATGAGTTCAGCAGCACGCTTAACGGCTCTGAAAGCTGCCTCGCAAACTTCTTCTGGGGTACCGACCATGGTCACAACCGTACGATTGGTTGCTTTTCCTGGATCGACATCGATGAGTCTTACGCCTTCTACAGCTTGAATCTCGGAGGTAATCTGGTTTATCACATTCATATCGCGCCCTTCGCTGAAATTAGGAACGCACTCAATGAGTTTTTGTACAGCCATAATCCTAAATATTTAAGATTGTTTCTACAAAAGTAATGAGAAAAAGCAGAAGTCGTGTGAAGTGCCTAGTTTTTACAGACATAGCGAAGATGTGTAAAAGAGAAAAAATGTACCTTTGTATGAGGAGATTGAGTACGGATGCGGGATTATAAGTCGTTCAATGAACTGTTAGCACGACTGGAGCAGGCAGTATCTCAGATGGTTTCGCGCGAGCGCGAGAGGCGAGATCATGTAGAGGTACTCGAGCGTGAGCGGACGGATTTGTTACAAAACAAACATAAGCTACTCCAACAACTCAAGAATGTAGAGGTGAAGGAGGAGGCTTCGGTAGTAATAGCAAGTGTAGATCCAGCTAATCGTGAGGCCGCAAAGAGACTCATTCTTCGAATGAAGCGGGAATTAGAATTAGCGATAGATATGTTCTCGAGGGTGTGAGCCGATGAAAGAGCAGGAGGAGATTGCGATAAACGTTGGTCGCACCGTGTTTCGTTTTAAGAGAGGCGATGCTGGAGTAGTAGAACTGACGGAGCATGCAGCGGAGATCTTGAATAAGCGGTTGTATGCCTATTTGCACAATCCGGATTTCTTAGTAAGGGTGCGTAGTTTTATTACTGAGGATGAGGTGCGTTTGAGCGATGAGGAGATCGCCATCTCGTACCTAGCATTGAATTTGATGATAGAGCAGTTACGCGATGAGAAGGCGTGGGGACAAACGAATCCTCTTGCTCGCATCGAAGAGCTGGAGCGTCGGCTGGTAGAGGAGTTAGAGAACAAAGTGTCGTAGTGAGTCGTTGTTTTAATATACGAGAGAATTTTATTGCCCGCTTTTGTGCTGTTTGCAAACGCGAAACTCGACAATTGAAAGCGTATTGGGTAGAGATTTAGTGTATTGATGAGAGGCCTTTTTACCGCCCGCGAGGGAGTGGGATTCTAGCCATAGGACGTTGGACCTCAGAGATATGCAGCCGACCCATCCGTATGTATCTTGGAGTTTCTAGCTGTTGGCAGTGCAGGAGTGGGCTTTTGGTTTATATAAAAGATAAGAGGGACGTGGAAGGATGAGTAATGAAGTAGTGATAGTAATAATAGCTGTACTCCTATCGCTAGTCTTAGGGTTCGGTGTAGCCTATTGGTTGTTAGGTAAGTTGTTACGCGAGCGGAACGAGCGATTGATTGCAGAGACGAAGTTGGAGGCAGAGCGTATCCATGCTGACAAGATAGAAAAGGCGGAGTCGCATTTTCAACGTTTGCGCGGGGAGTTTGAAGCAAAATCAAAATTGAGAGAAGAGAAACTTGTGACTGCAGAGCGTGATTTGAAGCAACGGGAAAACAATTTACGAAACCAACAGACTGAGTTTCAAAAGAGGCGTAAAGAACATGAGACGCAGAAGGCCTCTTTGACAGCTAAAATGGAGCATTACGACCAGTTGTGTAGCGAGACGGAGGCACTGAAGGCTCAGCATATAGCGCGAATAGAAGAGGTCGCTGGTATGTCTGCAGAGACGGCAAAGGAGCAGTTGGTACAATCTATGACCGATACGGCACGTAGCGAAGCCATGAGCTATGCCGCTGAGATTATGGAGGAAGCGAAACTCAATGCGAGTAAGGAGGCGAAGCGCGTCATAATACAGTCGATACAGCGCTTGGCAACGGAAACTGCGATAGAGAATGCTGTCTCGGTATTCCATATAGACTCGGATGAGGTAAAGGGTAAAATAATCGGTAGAGAGGGGAGGAATATTCGTGCATTAGAGTCGTTAACAGGGGTGGAGCTGATAGTAGATGATACGCCCGATGCGATAGTTCTCTCGGCTTTCGATCCAGTGCGTCGCGAGATTGCTCGCTTGTCGTTACACCAGTTGGTACAGGATGGACGTATACATCCAGCACGTATAGAAGAGGTGGTAGCGCGCGTAACCAAACAATTGGAAGAGGAGATCTTGGAGACGGGGAAGCGTACGGTGATCGATTTGGGGGTTCACCCATTGCACCCCGAGTTGGTACGAATGGTAGGACGGATGAAATACCGCTCCTCGTATGGTCAGAATCTGTTGCAACACTCGCGCGAGGTTGCAAACCTGTGTGCTATCATGGCAAGCGAACTCGGGTTGAATGCAAAGTTGGCTAAACGAGCTGGATTGTTGCACGATATAGGTAAAGTACCAGATGAGGAGCCAGATTTGCCACATGCATTGTATGGAATGAAGCTCGCGGAGCAGTATAAAGAGAAACCCGAAGTGTGTAATGCGATAGGTGCGCATCACGATGAAATAGAGATGACGACGCTTATTGCTCCCATCGTACAGGTTTGTGATGCAATATCTGGTGCGCGTCCCGGAGCTCGACGCGAGGTGGTAGAAGCTTATATCAAGCGTTTAAAAGATATGGAGATGCTAGCCTTGTCATATCCTGGTGTGGAGAAGACGTATGCAATACAGGCAGGGCGCGAGCTGAGAGTGATAGTAGGGAGCGAAAAAATGGACGATCAGGCTTCTCAACGTCTCGCTGTAGATATTGCGCGTAAGATACAAGAGGAGATGACTTATCCAGGGCAAGTGAAGGTCACGGTGATACGCGAGACGCGAGCTACGGGGATTGCTCGCTAGATTGCAATTATAGCGAGTAAACGAATCGAGGGGAGGGTGTGTCAGAATCGATATAATAGCGTCTGAATCTATACAATATGCGCCCTTGGTACAATGGGCGAGTCACGTTTCACTCCTTACAATATTGATTATAAGATAAATATGTAGGGACAAGGTATACTTTATTCGAAACTGGGACTGCATATTTGCTTTATATTCCTCATAATTTACATTTTGACACACCCTCCTCTTTATGTATGAGCTTAGAGCTTGCAAAAAGTATAGCAGTGCAAAAAAATAGCGTTGTGTTATTGCTTTTTTGGTTCTGTGGAGGCGTGGGATGTTGTTACGCACAATTGTCTCCAGAGAGTCTTGTGGAGCAGTACGCTGTTTTTAATGATGATTTGGAAGGGAGTGAGGCGTTACTAGAAGTTTGGCAAGAGTATCTCGTTCATCCGTTCGATCTGAATAGTGTGAGTTATACACAGTTGCTATCGTTGCCTTTTTTGACGGTAGCAGAGGGCGAGGCTATATGGCAATACAGGAAACGATACCAATCTTTTTCCTCGATTTACGATCTAGGATGGATAGAAGGAATCTCGCAGGAGCGTGCTAAATTTTTGTCGAATTTCTTTTTTGTGGGTGAGCCGCCATCTGTACATAATTTTGAATTATTACAGCAATTGGGGTATCGTTCGCAGCAGGAGAAGAAAAAAAAGACAATCGGTAGTCCGTTATTTTTAGAGACACGAGCATTATATAGTCTGGGAGAAATATGGAGGACTGGAATAAGGGGAAGAAAACTTGCAGGTGAACCATTCGGAGGTAAACATTCGCCTCTCGGGTACGGGGATAATATATTTTTTGTAGAGTATACTCCAGTGCATAGAGGCTTTTTACGAGCAGTAGTGGGAAACTACATGTTGAGCTCTGGGTATGGTTTGACATATAGTACAGGGTCTAGCTATCAACTATTTGCGGGAGGTCATTCAAAGCAAGGCGCTAAGTTGATACCTCGGGGCGCATTGTTGTCTGCCAATAGTGGTTTGCCATTGGGAGGAGCACTATCCTTTCGTTTTGCTGGGCGAGTGTTATGGACTGTATCGGGGTCGTACCGAGGAGTACATGCTACCTACAAAGAGCAGGATGGCGTACGCTATTTACGTAGCGTAGATATCGGTGGAGTGTTTGATACTGAAACGCGTCAACGGTGGCGATACAGTACGCGTGAAACGCTTGTACATACAGATTTACACTACAGAGATACGCACTTCGCTGGAGGAATTGTAGGAGTTTTCGATAGATTTCGCAATCCCTTTTTATTACCCATCTCTCAAAATGGGGGTTTGCCTGAATTGAGAGTGCAAACAAATCTGCGTGTAGGGGCTTATTTCGAATATAGTAGTAAGATATTTCTATTGTGGGGGGAGTATACTTTAGGTAATACTCTTCGGATACCGCGAGTAGGTTTGCAGGGGAGTGCCATATTGTTGGGAACGGAGTACCGAGGTCTTGCGGAGCATCTCTTTAGTGCAGAGTTCTATTACTATGGCAAGGAGAATGTGGAGCGTTATCAGCAGAATTATTCGTTTCGAGCACAAGCGCGCAATAGGTTGGGTGTAAATATTTATTACACATACTGGCTGCCTACAGGAGGTAAGCTATTGGGCTATTACAGCGCTTTCCGTGATTTGGAATATGGTGTTAAATTAATTTCGTCTCCGCCTGATCAAGAACTTATGTTGGCTAGCGAAGTTTCTTGCGGCAATGGAGTGTTGCAGTGTCGCTACAATTTCCGTATTGGGAGTAACAATAATTTAGGAACTCGAGGAGTACAATACAACTATCGTCACCGTATCCTGGGGCGATATACTTATTCTTTGAATCGTGTTTTTTCCTTGCATACTCAGTTACAAATGGTATTAGGAAATCAAAAGCAGAGTAGCAAATTTGCACGAGTTGGTGTTGCAGGATTCCAAGATGTAAGATATACTTGGCGAGGTTTTCGAGTAGTCCTTCGACTGGGGGCTCATAGTTTGGAGAAGAGTGCGACAACCCTCTCTAGTTACGATCCTTCGTTACGGTATGTTTATGCACGACATGTATTGCAGGGACTAGGGACTCGTTGTGCATTGCTTCTTCGTTGGAGTTTTGCCCGTTGGTGGATGTTAGGAGCGCAAGCTGGAGTTTCGTATATATTGCGAGGAGAGAAGAAAGGTTTTACGGGGCAGAGTGTTCGTTTACAATTGTCATTTGCGATATGAGAGAAGGGAATCAATATGATATTATTGTGATAGGAGGTGGTCCCTCTGGTATGATTGCAGCAGGCGTAGCTGGTCAATGGGGTGCAAGGGTATTATTATTGGAACGTATGCCGCGCCTCGGTACGAAACTTCGTATTACGGGGAAGGGGCGTTGCAATATAACGAATGCTCGATCGGTAGATTTGTATCGAAATTTTTTACACGGAGATGTAGAGCTTGGAATGCGTTCAATTGCGCAGTTCTCGAATCAAGCGATACGCGATTTATTGCAAGCCGAGGGAGTTGCTACGCTTGTAGAACGAGGCGATAGAGTATATCCAGTTTCTGAGCGAGCGAGTGATGTAGCAGACGCATTAAGCAGATATTGTAGTCGCAACGCTGTAGACCTGAAGACTAATAAGAATGTGGAGAAACTAGAGAAAGAAGGTGATGGTTGGAAGGTTGTTGTTGCAGAAGGAGAAGTTTATTCAAGTAGTGTAGTAATTGTGGCATGTGGAGGGCAGAGTTATCCTCGGACAGGATCGGATGGATCTGGTTATCGGTTAGCTGCTATGATAGGACATAGTACTACAGCATTGTTCCCGAGTCTAGTTGGTTTTATGATCAATTTCTCTTGGGGAGTACGCGATCGTTTTTTGATGAAAAATGTGGGTTTACAACTCTGTGTTGAAGGGGAGGTGCTTGCTAGCGAGAGTCCTGTAGATATAGAAATATGTGAGGATTGGATTGGAGGACCTGGGGTACTACGCCTGAGTCGGAGTGCAGTGGAACATTTACGCGATGGGAAAAAAGTATATTTCTGTATAGATTTCAAACCAGCTCTGAGTACAGATAGATTGCGAGCGCGATTGGATCGAGATCTTCGGGCGCGTAAAGGCGAATTGTTGCGTAGTGTTTCTCGCTCTTGGTTGCCAGGAGATCTTGTCAAGGCACTCCTACGACGTGCTCGTTTAAGTGGCATACTTAAGGTATCGTCATTGCAGAGCAGTGATGTAGAAAAATTGTGTCAGTGTCTAAAAAAATTTGAGGTGCAGTTGGTCGCTTCTGACGACTGGGATCGTGCGATTGTAACAGCTGGAGGTATTAAGAGTGCAGAGTTGGATGGAGAAACATTGCGTTCACGAATACAAGAGGGACTCTATTTTTGTGGCGAGATCTTGGATATTGATGGCAATACGGGAGGCTTTAATTTGCAATTGGCTTACTCTACGGGCTTTGTTGCAGGTATGGCTGCTGCAAAAGAGGTTAAACAAAAGTTTTAGATTGCAAGGATGTTAAATACAATCTCCTCTTACCTCCCTTGGGGCGTGGGATTACTAATATTATTACTCTCGCTTTTTTCGTGGAAGATTGTCTCGAGCGTCTTGTCTCGGTTTTCGATCCCGCGTCCGCGTACTCGTGTTGTTGGTTGGCGTTTAATGGGAGCGTTGATTAGCTATGCCCTGCTTGTAGAAGTACGAGAACTATTTGGCTATTTAGACTTTTCGGCGGAGAGCTTACGAGTTGTCGAGAATGTGTTGAATGCAGCGTGTACGCTTTTCGTGAGTGGAATTTTAGCTAGTTTGTGCCGTATGGTAGGCATATGGGAGCGTAGTAGTCAGAACGAGACTTTGTGGGGGCCACTCTCGCAAGCAGGAGTAATAATATGCTGGACAGTAGGACTGATTGTAGCAGTAGGCTATCTATTGGGGAAAGGTCCTTGGGGGGTCTTGACGGCGGTTGGAGCACTAGCTGCTGTAGGTTTGTTGGTCTTCAAAGATCCCTTGTTGGGTTTAATGGCTTCTATTCAGATGCGACATAGTGATGCCATCCGACGAGGAGACTGGATCACAATGCCTGCTCGAGGTATAGATGGTGAAGTTGTTGAGGTAACTTTGTGGACAGTGCGAGTGCTAGGGTGGGATCGGAGTATGTACTCATTTCCGACATATGCACTCGTATCGGAGACTTACCAGAATTGGCGGAGTATGACTGAGAGTTCGGGGCGGAGGATGGTCTTGACTCTAACCTTCGATGTAGCGAGTATCGAGATACTCAGTGAGGCCAAACAACGTGTTTTGGAAGCCCAGTATGGTGCTGGAGGAGGAGAAACCAATTTGAGTGCATGGTGTAGGTATGTGGAGAAACTGTTTGAACGGTCGGCATGGGTAGATGCAAATGCCACACATTTACTCCGCACCAAGGAGATTTTGGATGGAGGACTTGCAGTGGAGATTTATTGTTTTTCGCAGACGACGGATTGGGTAAAACACGAACAGATGCGGAGTGCACTACTCGCCCATCTACTGCTCACAAGTCGCGAGTATGGTTTGGCAATTCGTAGACATAAGCTGTAAGCAATTGTAGGAAAACGTTAACTTTGCGTTGATAAGAAGAGATAATAACGGATAGTTTTGAATAAACTAACGCGATCGTTGTTGGTACTTTATACAGGCGGTACCATCGGTATGAAGGAGAATCCACTCACGGGAGGTTTGGCTCCTTTCAACATTACCCAGTTAGAGCGAGAAGTCCCCGAGGTCGTGAAGTTTGGTTATCATCTCGAGACGCGTCCACTTTACCCTTTGTTAGATTCTTCGGATGCTGATCCCAGTTTTTGGCATCGTTTGGCGCAGGAGATCGTATCAAATTACGAGGCATTTGATGGCTTTGTAATACTTCACGGCACCGATACGATGGCCTATACGGCCTCGGCTCTAAGTTTGATGCTACGAGGCTTGAATAAACCAGTGGTGCTAACCGGGTCGCAGCTCCCTCTAGGGGCAATACGTACGGATGGTAAAGAGAATCTTTTGGGGGCATTGGAGATTGCGGCAGCGAATTTAGATGGTAAACCGCGTGTACCAGAGGTATGTATCTTCTTCGATCATCGTCTCTTCCGTGGGAATCGAACCACGAAGTTTGGTGCATCGCGTTTTGATGCTTTTCGCAGTTACAATTATCCCCTTTTGGCTGAGGCTGGAATAGATATAGTTTATAACGATCGAGTTATTGGTCATTGGAGTGCTCCGTCGTTGAAAGTAGAGGAGAATTTCGATCCGCACGTTGCTACATTGTATCTGTTTCCTGGTATGAATGAGTGCTATATTCGGACATTGCTTGCAGTAGAAGATTTACGAGGAGTTATTTTAAAGACCTTCGGTGCAGGAAATGCTCCGAGTGCGAGATGGTTTTTGGCTTCAGTAGAGACTGCAATAAAGCGTGGAGTGGTCTTTCTCAACGTCTCGCAGTGCAAGGCCGACAAGGTATCGATGGGGTCGTATGATACGGGGTTGGGTTTGGCGCGTATGGGAGTGGTTAGTGGTAGTGATATGACTTACGAGACCGCAATCTGTAAGCTTATGTTGGGGTTGGGCTCTTTTACGGACACCGAAAGTGTTATACGGTACTTGGAAACGGATATAGCAGGAGAGCGTAGTTAGTTGTGTGTTAGAATATTATTGTAAATTGCGATGCTTTAAGAGACGCGTTTTTTTTTGGAGAGGTGGCCGAGTGGTCGAAGGCGCACGCCTGGAAAGTGTGTATACCTCAAAAGGGTATCGCGGGTTCGAATCCCGCCCTCTCCGCAGAATGAGAAAGTAACATACGTAAAAGTACGAACACAAATTACGGCGAGTCTATGAAAAAGTTATTGATCTTCAGTTTGACGGTGTGTCTTCTTTTGGGCGCATCTCGTTTTTTGATGGCACAAGCACCTCTCCCCGATAGTATGGCTTCTGTTCCTGAGGGAGCTATGGTAGTGATGGATGTCGCTCTAGAGGAGGGCAACCCAATGTTAGCTAATCCTAACGAAGATGTGCCACTCCACCAACAAATAAAGACAAAGTTTATTGAGGGAGGTCCTAGCTTTATGGGAGTGATTTTGCTCCTCTTAATTTTAGGATTGGCTATCGCCATCGAACGTATTATATATCTAAACCTAGCAACAACGAATACGGATAAGTTGCTACGTAAGGTAGAGAAGGCACTAAACGATGGAGGCGTAGAGGCTGCTAAGGATGTGTGTCGTAAGACTCGTGGTCCTGTTGCAAGTATTTTCTATCAAGGTTTGGATAGAGCAGGAGAGGGGATAGAGGCTGTAGAGAAATCAGTAGTTTCCTACGGTTCGGTACAGATGCAGCAAATGGAGAGTGGTTTAACTTGGATTTCACTATTCATCGCCCTAGCTCCTATGTTTGGATTTATGGGGACTGTATTGGGGATGATTTCGGCTTTTGATGCTATTGAGTTGGCAGGTGATATTGCACCTTCCCTCGTGGCAGGAGGTATTAAGATAGCGTTGATTACGACGGTGTTCGGACTTATCGTAGCTGCGGTTCTACAGGTATTTTACAACTACATTCTCTCTAAGATAGACAGTCTTACGATGCGTATGGAGGATGCGTCTATCTCTTTAGTTGACGTTTTAGTCCGTCACAAACTCTAGGGAGTAATCATCGAAAGAAGTAGGGAGTCCTGAGTAATGTCAGAGAAGATTATAAAACGAGTTCTCCGGATAGCCTTGGGCGTACTTCTCTTAATCTCGGTAGTCTTGAGTATCATCTTTGTGGTGAACATCTCGGGTACGGACGAGCGGAGTGCGTTGATGAGTGCGGTAGAACCCTTGTTAGATTGGACGTATGTCCTATTGATAATAGCAGCCGCGAGTGCTGTCTTGTTCCCTATTGCCTATATAGTTCAGAACCCACGCAAAGCAATAAAAGCGTTGGTATCACTGGTTATTTTGGCAATAGTGGTGTCTATAGCATATGCTTTAGCTGATGGCGAGCCACTTCAAACAGCTTCGCTCAATCCTGATTTCAAAGATAGTGCGGTTTTGAAGTTCTCGGATACGGGGATCTATACTGCCTATATCCTAATCGTAGCATCAATTGTCTTATTGCTTGCCACGGGGGTACGCAATATGATAAATAATAGGTAGTTGTGGTGGTGACCTTCTCCCACTAGAGATATTTTTTGTGTAGGAGGAGGTTGTCTTTTCATTAGATAGAAGGAGGAAAAGAGTATGCCAAAGAAAAAAATGGAGGAGATCAATGCCAGTTCTATGGCTGACATTGCGTTTCTATTGCTGATCTTCTTCTTGGTTACCACCACAATGAATGTTGATACGGGATTACCTCGTATGTTACCCCCGATGCCAACTAAAGACCAGAAAGAAGAGGCACAGGATTACCAGATACGTAATGTGCTGTTGGTGCGTATTAATCGGAGTAATAAACTTTTGGTAGGTGGGCGTCCGTTAGATGTTAGTGAATTGCGCGATAAAGCAAAAGAATTTTTGTTGAATCCGAACAATGATCCAACCCTGCCAGAGAAGGTTAAGAAAAATATTCCTCTTTTGGGAGATATGATGGTGACCGCGGGAGTTATCTCCTTGCAAAATGACCGTTCGACAACCTACTCGGCTTATCTAAAAGTTCAGAACGAGTTAATAGCTGCTTATAATGAATTGCGTAACGATCTTGCGCGTCAGCGCTTCGGGAATATTTATGACAAATTAACCGAAGATCAGCAAAAAGCGATACAAAATGCGATCCCGCAGCGCATCTCTGAGGCTGAGCCTGTGGAAGGTAAACATTAATAGGGTGGAGTAAAAGATGGCAAAGTTTTCTAGAAAAGGTAAAGGTGGTTTGCCCGCAATATCAACGGCCTCGTTGCCCGATATCGTATTTATGTTGCTCTTCTTCTTTATGGTGAGTACTTCCATGCGTGAGACGGAGATGAGAGTTTCACTGAGTTTGCCGCAAGCTACTGAAGTATCGAAGTTGGAAAAGAAGTCGTTGGTTTCCTATATCTATATAGGAACTCCTATATTGCAGTATCAGAAATTGTATGGGACAGATTCGCGAATTCAACTCAACGATGCTTTCAAAAATTTGGTTGATATACGCGATTTTATCTCTTCTGAGCGAGATGCACTTAGTGAGGCAGATAGGAATATGCTCACGACTTCGCTTAAGGTTGACGAGAACACGCGTATGGGGATCGTCTCGGATGTAAAGCAAGAATTGCGTAAAGCAGCTGCACTAAAGATCAATTACGCTGCACGTAAAGAGAATTAGTGATATAAGATTGTTGAGGATTTTTTAAGGGCAAAGTACAGAGTAGTGCTTTGCCTTTTTTAGTATATCGCAGTGAGAAAATTGTAAGAAGACTTTTGAAAATATGCGCTATTGCTTTGTTACAATCGCTATCGTCTAAAGTCCAAGCGGTTTAGAGGTGTTATTTGATTTATATAGTTTTGTGTTGGTATGTTGTGTCGATTTATAGAAGTAAGTATACAAATTTCTGAATCCTTCGACAGTTTCGGATTTTACTAGTGGTATTGAGAAATGGAAGAGAAAGGTTGTATTCTCGTAACGGGCGGATTGGGCTATATAGGCTCTCATACGGTGGTTGCATTGCAGGAGAAGGGTTACGAGGTGGTTGTAGTAGATAATCTATCCAACGCGCGTATTGAAGTTCTTCAGCTTATTAAACGCCTTAGTGGCATCGAACCACAATTTTACCAAGCAGATTGTGCTGATCGTGCGGCAATAGCGCATGTGTTTGACGATCTCTTTACTATAGATGGAATCATCCATTTTGCCGCTTATGGGGTAGTAGAAGCGTCGGTAGAGAACCCTCTTAAAATTTACCGTAACAATGTTGACAGTTTGCTCACTATTCTCGAATTCGCTCAAGCCTTCGGGATTCCAAATTTTGTTCTTTCGAGTACAGCTTCCGTGTATCCAGTTTTTACGACCTCACCGATTACTGAACTATCGCCTATTGCTCTACCAAACTCGTCAGTAGGAGTTACGAAAGTTTTCGCAGAGCAGCTCTTGCAGTCGATTGCTTGTACTTACAAAGAGTTCCGATGTGTAGCATTGCGCTATTACTACCCGATTGGGGCTCATCCTTCAGGATTTTTAGGCGAGTTTCCCCCTAGGATTCCTCAACATATAATGCATGAAATATTGTCAATTGCCTATTACCATAACGCGGAACTTACAATTCATGGTTCGGACTATCCCACGCCTGATGGTACGCAACAGTGGGATTTCTTCCATGTATGCGATCTAGCGCGAGCATATGTTTTAACACTGGAATATCTTGAACGCACACGGGATGAGGTGGGTATCCAATATGTGAATGTAGGAGCAGGACGAGGAACATCCGTTCTCGAACTAATAGAGAATTTTGAAGCGATAACTGGTAAGCATATACCTTATCGAATAGATGCAAAGCGCATAGGCGAAGCTGCAGAACTCTGGCTAGATACGAAAAAAGCTTGGCGTCTGCTTGGTTGGAAACCTGAATACGATCTTGTGGATACTTTGCGCGATGCGTGGAAGTGGGAAGAACGAATCCGAGGATAAAATTACAGATCATAGCAATAAGTAGGAACAAAAAAAGGGAGACCTTTTAGTCTCCCTTAATTGTTTTCATCCGTTGCGAAACGGGAACTATTTAGCAACTCGTTCTAGCCAACGTACCATAGATAGCATTACAATCATAGACAAACCGCAGGCGCCTACAAATACTAGCCATGTTGCCCAGATCGGGACGTTCATGTAGAGTACTCCTCCTATAAAGAGTAGAGAGTTGCCTACTGCCGTTGCGGCAAGCCATGCTCCTTGCATCAAACCTTGCATATGTGGAGGCGCAACCTTCGATACAAATGCTAAACCAAGAGGACTAATGAAGAGCTCAGCTACCGTGAGGATGAAGTAGAGTCCTACCATAATCCACGGAGTAACGAGTATGTTCTTTACTTCGTCTGGATTCATGTTTGCTAAAGCATCCTTACCAGGTAGAGCCAGCGAGAAGAGCATCAGGAAGATGTAGGCAGCAGCAGCAATCCCCATCCCCATAGCGATCTTCATAGGAGTCGATATTGTCCGCTCCTTCTTCTTCAGCCAACCAAAGAACCACATAATAAGCGGTGTAAGCGTTACAACAAAGAAGGGATTGACGCTTTGGAAAATCTCTGCCCCCTTAATATCGGTAAACCCGAGATTGATGTAAATAACGTCGAGATCCACATAGTCGCGCGCAAAGAATGTGAGTGAATATCCGTTTTGGTGGAAAGAGAGCCAAAAGAAGATTACTACGCCAAATACAGCAAAAAGTGCTAGGATGCGCTGACGTATCTCTTGTGCATCCATTTTGATCTCTGTCGTAGATGTCTCTTGTTTTGCAACAACTGCTTTTTTACTAGGATCGGGTAACCCCTTTTTGTTAACAACGAAGATAATGAGAGAAACCACCATCATAACAATGGCAGCCATGAATGCATATTGAAAGCCACGGTTGAATACGTTGAGATACTCGTTGGAAAATTTTAGTAGATCGGTTACAGTCTGTCCAGAGACAGCAAGCGCCTCGTTAGCATAGGTTTGTAGTGTGGCAAACTTATCTGCTGCGAGGGCGTTACCTTTTTCAATCAATTCGTGACAAAGCTCAGGGAGTTTTGCATTATAGTTGAATCCATTATGGAGCAACCACCAGTTTCGCACGCCAATGGCAATAAATGGTGCAAAGAAACCACCAATATTAATAAACATATAGAAGATCTGGAAGCCCGACTCGCGCTTCGAAGCGTAGTTCGGATCGTCGTACATCTGCCCAACAAGAGCCTGCAAGTTTCCCTTGAATAGCCCGTTACCAAATGCAATAACTAAGAGCCCAAAACAGGTTAGTGCTAAGTAGAGCGCCTTGTGCGGCACGGGAGTAGGTGTAGGAATAGCTATGACGAGGTAGCCAATTGCCATGAGAATAATACCCCAGAGGATGGTCAGCTTGTACTTCTTCGTACGATCGGCTATAATACCTCCTACAAGAGCCAATAAATATATCGAAGCATAAAAAGCGGAATAGATGTAACCCGTGCTGGTGACATCCAAACCAAATTTCGAAGAAATGAAGAGCGAGAGGATCGCCATCATGATGTAAAAACCGAATCGCTCGCCCATATTGGCAAGCGCTGCGGCTAACAAACCTTTCGGCTGACTTTTAAACATGTCTATTCACACTGATTAAATTTTATCTAACTACACAAATGTAAGATAAAGTTAGCATTTCACAGGTTTAGGCAACCAGTTCGGGTGATAGAGATAGTTGCAATACTGCAAAACTATTTAATTTTAACTACTATATTTTTTATAGTACTTGATTTTGTATATATTTGTATTGAAAATGGAACAGAAAAAACAGAACTACAGCTATGAAATTTGTACGACAAATAAGTCTTAGCGATAGGCTTTTTAACATAGAAGAAGATGGTGCTCTTCTGTTAATGAAATATTTTGGTGCGTTACGTCAACGTAAGCCTTCAACAACAGAGTGTAGTCTAGAATGTGAGAGGCAGATAGCAGAATATTTTTGGGAGTGGCGTGCAAAAGAGAATCTTGCGGTACGTCTTGAGGATGTGCAGCGAGCCATAACGCTTTTGGATAGTACTGGAGCTTATTTTTCGCAGGCTTCGCAAGAGTCGAATAATAGCTTTACAGAGAGTCCACATCGATTTTATCGCGATCTATCGGATCGGAAAATCGGGGGAGTGTGTTCGGGCTTAGGGCATTATTTGAATGTCGATCCACTTATCATCCGTTTGATCTTTGGCATTGGTTTTCTCTTTATAGGTCTTACGTTTTGGATCTATCTCATAATATGGATTGTAACACCTGCAAAAACGTTCTCTTTGAATCATTAATGTCGTAGTTATGAAGGACGAAAACAATGCAAAAGGTGCAATGCAGCGCAGTGTTATAGAGCTCTGTACACTCGCAATCATTGCAAAACACGATGCATATACCAATGATATCATACAATTACTTCGCGATAAGGATATTATCGTAGTAGAGGGCTCACTTTATCCGTTGCTCTCGAGTCTGAAGAACAGGGGAATGCTCTCGTATCGTTTGGAGGAGTCAGACAAGGGACCTGCGAGGAAATACTATAATCTTACCTCGGATGGCGAACGCTATTTTCATCAATTGTGCAAGGAGTGGGAACAGCTGGTTAGCTCAGTCGATTTTCTAATCTTACAGACTACACATACAGACGAAACAAACAACGCAAAGGAGGAATAGGCATGGAGAACATCGTAACAATTAGTTTAGCAGAAAACTTTACTTTCCAGATTGAAGAGAGTGCAGCCGAGAGTTTGCAAGAGTATTTGAGCTCCCTGCAAGAGCGTTTAGGAGCTACTCCAGAGGGGAAGGAAGTCTTTTGCAGCTTAGAGGAGCGCATTGTCGAATTATTCTCAGAGCTCGCTCCAGATAAGACGCCTATTACAACAGCTATTGTACAACGGGTGATAAGTATATTGGGCTCGCCTGAGCAGATTTGTGAGGACGAGAATACGAGTACGCAGAAAAAGCCTAAGGCGGCGACTGCGTCTAATTATCGGACACGTTTGTATCGCGATGGCGACCAAAGGCTTCTTGGTGGAGTCTGTTCGGGTATTGCTGCTCGACTGAATATGTCGGTCTGGCTAATACGTTTGCTCTTTATAGGTTTCACGTTTTTTTATGGAATTACTTTTCTCATATACATTGTGCTGTGGCTAGCTGTACCCAAGGCTCGTACTCCTTTGCAAAAAATGGAGTTGCATCAAGAGCCCATCACCTTCATGAACCTTGAGGATCGGATACGGCAAGAATATCAGCGGATGAAAGAAAATCAGCAGGGGGAACGACATGGCATTGTGAACGTCTTCTCGAGTCTAGCGATGCTTATAGGTACTCTTGGACTCGCCATCCTGAAATACAGTATCTACATTGTCGGCTTCCTACTGATTTTTGGTGGTATCACACTTGCGTTTACGTTTATTTATGGATTAGCAATCGATTGGCCCTCTGCCTGGTATCTCAATTCTTATTACAATTCTCCTACATTTTTCAATACCGTACGAGTTATCGATTCTGGGATTTTCCCAACGCTACTTTTTGTGTTTTTACTCCTTCTCCTTCCGCTTTTGATGATCCTACTAGGTCTTTTTTGCATAGTTCGTAAGAGTGCACTAATAAAATTTGCTTTAGCAGGACTCGCTATATGGATTGTAGTTGTTATCGGTTTTGGTCTCTATTTTGCCTTTTCGTTTGTCAATACTAGTGAGATTTATAGTAGGGAGGCGGAGCTCCCTCTTAATCTCCATGTGCAAGATACTTTGGTAATAGCGCCCATAGAGGGACAAACAAAGCGCTTAGTATACAAGAATGCCATGCCGTTGAACCTGTTCCGTCGTGATAGAAATATTGAAGAGTTGCAAAAACTAACAGCAGTAGAGTTGAGAGTGAAGCCTAGCGATACGGAGTATGGATATATCTCTATAGAGAAGTCGGCTCAAGGACGCGATGAGTTGGTATGTGAGGTATTGTTAGATGAGCTTCGTTACGCGCCTAAAATTGCAGCGAAAAGGGTAGAAATGCCAGCATTTTACGAGCTTGAAAAAACGCATAAAGAGGCGGGTGCGTGGTTGCATGTAAAAGCTACGATCCACGTCCCAAGAGGTTGCTATGTGAAGGTCGATAAAGATCTCCCGTGGCAATATATTGGCTGGGAAGATTATGGTACGTCGAAAACTAAACGACTGGCTAGGAAAATTTGGTATAACTCTGGCACAGAATTTGTAGTTAGAGAGAATGAACCGTTTGATTCTCTTATAGAAGATTTTGATATCAAAATTGAGATGTGGAATGTAGACTCAGTTAAATTAAAAGAAGAGTAGTTTACGCACATCCCTGATTAAAGTTACGCACCCTATCTGGGGTGCGTTTATTTTTTATGCAGAACCGCTCAATATATCGTATTGGATGAGTTACATAGCTAGTATAAGTTTCTTTTGAAAAGAGATAAAAAGGAGTTTTCATCCTTTTAGGACAGTATCCTAAAAAAGTGGGAACTCTTGCCAAAGAGTTACCCACTTCTATGAAAGTTAAGCGCAACGATTGTTACCAATTCATCTGATACTGCGCACCAATCGAAATCCAACGCCCTGGCAAGGGCACATCTCCAATATCTACGCGCTGAGCATCTAACATGTTTGTAACCTCGGCATATAAGTCGACCTGTGAGAGATGGAGCGTACCTCGTAGATCTAGGCTCAAGTTGTCGGGGTAGGGAATGGCGGTCGTAGTATTAAATGGGGTATATTTACCATGTCGCCTGCTATACCTGAGAGCAGGATGGAAGGTTACCCATTTTGTAACAGGGATTTCTGCTCTTGCGGTGAGTAAATGCTCAAGGTTATCGAGCGCATACGAGGTACCACGCTCTCCTTTGTCTTTATGCAAGTGTTTACAATAGGCATAAGAGAGTTCGATAGAGGAGAAATAAGCGTAGTTCGGGTATATACCGAGCATAAGTTCGCCCCCCAGCGTATTAAGTGAGGAGTGGTTTTGTGCTCGCCAAACCGTGGCTGTAGTAGAGTCTTGCAGCCAGTCGATAATATCGCGTCCCATGCGGTAGAAGCCTGTAAGTGCTCCACGCACTAGAGGTGTACGTAAATTCAAGCCAGCATCGAAAGTTAGGGCGCTCTCTGGGCGAAGATGTTCGTTACCTACGCGTGTGGGCGATGTGTAGTATAGATCGGTAAAAGTGGGGAGTCGATAGGCTCTGTTAGCAGAGAGACTCGTTGATAGTGTGGGGAGAATCTTGTAATTAAGATCGATACCGTAACCGTAAGCCCAACTAAAAGCAGTGTTGTAGGAGGCCATCCCCCCAATGTTGAACGTAAAATTGTTGTACATAAATTCTTGTTCGAACGTTGCCGTGGTGTTGAGTCGTTCTCCCCTGTGTGTGTACTGGATCTTGTTTACGCTTGGAATAGCTCGCGCACGTGCTGCTTTTTTACCTAGTAGTGTGCTCCAGATATCGTCGTAACGAAGGATTAGGGCAAGTTGTGAGCGCGAAAATCGCGTAGTATAACCGATCCGTGCACGTCCAGTACTTAGCTGCGTAAGGTGGTAGTTGTGCCCTTTGTACCATGTAGGTGCATTGTAGCGAAAGAGTTGGAAGCGATCGGTTAGTCTGCGATAGGCAAAGCCCGCCTCCCATTCCCAGTTGTTGTAATAGCCTTGATAGGCTAAAGTAGCAATACTAGTTCGTACGGCTTCGTACTGTTCTGGGAACTTGGGGGTGTAATAGGCTTGAGCTCCGAATTCTTTGCCGTGGTGTGCAAGTTGCAGACGGAATTGCCCACGTGGTAGCTCGATCTGCGTGGCTACATAGCCGTTGTATTGCAGATGATCGGTGTTGGTGGTAAAGCCATCGGAGCTGCTACCAGAGGCATAGCCTGTAAATGATAGACGTCCGTGGCGGTGTGCTACACTGGTAAATATGTCCTTAAGACCGTATTGCCCCAAGCGTGTAGAAAGTAAAAAGTGCGTGGAATCGGAGCGGCGAGGTATTAAATTTATGGCTCCTGCATAAGCCCCCGGACCAAAAATGCGTGCTCCAGGTCCTGATAATAATTCGAGCCTACTTAAGGCTTCTGGACGCATTGGAAGTGCTAAGCTGTGGTGGCCAGTTTGTGCGTCCGTAACATCGAGACCATCCATGAGAATCAGTACTTGATCGAAACTCCCTCCTCGGATGCCCATATCAGCTTGTATACCTAAGGGACCTCGCTGGCGGATATCTACGCCCGGCATTACATCCAAGGCCTGCTGTACGGAACTACTACCCGTACGACGCAGCTGTTCGCTTGTGAGCCTTTGTACAGAGGCTCGAGGTATCAGCGAGAGGGCTTGTTGGCGTACACGCTCAATGAGCACCGAGTCGATCGCTTCGTGATAGGTGCGCAATGTCGAATCGCTCTGCGCAAAAACACTCTGTCCAAAAGAGAACATTAGATAAACTAAGGGTAACACACCAATGCGTACCACATGCCCAATGGAGGCAAACACCGAAAAGCGAGTTCCTCCCCATTGTTTGAAGCACATTATATGCTCCATTTCTAAAAATTGCTTATACATGTTATAAAAATTTTGCCTGCACAAAACGTTAGTGCAGGTGGTTAAACTCTTACAATTAGGACACGCTCGAGGCTGGGGGCGATGGGGTTACCTCTCTTTCTCTGAGAGCTCGAACGTAATGTGCAAAACTACATTTTTATTTTGCACACACAGAAAATCAGCAATATGTAGTCGATAAAAAATTGAAGAATGTATGCAGCGTACACGATCTATTCTTGGACAACTCGAGAAGTTACTCCTGCATATTGAGTTGCTCTCCCACTTCTTTAAGTTCGGTATAAAACTCTTGCCCAAAAGCTCGAATGAGCGGTTCGCGCAGAAATTCGTAAACGTGTATGCCTCTTCTACGCCCATTCTCTACTGCAGGTAAGCAAATATCCCACATATCGTAGCGAAGAAGTGTAAATACTCCCGATTGTTTTACTCTTATCGGGTACAAACTACAAGAGATGGGTTTACAGTTTTGGGCGCAACTACCTTTTCGCTCTGCTATCTCGATGGCACAGAGGTAGCTGCCTTGCTGCTCTGCTGTAAAAGCACAAGCTTGATTTTCAAGCAAAGTAGTTACCCACTCTTCGCCATCGTGGTAACAGATGCCGTGTTCAATCAAACGTGCGTTGTTAACTGTAGCTAATTCTTTTGCTATTGCCTCAAAGTTCTCTTCAATAGTAAGTACCTCTTTTTGAGTGATGGGCGCTCCACTCGAGCCTGCTTTGCAGCACACCCCCTTGCATACTGCCAAATCACATGCAAAATACTCAGTAAGGATGTGCCGATCGAGGATCTTATCGCCCAGCTGTACCAGACTACAACAATCACTCATGGCAGAGTGCTACTCCTGTCATTTCTTCAGGTTGCAATAACCCCATCATTTTTAACAATGTCGGTGCAACATCGGCCAATCGCCCTGCATCAACATGTTTGAATCGATCGCTTACTACGATTATAGGGACAGGGTTGAGAGAGTGTGCTGTATTGGGCGTGCCGTCGGCATTCTCTGCAAAATCTGCGTTACCGTGATCTGCAATAATAACTATTTCGTATCCTCGTTCACGTAAATGCCCAACAATCAGACCAACACAAGCATCTACGGTGCGTACGGCTTCTTGAATAGCTGGATAGATCCCAGTGTGACCGACCATATCCCCGTTAGCAAAGTTGAGACAAATGAAATCTGGACTCTGTGTGTCGACATCTGTTAAGAGCTTATCCGTTACCTCGAGGGCACTCATACGGGGTTGCAAGTCGTAGGTAGCCACCTTCGGAGAAGGAATGAGGATACGATGTTCGCCAGTGTATGGCTCTTCGCGTCCACCAGAAAAGAAAAATGTGACATGTGCATATTTTTCGGTCTCAGCAATACGGAGTTGCGTACATCCTGCCTTCGAAACCACCTCGCCCATTGTATTCTGGAGGTTCTCCTTATCGTAAGCCACGGCGACGTTTTTGAAGGTTTCTTCATAGCGCGTCATAGTGCCATACTTTAGGGGGATGGTTTGCATTCCAGCCTCTGGCATATTTTGTTGCGTAAGAACTATGGTCAGCTCGCGCAATCTGTCTGTTCTGTAATTAAAGCAGAACACTACATCACCGGCTTCGATCCGACCGAGAGCCTTTCCTGTAGCATCAACCTTAACAATAGGCTTGATAAACTCGTCGGTTACGCCTGCGGTATACGAGGTCTGTATACTCGCTAAGAGATCTTGCGAAGCCTCTCCTTTGCCTTCCAACAAAAGATCATAGGCAACTTTTATCCGTTCCCACCGTTTGTCGCGATCCATGGCATAGTAGCGTCCTAGGATACTCACTATCTCTGCTCTTGTGCCCTGAATATGGTTCTGAAGGTTCTGTAAAAAGCCGTAGCCACTCTTAGGGTCGGTATCTCTACCATCAGTAAATGCATGAATAAAGACTCGCGGTAAGCCCGCAGCCTGCGTCATATCGCACAACTTGTAGAGGTGCTTATCGAGAGAATGAACTCCGCCATTGGATACTAAGCCAAGAAAATGTAGAGCCTTATTATGCTCCTTGGCATAGGTAATGAGCTCTCGTAGTACGGTATTTTGCTCTATTGCCCCACTTTCTATATCGCGGTTGATTCGTAGCAAATCTTGATAGACGATTCTCCCTGCCCCTATATTCAGGTGTCCAACTTCTGAGTTGCCCATCTGCCCATCTGGCAACCCAACATCTTCTCCGCTCGTACGAAGTTGTGAATAGGCAAATTGCGTTCTTAAAGCATCCAGTTGAGGTGTAAAGGTCGAGGCTATTGCATCCGAACGAGTGCCATCGCCATCGCCCCAACCATCTAGTATCATCAACATCACCTTTTGTACAGCGCTCATCTCTTCTCTTTTACCATTAGCTATTCGTACTATGCAAAATTACTTACAATTGTTTCAAATACTATGCAGAAAAAACTTTTCTCCAATGCATAGAGAGAAAATGGTGCTCGCTGCTGTTTACAACAAATCCGTAATTTTGTGTATACGTGTTTCAATCTTTTGGTAAAAAAAGTAATAAATGGCAGCAACTACAGAGCTCTCCGATTTTGTAGCCGAACTCTCTTGGCGAGGAATGTTGCATAATACCACTCCCGGCGCAGAAGCGTTTATCAATAAAGAGCAGCGGATGGCGTATGTCGGGATCGATCCCACTGCAGACTCGTTGCATATTGGACACTTGGTCTCTGTAATGATGCTACGTCATTTTCAACGTTGTGGGCATAAACCCGTTGTTTTGGTGGGAGGAGCCACGGGGATGATTGGCGATCCTTCAGGAAAGTCTGTAGAGCGTAACCTTCTCTCGAGCGAACAAATCGAAGAGAATCTGGTAGGCTTGAAGAAACAGCTCGCGCGTCTCATCAACTTCGATGAAAATCTTCCGAATGCTGCACTACTGGTTAACAACTACGACTGGATGAGTAAATACTCCTTTATCTCATTCATACGCGATATTGGTAAGCATATCACTGTAAATTATATGATGGCGAAGGATTCCGTAAAACGCCGTTTTGACCCCACCGAGGGAACTGAAGGTCTCTCCTTTACGGAGTTTTCATACCAATTGATACAAGCAACAGATTTTCTTCACCTCCATCGCGAGCTCGGACTTTCGTTGCAAATGGGGGGCTCTGATCAGTGGGGCAATATGACTACGGGAGTAGAGCTGATTCGTCGTATGGATGGACACGAGGTGCACTGTATTACTTGTCCACTTATCAAGAAAGCTGACGGTCGTAAATTTGGCAAAACGGAACAAGGTAATATCTGGTTAGATCCGCAGCGCACGTCTCCCTATACTTTCTATCAATTCTGGCTCAATGTGTCGGATGAAGAGGCGAAAAGTTATATCCGAATCTTTACGTTGCTCGATAAACCTACTATAGAACAGTTGGAAGCGGAGCAGCAAGAAAAACCTCATGAACGAGCATTACAAAAAGCATTAGCACGCGAGGTTACTACGATGGTACATGGAGAGGCCGAATATCAAAAGGCAGTGAAAGCCTCTGATATCCTTTTTGGCAAAGCGACTGCTGAGACTTTACGCGAGATTGACGAACAAACATTTCTCGCCGTATTTGCTGGCGTTCCTACTTTCGAGATCGCACAAGAGTTACTCGCCAATGGTAGCAATTGGATGATGCTCCTTACAGAAGCCTCGGCAGTATATCCCTCAAAGGGAGAGGCTCGTAGAGCATTACAAGGAGGAGCCCTGAGTATTAACAAAACTAAAATCGAGGATTTAGATCTAAAGCCGACCCTAGCGGATGCGATAAGTGGAAAGTATTTTGTTGTACAAAAAGGAAAAAAGAATTACGTCCTACTCGTTGTACGTTAGGATACCTTCAAGATGTCCCTTAAAATCTTCGCCGAGTAAAGATGAATCTGAAATTTCGCAATTTTCGTCCGCTAGCAAGACCGAAGACGGTACACAATAACCCATCCTTTTTGCGTGGACGTCGGCTAGAGGCTATCGTCTTCTTAGTAGGTTTTGTGACCTTAGTTGGAATACTTGGCTGCAATATGGGGACGAGTAATCTCCTCAATTCTATTATGAAGACCGCCTTCGAGTTGCTTACCAATACGGTCTTTTTTATTATGGCCATCACAGTACTGACGGGTGCACTAGCAAAACTATTTATCGAATTTGGTGTGATGCGCCTCATTGAATTCTTGCTCAGACCTCTTATGCGCCCCCTCTACCATCTGCCGGGTGTTGCAGCTCTAGCTGCTGTAATTACCTTCTTTAGCGACAACCCTGCCATCATGTCGCTGGCAAAAGATAAAAGTTTCCGTGCCGGTCTCACAGATCGCGAACTTGTTTCGATGACCAATTTTGGCACCTCGCTCGGTATGGGGCTCATCGTTATCACCTTTATGTCGAGCCTTGGATTTTTTAGCAGTGCTCTGATCGGCTTCTTTGGAGCAATGTTTGGTGGCTTTGTGGCTACTCGTCTTATGCAGTTTTTTACGCGCAAATTCTTTACTTCTCCTACCCAAGAGGAGATGGAAGCTATTGCAGAGGAAGGTCAGAAACAACTCTCTTTTAAGTCATCAGGTACTGTTTTTGAGCGCTTTTTGAATGCAATACTCGACGGAGGAAAGACGGGGGTAGATCTTGGGTTGTCGATAATCCCAGGAGTATTGATTATTAGTACATTTATTACACTCATTACCTTTGGTCCGAAGGATTCCGCAGTTGGTTACCAAGGTTTGGCGGGCGAGGGAGTGCCCATTCTTACATGGCTTGCTAGCAAAATCGCAATCGTCTTTCAGTTCCTTTTTGGCTTTCATTCGCCGAGTTTGATAGCTTTCCCTGTAACATCGCTTGGTTCAGTAGGAGCTGCACTATCACTTCTACCTCGTTTTCAGGCGGAGGGGATACTCGGCGGTAATGAGGTTGCCGTATTTACGGCTATGGGTATGTGTTGGAGTGGTTTTTTGAGTACCTATGCCGCTATGTTCGATACTATCGGTTTCCGTGTGCTTACCTCCAAGGCTATTCTAGCACAAACTCTTGGTGGTCTAGCGGCAGGTATATTTGCACATGCAGTATTCTTACTCGTCGCTTTGCTATAGTCGTTGTTGCTCGTTCAATACATACGTACGAGTTCCCAGAGGAGGATACCCGCAGCAGTAGCGACATTGAGCGAATGCTTCGTTCCGATTTGTGGAATCTCGACACAAAGGTCTGCTCCACTAGCGACTTCTTGTGCTACACCCTCTACCTCATTGCCTACTACGACAAGCCACTTTTCTTCTTTACCAATCTGTACAGTATTGAGTAAAACGCTCCCCTCACATTGTTCTAGGACGAGAACTTTATATCCCAATGCTCGGTAGGAGGCTACCCCCTCTGCTGTAGTTGCAAAATATTGCCACTTGACGCTATCCTCTGCCCCAAGGGCTGTATTATGCAGTTCGCGATGGGGAGGACGCCCCGTAATACCACAGAGCACTATCTCCTCAATCCCAAATGCATCTGCAGTACGAAACATTGCTCCAACATTTTGTAGACTCCGAATATTATCGAGGAGTAATACTATAGGTCGTTTGGACTGAATACGAAAGGTTGCAACATCTACTCGATGCAGTTCTTCTATGGCAAGTTTCCGATAACGCATGGTCGCTAGATTTCGTAAATATTAAAATCCTTTTTGATAAACCTTTTTGGAAGATGAGGAGTGTTTTATAGGATCACTTACCAGTACATCACTCTCGTGTCTCCAATAGCCGCTCTCTGTTCGAACAAAGGCATCTTGCGAAGCATCGGGACCGTAAAATTGAGGAATCCCGCTATATTGTGGAGCCGAGGGGGAGAGATGATCAATCAGTATTCGCTCTCCTTTGTCGATAAACTGAAGCGTCATAGCAACGCGAGCACTGTAAGAATAGAAAATTCGCTGAAAAATCTTTGTTTTAGAATAAAGAAGACAAGGAATTCCCAACTGCAACTCGTCTGTAGCATCTATGTAGAAGGTCTCGATCACTTTTCGCGAACAGAGAGGAGTGTGTCCTGCAACTCCAAGGAGAAGATAACTTTTTGTTCCTTGGAACTCAAAGGGTTCGATTGCGTAGTAAACCGCACCAATCCATTCGTTAGGAGATGTGGAGAGTGTAAACCAGCGCTCATCTATATTACCTTGTCCAACGGGAAGAAGTCGATCCTTTAGGAGCGTGATTTTGAGCTGATTGGTAGCACTCTTGAAAACCACTACCCCCTTGTAGCAAGTCTCCTGGTCTGGGAGCGTGTGTGTCCATGTGAAGATACGCAGTTTACCATCGGACGCTGTAAGATCTTTCATCCCCTCTAGGCGAGGTATTGGATACTGAAGGTCATCTTGTGAAGTAAAGAGCGAGAGGAGGGCTTCTTGAATTTGTGTACCGCAAGCAGTGTCGTATAGATTGACCGAAGAGCGTTGCCACAATGCAACTAGATGCCCCGTCGTAGGCGAAGAGGCTAGCGAGTCGTTTGTAGTTCTGAAAGTGTTGAGTTCGCCTTTTACATTCTCTGCAGTAGTGAGTGTAAAAAATATGTTGATTGTAGCTACAATACAGAGTGTGTTTGAGAGAAAAAAAGATCGCATAGGAGATTCCGAATTTCTACCTTTGTTATATAGCAATAGCGAACAAGCTTTAGGAGATGGAACAATTGTTAGAGAATGCCTATTTTACTTACCTCATTCTACCCATCCTTATTATCCTCGCACGCGTCACTGATGTAACGTTTGGTACTATTCGTATCGTATTTGTTGCGCGCGGGAATAAAATTATTGCACCACTGCTTGGCTTTTTTGAAGTCTTTATCTGGATTGTCGCCATTAGCCAAATTATGCAACATGCTAACAATATCGTCTGTTATCTAGCCTATGCATTGGGCTTTGCTATTGGCAACTATGTGGGGCTGAGTATAGAACACAAGCTAGCTGTCGGTATGCAAGTAGTGCGAATTATTACAGCAAAACATGGAATCGAACTAAGCGAAGCGCTTCGTGCAGCAGGATTTGGTACGACTCTCGTAGATGCGCAAGGAGCTAGTGGACCAGTACATCTGCTGTATTGTGTTACTCTGCGGAAAGATATTCAGCGAGTAGAAGCGATTATACACGAGATACATCCACAAATTTTTTACTCAGTAGAAGATGTAAAGTCGGCAAGTTCTGGCATTTTTGCACCTAAATCCCGAAGTATAAATGTTTGGAGGTTTTGGCGTAAAGGAAAATAAGGCGCGACGGTGAAACGACTCATTACGTATGGAAAATGGATTTTTGCTTCTATTCTCTCTCCAGATACTACAAATACCATGGAATACACTAACGACATTAAACACAATGTGCCGTGCGAAGGTTTTAAATGTAGACGTGAGCTTCCGACAGGTGAGCAGCGCTTTGAAATAATTCGGGCACGTGGGCTAGTTTATGTTGATAAAACAATGTACGTTGCCGATCTTCAAAGACAGGGAGGCTTCTACTTCCTCTCGCGTCCTCGTCGTTTTGGCAAGAGCCTTTTCCTCTCAACACTAAAAGCGTATTTTGAGGGGAAAAAGGAGTGTTTTGAAGGGTTG
>CBDEMG010000010.1:0-43973 GCA_965240855.1 uncultured Bacteroidia bacterium | reverse complement strand
AAAACGAATTTTACTGCACATTGCGTCGTATGTAAGTAGATTCATCTGGAGGGCAAACCGCTTCTTTTTCTGCACAAGAAAAGAAGCATAGCATGAGTAGCACCATGAGGCTCATGCCTAGAAAAGATTTTCTTTTCATCTGGTTCTTATGTTATTGTTTAGTGTGAATTTAACGGTTATTTTTCACACAAAATAAAACAGATACTTTTTTATTGAACTGTACCCCAAAAAATTGGATAAAAAAACTTTTGGTGTGTTTTTATGAAGTACAGTTATAAAGTCCGCCTCGCTATTGTAAACCGTGTAAGGCAAGGCGAAGCCATCTCTCATTTATCTGAGGAGTACCGTATCGATAGAAATAAGATAAGGGAATGGGGGCAAATTACCCGACGTTTTAGAAATTATGAGACTCTGGAAGCTCAGACGATTGACGAATGAAGAGGACTCCTTACACACTTTTTGGGACAATACCTATAACGAAGACAATACTACAACTCTCTCTCTTTTTGCAAGCTCGAGCAAGACAACCGCACACACACGACCTCACATATTAGATCGCCCAATTCCCTTACCCTTGCGTTAGGGTGCGGAACACCTCTTCAAGATGCGAGTCGCGTTGATAGAGTGTGTGGAGAACAAAACCTTCACTACTTGCTCTCTGGAAAAGGTATGGGCGCAAATCTTCTTGCTTAGATGTTCGAACCAACCAATTCCCGTCCCCATCTTGCGTAATGTTAGTATCTGGACACCACGCCACCAATACTTCTCTCGGCGGCGACGCAACAAAACCAACAACAAAGGTACGAGCTCCACGACTTGCAAGCAGTTCGTGCGTACTTCCCACAGTTACTAACTCTCCACTACGGATTATCGCAACCGTATCGCATAGAGCCTCTACTTCTTGCATTATATGTGTAGAAAATAGTACCGCCTTCTTACGTCCTACAGCCTTAATTAGATTACGGATCTCGATTATCTGATTGGGGTCTAGTCCATTGGTAGCTTCGTCCAGAATCAACGTCTCGGGATCTGCTAGGAGTGCCGCAGCAAGTCCCACTCGCTGTTTATAACCCTTTGAAAGAATTCTAATTCTACGCTTTCGCATCTCTGCTAAGCCGGTTAGCTCTCCTATTTCCTCCACCCGTTTGCGAGGAGACGAGAGCTTATAGAGCTTCGCAATATGGTAGAGATATTCGTACGTAAATAACTCCGAGTAGAGTGGGTTTTGTTCTGGTAGATATCCTAACCGCTTACGCCACGAAGGATCATCGCCCGTCACATCGCTCCCATTTACATAGACTTTGCCTGCTGTGGGGTGTAGTGCGCCCGTAAGAATACGCATGGTGGTAGATTTACCTGCTCCATTAGGTCCCAGCAGTCCTACAATTTGCCCGTTAGCTACCTCAAGTGAGATGTTATTGAGCACCGTATGATTACCAAAACGCTTATACAAACCTTCTATGCGAATCATTGTAAGAATAACTATTCGTAGTAACGAGATAGACGCTGTCGAAAGAGTTTTTCGTTAGCTAAATTGATGTTGTGTACTAGTGCTCGGATATTACCCTCGCGCAGCTTCACTTCCTCGTCCGAGAGTTTCTCTTGTTCCTTAAAGACGATATAATCTACTCTATAGCCCGCCGAATCGAGCGCCATAGCTACTGCAGCATTATAATTGTCAAAAACTATGACAGAAGGGAGGGTCTTCGCTGTATATTTTGCAACAGCATTGCGCACACAACGACTTACAAAATTTATCTGTGTCTCTCCTAAATACTTCGCTCCTAACATCATCCGTACGAGATCTATTTGCGCCAACTCGTTTGTCTTCTTCTGGTGTACAAGATCTCGATAGCTTTTATCTGACGTCTTAAGGAAAAGCGTAATAAAATTGTCAGGCACACCCTGTAGATCTTGTAGCGCCTCCTCTTTCTTACGAAGCTTATACTCCTTATGTGCTGCTTTTTGCGAGGTAGGGACATAGTATTGCCACGCTTTGGTTCGCAAATACGTTGACGTAGGTGGATCGGGTTTCCAATCTGTAACAGGGCGTTGCAATTCTTGATCTTGAAGGTGAAGATCGCCTCCCTCTAGAGCGTAGATAATACAATTTATTAAATGGACATACCCTCCTCCTAACTCCTGATGGAGAGCCCCCCAGAGTGTAAGATACGGAGCAGGCATCGTCGCTTCGCGCTGTACTCGAGTCGTATCTATAGGATGTTCGAGGAGATAGGAAACAAACGACTTATCGAGCGAAACAGGAAAATAGGTCGTACTCTTCTCGTTAAATGGATTACCCAACTGCTCATTTTCGTGATGAAGTGCACGCACATCCATTACATAGCTACTATCGTTACGAAGATTTATATGAAGGTTATAATCACTCCCCCAATGCATATTACGAATCTGCGGATTTTGCGAAAGAGCATAATGTACGAAAGAGTGAAAAAGGAATATTAGAAATAATAATTTTCGCATTAATTTGTAGTTGAGATCAAGAGCCCTGCATTGCCACAGTGCAATGCTACTAGGATTAGTACAACGAATAATTACAACAAATTTAATGAATTGCGAAGCTTCGACTATCACACTAGGAATATGTGGGGCGAGTGGGGCACAGATCGCTCGTACGATACTCGAACTCATTATCACACACACTCCTTGGAGTGTAGATCTACTCTTCACTCCTACTGGAGCACAAGTTTGGCGCTACGAACTCGAAGCAGAACTTCCATTAGTGTGCGACCGCATCCGTTTGCACTCCATAGACAATCTTGCCGACAGTTTAGCCTCTGGCTCTTATCCTTCTCGTGGAATGGTGGTTGCTCCTTGCTCAATGGGGACGTTGGCCAAAATCGCACTCGGCATCTCCGATAACCTTCTCACGCGCGCAGCAGATGTTACGCTTAAAGAAAAACGTCGCCTAATACTCGTCCCTAGGGAGATGCCACTCTCTACAATACACCTTCGCAATATGCTCTCACTCTCCGAGATGGGAGCAATTATCGCACCGCCAGTTCTTACCTTTTACAACCGCCCTACCAACATCCAAGCTTTATGCACCGAATTAGCAGAACATCTACTCGAACTACTCGGGATCTCCCCTCTTCGTAAAACATGGCAAGGCGACTGTTAGTTTTTGCTACTTTTGCAAGCAGGTAAATCTACTATTGCTGTTGAGGGCATGCAAGTCTGGCGCGATCCAAGTCAAGTTACATTTTCCAATCCTGTAATTACCCTCGGCTTTTTCGATGGAGTACACCGTGGTCACGTCAAACTCCTAACAGAACTTTGTAGCTTAGCACACTCGCTCCAGCGCCCATCGCTAGTACTTACCCTTTGGCCACACCCACGCATCGTACTGGGTAACGATTCCAATAAATTCAAACTCCTCAATACATTAGAGACCAAAATTGAGCGCATTGCTCAAACAGGCGTAGATGGAATGCTACTCCTCAATTTCGATCTAGCTCTTGCCGAGCTATCGGCTCTTGACTTCTTGGAAGATATCGTTTACGCTAAACTACACCCTGCTGCAATTCTAATGGGCTACGACCACCACTTTGGATACAAAGGGCAAGGCGATTTTGCTCTCCTAAATGAATTTGCCATGAAGCACAACTTAAAAGCATACCAAGGGGAGGCTCTCATACTCCACGGATATGAAGTAAGCTCTACTCAAATTCGTACGCTTCTGCTAGAGGGTCAGATGGAGAAAGCTGCCGAGGCACTCGGAGAAGACTATGGGTTCTATGGCACTGTCGTACACGGTAAACAACTCGGACGAACTCTTGGCTACCCTACGGCTAATATTCAACCGCTGAATGGGTGGCAGTTATTACCCAGCTATGGAGTATATGCAGGCACATGTATCATCCCCTCGATCGCAACTACGCAACACTGGCAAGCACTCATCAATGTCGGTACCCGACCCACTGTAGATAATGACGGTCGCATCTCTATAGAGGCCTATATTCCCGCCCTCAATAGCCAGATCTACGATCAGCTAATCTACATATCTTTCCACCACAAGATCCGCAATGAATTAAAGTTTTCTACACTAGAGGCACTCAAGCAGCAGATTGGAAAAGATTTAACTGAGCTCCAACTCTCATGCAACGAGTCAGAAAAATAGAGTATACACAAGTTTTTAACACGAGAGAGAGGTTATACAGTATGTTACGTCCTGTTCGCGTACGTTTTGCTCCAAGTCCTACAGGTCCTCTTCATTTGGGAGGAGTTCGCACGGCACTATTCAACTACCTATTTGCTCGCCAGCATGGCGGCTCATTTATTCTCCGCATCGAAGATACCGATACCACACGCTACGTACCTGGAGCCGAAGAATATATCTTCGATGCTTTGGCTTGGTGTGGTTTCAAGATAGATGAAGGGATTCGCGAGGGAGGCAAATACGGTCCGTACCGTCAAAGCGACCGCAAGGCTATCTACCTACAATATGCCGAAAAGCTAGTGGCAAACGGCTGGGCATACTACGCCTTTGACTCTGCTCAAGCGCTCGCAACGCTACGCCAAAAGGCAGAAGAACAAGGCGAAACATTTGCATACGGTCCGAAAACCCGAGATTCGCTCAAAAATTCCCTCACAATGAGCTCGGAAGAGGTAGAGACACTCCTAAAAGAGTCTACCGATTGGGTAATCCGTTTTAAAATCCCCGAGGACGAGACTATCAAGATGCACGACCTCATTCGTGGCGACATCGAAGTACACTCCTCAACCCTCGACGATAAGGTGCTCTACAAACGAGCCGACCAATTGCCTACCTATCACCTTGCTAACATTGTAGACGACTACGAGATGAAGATCTCGCACGTCATTCGTGGCGAAGAGTGGTTACCCTCTCTACCCTTACACTACCTCTTGTATCGAGCCTTTGGGTGGTCTGCAAACCAACCCGAATTTGCACACCTCCCACTAATACTTAAACCCTCGGGCAACGGTAAACTCTCCAAACGAGATGGAGACAAACTCGGCTTCCCCGTCTTCCCTCTTGCATGGACTACTCCGACGGGCGAACACTCACACGGATACCGCGAAGATGGGTATCTCCCCGAAGCTTTCCTAAATATCCTAGCCTTCCTAGGTTGGAATCCTGGTAGCGACCAAGAGTATCTAACTCTAGAACAACTCATCGAGAAGTTCTCACTCGAACGTGTTAGCAAAAATGGGGCTCGCTTCGATCCCGAGAAAGCAAAGTGGTTCAACCACATATACATTGCACATACACCCGCAAAACAACTGTACACATACTACGAACCACAACTTGCCGAACATCAAGTGAGCACTACTCGCGAAAAGGCAATAGAAGCCATCGCGCTTGTACAAGATCGATTAACATTGCTCAGCGATATGTGGAAGGAAACCGACTACTTTTGGTTCGCTCCCTCAACCTACGAAGCCAAAGCCGTAGCCAAACACACCAACGAACATACTCCCGAATATCTTACGACAATACGCAATGTGGTAGATACTTGTCTTACATTCACCGAAGAGACTCTCGAAAATGCAATTAAAGCACACATTGCCGAGCAAAATTTCCCAATGGGAAAGGTGATGAATTCGCTTCGTTTAGCACTTGTAGGCGAATCGCGCGGGATTAATGTTGCGGCAATAATGGCATTTCTAGGCAAAGACGCAACGTTACTACGTATCGATGCCTTTATACGTAGTCTCTCCTAAAGCGTGGCATAATGGAGAAGAGCGTATTACACTCTCGCTAAAAGCCAAAACCTAAAAGCTGTTCCATGGCTGAGCGACTAATCTCTTTATAGCCACTCTCGACCTGAAAGAGCTTCGAATCTACTGAGCAGGCTACAATCTCTGTTGCCTCCATGGCAACACTAAGTTTGCCCAGACGGAAAGTGCCGCTCAACACAACACCATTAATACTCTCGAACGGACTATAGCGGTTTATCTGTTCCCAACCAATACGCGGTGCATAAATCATCTGATAACCATTTTCGTGATCATTGCCCACATACGCAGTGGTATATTTACACGCCTCTCCCATAAATATCGTATCTCGCACTTCCGAAGTGGCGGGGGTTGTACGCGTACTGCTAAAAAGAAAAGATTCGCGATCCTTTGCAATCACTTCATGATATGACGATCGTACTCCCACAACTGAAACCAAAACATACCCCTCACCTTTCTTTGTATTAATGAGGAATACCGCACTCCCGACTCCCCCCAAACTCGCCATCTCCATCCGTAAATAGGGCTTGCTGATATACATGCGCAATTCTGTAGGGAGTAGCGAACTAATTACCGATTCTATGCCATTGGTAGTCGTATACCAGTGAAGTTTGTATGTGATGTAGCCACTCTCAAACTCTTCTTTCGTATCGCGGGCCGATCTACCCTCATTACAGCTTATATAGAAGAGGAAGACTGCAGCAAGTAGCGGCAAACAGATTCTTACTAGCTTTTGCTTCCTATAAAAAAAGGACGGGGACATCTAAATAGTTGTTCTTGTTTTGTTTCACACAAAATTAAATACTCTTTATCAAGAACTTCTCTTTTAAGACCTAAGTATATTTACTGATCCGTCAATTCTCTCTGGACAGGAAACGCATCTCGCACATTACAGAGCTTCGCATACGAACAACTAGTAACCCGTATTCCTTCTTCATAATCTGCGAAATTTGTTAGCGTTTGCCCCATATAATCCAATACGACCGAATGACCGATATATTCATTACCGTGCGAATCTTTTCCTACACGATTTACTGCGGCAATGTAACATTGATTTTCAATAGCGCGTGCCACTAACAGATGTTGCCAAGCAAAATCGCGCACCGAAGGCCAAGAGGCGGTATAGAGTAAGAGATCGTAATCCCGAAAATTGCGTGCACTCTCTGGGAAACGAAGATCAAAACATACTTGTAATCCTAAGCGCCAACCGCGAAACGCTACGACGACACGCCTCTTCCCTGCCGTAAACACTTTATCCTCGCCTGCAAAAGCGAAAAGATGACGTTTATCGTAATATTCCACAGCCCCCGAAGGTGCTACAAGATAAAAACGATTATAAGCTCGCGCTTCCTCGCTTATAGCCACAGATCCTCCTACCAAAGCGTCGTATTTTTGTGCTTGAACTTTCATCCAAGCCAAAGTTTCTCTGCCCGAGAGATCGAAAAATTCCCGTTTCATCTGATACCCTGTAGGAAACATCTCGGGGAATAAAATAAGATCTACTGGCTCCGCAAGTGTAGTTAGCAGCTCAGCATTGTGAATTAAGTTCGACTTTGTAGCGCGATCCTCTATAGAAACTTGTGCAATAGCAATCCTGAAATCCATTGTACATCTTTAATGAACCACCTCGCCAATTAACGTAGTGGGTGTGCTAGAAACCACGCGTACCCACAGTTTATCGCCTACTGAAGCATCTACGCTAGGGAAAACGATCATCTTATTTTGCATATTCCGACCACATTGATCTTTTTCTGATTTGTGCGAGTAACCCTCTACAAGCACCTCGCATGTTTTGCCTACATACGCAGCATTGACTATAGCCGAATGTTGCTGCTGGAGACTGATAATTTCTTGCAATCGATCGATTTTTATCTCCTCAGGAACAGTATCGCCCATACGTCGCTCGGCATACGTCCCGGGGCGTTCGGAATACTTAAACATATAGGCAAGATCAAAATGTACCTGCTCCATGAGTGAGAGCGTAGCTTCGTGTTCTTGTTGTGTTTCGTCTGTAAAGCCAGCAATTATATCGGTCGTTATCGAACACTCTGGTAATATTTCTCGAATTTTTGCCACTTGTTCTAAGTACTCCTCACGTGTATAGCGCCGTTTCATCCTTTGCAATACCGTCGTCGCTCCCGATTGTACTGGCAGATGAATATGGTGGCATATATTGGATCGGGATGCCATCACACGTAGCACCTCCTCTGTCATATCATGTGGATGCGAGGTTGCAAATCGGACGCGCAGACGAGGTATGCTCTCTGCCACACGTGCAAGCAAATCGGCAAAAGAAATAGACTCGCTCTCTGACGACTTGTAACGATAACTATCTACTGTTTGCCCCAAAAGGGTCACTTCCTTGTATCCCTGTTCTGCCAATTTGCAAACCTCACGAATAATTGTCTCTGGCTCTCTACTTCTCTCTAAGCCGCGCGTAAAAGGCACAATGCAATAGGTACACGCATAGTTACAGCCCCGCATAATCGATGTAAAAGCCGAAACACGGTTACCCCCATAGCGCAAAGGCTCAATCTCTGCATATGTTTCTGTACGCGAGAGACGCGTTGCTACCGACGTCTGACCCCGTCTTGCATCGCGGAGCAAATCGGGCAGGAGACGATAGGAATCAGGACCTACTACTAACGACGCTCCTACTTTGGGCGACAATAATTCTTCTTTTGCACGAGAGGCCATACACCCCAGAACACCTATCACTAATCCCCGCTGCGTCGTACGTTGACAATGTTTGTAGTGTGCTATACGCCCTAAGATTCGCACTTCTGCATTATCGCGTATCGCACAAGTGTTAATGAGTACAACCTCTGCAAGGGTGCTATCCTCTACTAATTCAAAGCCAGAGCTCTCAAGAAGAGAGGCTACAATCTCGCTGTCATTCACATTCATCTGACAGCCATAGGTTTCTATATAAAAACGCATGTATCTTCTATCTCTCTACAGCCTATGCTATCACTCTATTGCCGTTACAAAGATACGCACGAAGTTTTCTTAAATCTGCAGCAAATTCTCTCATTCCCTCATAAGTGAATGCGGGATTCTTACCCTTTTCTGTATTTTCGTAATTCGATTCGCTAGCGATGGTAATAGAGATAGATCCACACTCTGGTTTTTGTTTTGGCGTAGTGCGCGCCATTGAACTTGCCGAACAAGAACTCGCCCAATGCAACCAACTACTATGTTTGGGAGATATCGTACATAATGGCGCAGAGGTACAACGACTCGAAAATTCGGGACTCCATACCATTTACTACGACGATATGTACGCCCATCCCTCCGAACGCATTCTCTTCCGTGCACATGGCGAACCTCCTGCGACATACGAAGCTGCCAAAAAGCTTGGAATGCAGATTATAGATGCTACATGTCCCGTTGTGCTCAAATTGCAGCAAAAAGTGAAACGAACTGGAGCACTACTCAAACCTCAAGGTGGACAAATTATCATCTTTGGGAAACCAGATCACGCCGAAGTCAACGGGCTCTGTGGTCAAACCGATTGCGAAGTCTTCGTTGTACAAACCCTCGAGGATCTGGTCTCTATAGATTTGCAGCGACCAACTGCTTGTTTCTCGCAGACGACGATGAGTGCAAGAGAATACAAAAAGATTACAACCTCCATCGAGGTTCGTATGCGCGAACTACTCGGCAATGGCGAGCTCCCTCTTACTATTAATGCAAGTACCTGCGCACAAGTAGCAAACCGACACGAATCGTTAGCGAAATTTGCCAAAGAACACGATGCGATACTCTTTGTTAGTGGCAAGAAGAGTTCGAATGGGAAGATGCTCTACCAAGAGTGTCGAAACGTAAATCCGCGCACCTATTTTACGACGGGCACGGAACCTATAATCGCAACTTGGCTCGATTCCGTAGAGCGTCTGGGGATTTGTGGCGCAACCTCAACGCCACGATGGTTAATGGAGGCTCTAGCAAATCGTATTCTACAAGAATACACAAAATAATTATTGTATATCCTATATGATAGATAAACACAATTTATATCCTCTAATCTTACAAAACGAAAATGTGCCCCGTATTTGGGGAGGAGATGCATTGGGAGCTCCTGTAAACGGAATCCCCATAGGCGAGTGTTGGTTAGAGTCGTCTTTACATGATCGCGAATCTGTTGTAAGCAATGGTATTTTTGCTGGACTAACCCTTGCAGATTTGTATAGACAACACCGCTCTTTGATTTTTGGAGACAACGAAATCCGACATTCGCTACCATTGGTTAAACTCATAGACACTGCCCTTCCACTCTCCGTACAAGTGCATCCAGACGACTCCTTTGCTCGCGAACACGGCGAACCGAATGGTAAATGCGAGTTATGGTATATTCTTGCCACTGCTGCTGACCAAAATACAGGGGTTTATATTGGCTTTCGAGAGTCTTGTAATGTACAAGAGCTCCGTAGTGCAATAAATAGTGGTAAGCTCCCGACGCTTTTACGGTACTATCCTGTACAATCAGGCGAGTTGTACTATGTCCCCAGTGGTACGGTACACGCAATCGGTGCGGGAATTACACTCTTAGAAATACAGCAACCCAGCGACACCACTTACAGATTATATGATTGGGAGCGCAAAGATGCCTCGGGATATCCACGTCCTCTACATATAGAACTCGGCTGTGCAGCGACTCATTTTGCAATGGAAGATAATTGTGGATTAGTGACTTCTGGGCGTCAAAATTCTTGGTTTTGCAAACCTCCATTCGTACTCAATCGTTACACCCTTCCCTCAAAACCAGAATCCATCAAAATAGACAAACACAACGATGTTCGCACACTCATTGCAACGCAAAACTTCCGTATTAAAGCGGTGCACAGTGCTCAACTTTTTGATATCGAAGTCGCACCATTCCAAGCTGTACTCATTCCTGCACAACTAGATTCCTACCAATTGCTGGGAGAATCTGGTGTGGAAATCTTGGAGTTCTGGCTCTCGTAACCTTCTCTCTATTGTTTCAATAAAATGCGCGAAAGCTCATCGACTTTAGCAATGCCACGGTAACCACTGGTGGGAAACGATGCCTGCGTCTCGATTGGGAGTCGCGCGCCATTAAGAATTTTGAAACCGAGACGATGCGCCTCTCGTGTCCGTTGATCCATACGTGCTACAGGACGGATTTCGCCAGCTAATCCCACCTCGCCAGCAAAACACCAATCCATAGGGATAGCCACATCGTAAAGCGAAGAGAGGATAGCTACTAGGACACCCAGATCTACCCCAGGATCCTCTACTTTAATGCCACCCGCTATATTCAGGAAAACATCTCGGGTCGCCATTCTCAGATTCAAACGACGTTCTAGCACTGCCAGAAGCATATTTAAGCGGCGCGGATCATACCCCGTAGTCGAACGTTGCGGCGTACCATAAGCCGAATTGCTAACGAGTGCTTGCACTTCTACTAAAAGTGGTCGTATCCCATTCAAAATCACAGTCACAGCTATCCCACTCAAGCCCTCTTGCCGGTGTGTCAGCAGAAGCTCCGAGGGATCGGTAATTTCTCGCAACCCCACATCCTGCATCTCGAACATAGCGAGTTCGTACGTAGAACCAAAGCGATTTTTTATAGAGCGAAGCAACCTATAGGTATGACTCGAATCGCCCTCAAATTGCAGGACTACATCGACGATATGCTCAAGAACTTTCGGTCCTGCCAAAGTGCCCTCTTTATTGATATGACCAATAAGCAGCACTGGGATACCACTCGTTTTAGCATATCGCAAAAGTGCAGCTGCACACTCACGAACTTGTGCAATCGAACCTGCAGAAGAGTCCATATTCTCGGAATAGAGGGTTTGAATAGAATCGATGACTACCAATCCTGGGGCTATCTCCTTGCATTGAAGAAGAATATTTTCGAGGAGCGTTTCATTGAGTATCATACAATTTTGGGGAAGTACTCCCAGTCGGTCTGCTCGCATACGTATCTGACTCGCACTCTCCTCACCCGACACGTAAAGAATCTTCTCAAAATGACTACGGAGAGCTATTTGTAACGAGAGCGTAGATTTCCCAATCCCTGGTTCGCCACCTAACAAGATGATAGACCCTGGCACGATACCACCACCAAGAAGTCTGTTTACCTCTTGTAGACCCGAATCTAAGCGGACTTCATTGCTACTGCGCACCTCGCGCAAATTTTGTGGATGGGCTTGCCGCGATATCTCTATTAAGCCCTTTGTATTTTGAGTCGGTAGCACCACCTTCTCTTCCACATACGTATTCCATTGTCCACATGCAGGACATCGCCCAAGCCATTTTACAGAGCTCGCGCCACAATTCTGACAGACGTAACTACTCTTTACCTTTGTCATACACTCGATGTTTTTTGTGACGGCAAACGCTTGTAGCAAGATAGCATAGAGCTAATAAGAACATATAGAGCAGCACCTGCCCTTCGTGCGAGAGAGTAGCATAAGCCAACGCATCCGCTCGCCCGATCTCCTCTACGCCGAGCCAAAGAACTACAACCAAATGA
Source organism: uncultured Bacteroidia bacterium (assembly GCA_965240855.1). Classification (GTDB taxonomy): domain Bacteria; phylum Bacteroidota; class Bacteroidia; order Bacteroidales; family CAJPTX01; genus Bacteroides_D. Next base: position 31,750 of record CBDEMG010000010.1, on the reverse strand, counting down.
AACGACCCTATTCCGCCTTGTGCTGGGATTATCATCCCGAAGGTTCCTACAACGAGTACCGTAAGTGCTACTTTCATATCCAAGTGCATCGTTGCGGGCAGTGCAAGCAAAATAGTATAAGCCATGAGCCAGTAACAGATCCACAACAATAGTGTATAGAAGACGAAGAGACTCTTCGATCGTAGTAAGAGGACACTCCGCAAGCCGCCAACGAGTCCCTCTTTTTTACCTTGCCACCACGAAAGTAGAGCTCCTCCTAAACGTCCCGTACGTAATAAATAAAACGCGAAGAATATGAGTAGCAGAATAAACAATGCTGCCCCGCCTATCGCAAGGATTTTGCCTAAAGATAACGAGACTAGAAAAGGTTGCAGAATACTTTGCCAAAGAAACCCCCCGAACCGATCAACGCTCACAACCACAGCAAGAAGTGTAATGAGCGCAGAACAGATAAGATCAATAATTCGCTCAGTAACTACCGTCCCGATGGCTCGCTCCAAAGGGTACTGTATTCTATTAGCAAGTAGTGTACAACGACCAACCTCCCCCGCACGGGGAATGAGAAGATTTAAAAAGTAACCAAAAAGTAAACCATACACGGCTTCAAAGACGGAGACCTTTGTTGTTTCGTTTTCTACATTGAGAAGTTGTTGCCAGCGCAGTGCTCGAACTCCGTACGATAGTATGCTAATAATAATAGCCAAGAGTATCCAAGCGACTCTCGCCTCTCGAAATGAAGCAATAAAACTCCCTAACTCTACATCGCGGAATGCTAGATAGAGCAAGAGTCCCGAGATGGGGAGAACCAATAGGATCTTAACCAGTGGATGCCTCAAATACTTCACCCCATGCGCCATCCACTCGCTGGCTAATTTTGCAAACGATTGGTTGCTGTATCAGGGAAAACTATAGCAGGACGGAAACTCTTTGCCTCCTCAAAATCCATTATACCATAGCCTATAATAATCACGATATCGTTTACTGCACACTTACGCGCTGCTGGTCCATTAAGACAAATGACCCCCGATGCGCGTTCACCACGGATCACGTATGTTTCAAATCGCTCTCCATTATTCACATTGACAACGGATACACGTTCTCCTTCAATCAAATTAGCTGCCTCCATCAATACTTCATCGATGGTAATACTCCCAACATAATCAAGGTTAGCTTCTGTTACGTGCACTCGATGTATTTTCGATTTCAATACTTGAATTTGCATACTTGCCTACTCTCACTCTCTATAGAACGATCTCCTAGAATTAAAAACCTATGTTGTCTATCAGACGTACTGCACCAGCCTGCACTGCTGTCAAACACCGCGTTTTGTTAGGCAGATACTCTGCAATCGGTTGTAGTGTTTGAGCATCTGCAAACGCTAAGTATTCTACGTGAAGCGGACTCTTTGCTTCTATTTGCTCGATAGCCCACTCACGAGCCGTTGCTAACGGGAGTTCTCTAACTTTTTCGCACAACGCACGTAATGTCGCATAAATTACTGGTGCTTGTCGTCGGCACTCCGAATCTAGCAACTGGTTACGCGAACTCATGGCGAGACCATCTGCTTCGCGCACGATGGGGCACGGAACTATCTCAATTGTCATCCTCAACTGTTCTACCAAATTGCGAATGATAAGCATCTGTTGGTAATCCTTCTCGCCAAAATACGCACGCGTTGGCTGTACGAGCTCAAATAGTTTGCTTACTATCTGTCCCACACCATTAAAATGTCCCGGACGATGCGCTCCCTCAAAGACCTTATCAAGATCTCCAAAAGAAAAAACGCGCGTATCCTGCACTGGGTACATCTCCTTCTCGCTCGGTGTAAAAAAGAGTGTAGCCCCTATACTCTCTACCAACTTCCCATCGCTGAGCAGATCGCGGGGATAAGTTCTAAAATCATTGGGATTGTTAAACTGCGTAGGATTCACAAAATCGCTGACGACCACCACATCGTTCTCCTGTAGTGCTCGCTTAATAAGCGATACATGTCCTGCATGCAAAGCTCCCATAGTCGGAACCAGACCAATAGTTCGCGATAGGACTCGATACGCTCCTAGCAAATTCCGTAATTCTTCACACGTTTCTACTTGCTGCATATTTTTACTTCTCCCAGCTATATGTTAGACAGTAAATTGAGCTATTCAAAAGGAAAACCTACTTACAAAACCTGTAAACAGTGAAAAAAGCTAATTATCGTGCCGACGGTAACGCTGTATTTCACGGTCGTTGTCACGTTTCTTAATGGTTTCGCGCTTGTCGTGTTGCTGTTTCCCTCGCGCTAGGGCTATCACTAACTTTGCATACCCACGTTCATTTATAAATAGTCGCACTGCAACGATCGTATTCCCCTTTGCATTCACTCCGCGCTGCAATTTTACGAGCTCGCGGGCATTAAGTAGCAACTTACGGTCGCGACGCACCTCGTGATTATAAAACGTACCGAGACTATACTCAGGAATATGCAAACTCCGTACCCAAAGTTCGCCACGAATAAAAAGACAATATGCATCCACCAAACTAGCATGCCCCATCCGAAGCGACTTGATCTCCGTCCCCGTGAGCACCATTCCCGCTGTATAGGTGTCGACAAGCTCGTACTGAAAGCTTGCCTTCCGATTTTTTGCAATTAATCGTTCTGCCATCTCCTCTGCACGCTCCATTCGCACGTACAAAGGTACGCTTTTTACTAAAAGCTAAATTTATGCTCTACTATGTTACGACCTTTTTATCATTTGAGTGCTTGTACTAAGCAAAGAGTAATGAATCCATGACTGCATCATGGGGCTCACTAGGCACTCTATGTACTATTTGTTCTCTAAAACACAGCCCAATCCGTCTCGCATTGGGGGTGCGAACAAAGAGACGATCGTAGTAACCCTTCCCGCGACCTAGTCGTCTCTTATCTAGATCGAAAGCTACACCAGGAACAAGAATAAGTTCGACAAACCAAGGGTCTACGACTTCCGTATCTTGTGGCTCTAAAATTCCGTAGGGAGGCTGGGCTACTAGACATTCTGGACCTGTATAGCGACGAAGTTCTAACTCATCTCCTTTAACAACAGGAAGGAGGATTTGTCTTCGCGCGCTCATTTGGTTCAAATAGTGCGCTGTAGGGAGTTCGTCTGGAAGAGCCCAGTAACCCAATATTACTCTAGAACGTTGAAAGTAGTCGTTGGCAAACAATGCATTGAAAACTGCTCTGGCTTTTTCTTCCTTTTGTTCGGTAGTAAGCACACTCTTACGAGCTTTCATCTCCTTCCGAAGTTTCACTTTTTCTTCTACAACCGACATTTTTTTTAGCGTTTAAACAACACCTTTGTTGAACGAAGTTAATTAAGTTCCAAAATAAACTTTTCTAGACATTTCCCTGCACTATAGCCCCATCACGAAACTCTCCTAGATACTTGTTTGCACGAGCACTATTGTCTGCAATGAACGATTTCTTAATCTTTCGATCCGCTAGAGAAAACGCTTAAGAATTTAAGGGCGATATCTTGCATTTTGTAAGAGCTGCTCATCTCCAAGCTCTGCAGCAAAAAGCTCTTCTAATCGTAATTCGGGGTGATGTTTCATATAGCTTGCTATGATCTTGTATCCTAGCCAATTGACAGCCTGCCCAGGCGACTTCTGACCAAAGGCATTAGTAAAGGGAGCAGGACGCGTAAATTGCGAGACGATAAGCTGATTCTTTTCGTAAAGCAGACGTTTTTCAGAAAGATAGATCCACATGTCTTTTTCGTAATCGGAGAGCCAATCCAATTGTTCTGCGGTATATTGTAGCGCAAGAGAATCTGGGAGCGTTGGAGCGAGTTGCTGCGTCGCATACTTTATTTTCCCATAATAGAGCATCTGGGCTAATACCGAGGGACGCGGATCGACTAGAGGAAATTCTGCCATCAACCACGCTTCAAGCGCAACAGGCACTATATATTGTGGGCTCATCCTCTCTGCTAAATAACGAGGCATACTAAGCGCTAAATAGAAAGAAGAGTTAGACCCCAGAAAACGGTCGAGTCCCACGGCAAGAAGCGAGTCAGCTACCAGAATCGACGCTTGAAAACCGCTATTGTAATAGTAAAGTAGCGGCTTAGGATGCGAGGGGAAGTGTTCGGTCAGTGTTCCAAAGGCTTGTGAGAGCAATAGATCTGGACGGCGCTGTAATGAGAAAATACGTTGAATAGAGTCTTGTAGACGGTGTATTAACGTATCCTGTACAAATTTTTGAAATACTGGGCTGGGATCTTCACTGGGTTGTGTACCCAGTACCTGCCCCCAAAGTTTAGCAACTGCACTATAATCTTGGGTTATTTTTGCCACGCCATCCTCTGCAAAAAGGATGGAATCAAGACGAGGAATACAAACCGTATTCTCGGTTTGCTCTGTCGTACGGCGACAACTCGTAAGCCAACTCGTTGTTACCACAAATAGGAGTATATAACCAATCGCACGAACAAAGGTCATGGGTAATGAGTTTGTATTGTTATAACTTTATGCAAAGTTAATTTGAATAACGAGAGCTCTTGATTTAATACCAATAGAACGATGACCGATTTGGAAATTGCACACGCAACCAAAATGCGTCCCATCACAGAGATCGCAGAACAACTAGGCTTACCTAACGAGGAGATCGTACAGTATGGGAGGTACAAGGCTAAGATCCCGCTAAGATATCTCGATAAAGAAAAAATCCACACAGCGAAATTGATCCTCGTCTCTGCTATCTCGCCAACACCAGCAGGAGAAGGGAAAACTACTGTTTCGATCGGGCTCGCACAAGCTATGAATCGTCTAGGGAAGAAAACTACTGTAGTGCTTCGCGAGCCTTCGCTAGGTCCCGTTTTTGGTGTAAAAGGTGGAGCTACTGGTGGCGGCTATTCACAAGTGCTCCCTATGGAAGATATCAATTTGCATTTTACTGGCGATTTTGCCGCGATCGAAAAAGCGCACAACCTGCTTGCAGCATTGATCGATAATAATATTCAGAGCAAATCGCGTTCGTTAGGTATCGATCCTCGTACTGTAAGCTGGCGACGTGTAATGGACATGAACGACCGTTCGCTACGCAATATTATTGTCGGACTTGGAGGTACAGCCTCCGGAATTCCTCGCGAGACGGGCTTTGATATCACTGCCGCTTCCGAAGTAATGGCAATCTTGTGTCTTGCAGAAGATTTTATCGATCTGAAACGACGCCTCGGGAACATCTTTATCGGGTACACCTACGACAAAAAGCCCATCTACGCACGCGACCTGCATGCCGAGGGTGCCATGGCTGCATTACTCAAAGATGCGATACTCCCCAATCTCGTCCAAACACTAGAGGGAACTCCTGCTATTATCCATGGCGGTCCTTTTGCCAACATCGCACAGGGAACAAACTCGGTTATTGCAACAAAGATGGCTATGAGTCACAGCGAGTTCGTCGTAACAGAAGCTGGCTTTGGATTCGATCTCGGCGCAGAGAAATTTATGGATATAAAATGTAAATCTGCTGGTATCAGTCCCGATGCTGTAGTGCTTGTTGCTACCGTTCGTGCTTTGAAATACCATGGCGGACTACCTATCAAAGAGCTCACAACACCGAGTCTCGAAAGTCTAAAAAAGGGAATTGAAAATCTGCAGAAGCATATCGAAAATATGACACTCTTTGGTATTTGTCCTGTTGTGGCAATCAACCGTTTTGTTACTGATTCGGACGAAGAGATAGATTTTATAAATCAGACCTGCAAGCAACTTGGAGTGCCATGTGTAGTGGCAGATGTATGGGGAGAAGGCGGTAAAGGAGCTGAAGCCCTTGGAGCAATGGTTATAAAGGTGGCAGAGCAATGTACTCGATCGTTTACTCCGCTCTACGATTGGGCTTGGACTCCAGAACAAAAAATCGAAACCATTGCAAGCAAAGTATATGGAGCGAAGGCTGTAGATTACACACCACAAGCCAAAGCAGCGTTAAAGACTGTCTATGATCTCGGATTGGATAAGCTCCCCGTTTGTATTGCTAAAACGCAAAAATCTCTCTCAGATAACCCCGATCTACTCGGTCGCCCCAAAGATTTTATTGTCACCGTACGTGATATTGAAATTGCAGCAGGTGCTGAATTTATTATTCCCATCACAGGACAAATCATGCGTATGCCTGGACTACCTCCAACCCCTGCTGCCGAAAAGATCGATATTGACAACGAAGGTACGATTACTGGACTTTTCTAAAAGCTATAACAGATACGAGGAGTGTAAATTACGCACCTCGTATTTGTTAATAGTAAAAAGATAGCGATTGATGGAGTAGCTTTACCTCTGTCGTTGATCGGGGAAAGTACAATTCTTTCAATGTGGTAACCGAGAAAAATACACTTCGATCTATTTTTCATCGTAAATCGACTAACCTTACGAGAGAATTGAGTATGTATCTGAGTGTAAATGATAAAAGTGCGTTGAGTAAAATGCTCTATCATTTTCTGAATAGAACATGCTTTATCTCTACATAGCGATTTAATAATCAATTTTTATAGCGACGTAGAAAGGCACATTCTTTGTGTCTATGATGCGCATGTTGTCAATCTCGCTCCTAGGATATGTATTTTGACACATCCTCAAAGAGCGAGCTTGTATATGTCGTAAAACTAAAACAGATACAAAACCTCTTCGCGGAAGAGAACAAAGACAAAAAAGGAGAGGTAAAGTAGTAGTAAAATAACTCCCTCATGACGCTCTATTTTCCATCCTTTTCCAATTACTAAGAAAAGCATGAGTGCGAGTGCTCCAAGAAACAAGAATAGATAATCGGTAGTCATATAAGAGTAAGCAACCACGCCACCTAGCGCAGCAACCAATCCAAGAACGAGGACAATGTTCAATATGGATGATTGTACAAGTTCGGCGTGTAGTGTGCGGTGTTTTTTGTCCTGAATATGCAGTACAAGAGTTAGTTCAGGGATCGCCGTAATAAAGGAGATGAATAGTACGCCAACCTTATCGATGGGCAGATGGAATCCAAACATCAATTCCATAGCGCCAAATACAGCCCCCCAAGCTCCAACAGCTATAAATATTAGTCCACAAACAATACGAGCTATTGGCGGTAAAAAGTGTAAGGAATAGTTTGCTTCTTCCTCTCTTCTCTCATCCTCGCATACCTGCAGCCTCTTGCGCGGCAAAAGAAGAACAAAGAGAGGGAGAAATGTAAGCAGGAGTATCCCATCGCCGAGGGTAAGCCTGTCGACTACGGCATCTTGAAAGATGGTATCTACTAGTAGAATATAGGCGACAAGACTGACGATAACAAAAAGTATAGTTAACGGAATTTGGCGTGATCGGAGTGAGAACACAACTGGAGTATGTCGTGTAAGTAATGGGATGGCAACGAGTATATTGAACATACAACTCGCAGCTAGACTACTTGCAATTAGTTGTGGTAGGTGATAGGTGTAACTACAGAAGAGCCCCATCGCGAGCTCGGGTAATACTGCTCCCATGGTAAGCAAGAGGGAATACAACCACCGTCCCATGCGTTCACGAAAGAAGTCTACCCCCGAGAGTAGAAGTCGAGTAGCAAAGGGGAGAGCAACTAAACCTAATAAGAGATAGAAAAATGGCATCACTTGCATGTGCGCACTACTATTTTCATTTCCGTTTTATTCGTAGTAAATAGATAGTTATACCCACTCCACACAATGCTCCACAGAAAAAGAGAATTACATACCAGAAAATATTGTGCTTGGAGGCAGGGGGTTCGTCAGCGATACTCACTTGGTCTGCAGCAGAATGCGCTACGAGTTCGGCTAATAGATGCTCCTCATCGCTCCAGGGAGTAAGGTTCTCTTGTCCACTCTCTTGCGATTCCTTTTTGAGCGCTTCAATACACTCTTTAGCATACATAACAGCTCGTTTATTGTCGTTACGCTCTGAGCAGATTTCCATCAACTCCTCTAAAATGAGTGTACGTAGCTCTGCATAAGAGAGCGAATCTGCTAGATGTAAAGCTTCGTCCCCTGCTTGAAGTGCTTGTTTGATGAGCCCCGCACGTCTGTAAGTCGTACTGAGATTCCCGAGCGTCATGGTGAGTTGGTAAAGATGAGCCGAGTCGCGAAAAATCTTTACTGCACGTAGGTGATGACTTATGGCATCCTCGAGTTGTCCCAGCTCACGTAGCATGAGAGCTATATTGTCACTTGAATAGGCAAGCCCGAGGGGATTCGCTAGCGAGTCGTGTATAGAATAGCTACGATAATAGTGCTGTAATGCTTTGTCGTAATTTTTTAATTCGTAATAGGTGGCACCTAAATTATTCTCGCCATTCGCTAAATCAATATCCAATCCCTTAGAACGATTGTATTCCACATATTGGCTAAAATAATCTAAAGCTTGCCCATACTGTCCATAACGGTAATATATTTGCCCTAGATTGTTGAAAACCTGTGCCGTACCCTTCGCATCGTTCGCACGCTTATATTGCCGCAAGGCTTCCTGAAAAGCGAGGAAGGCTTCCTTGTATTGCCCCTTACGGCGTAGGGAGATCCCCATGTTGTTGTATGCACGTCCGAGCCCCGCAGGTTCGTCTGCTGCTTGGTAGTGTTGCACTGCACGCGAGAAATGTGCAATAGCTTCTGAGAGCTCGCCGTGGAGCAGAAAAGTTATCCCCCAGCTATTTTCGATACGCCCCAGATCGTTGCGAGTTCCCTTATTCCGCGCGAAATCTAACCATTGCGCATATACCGCATTAGCGTTCTCAATTCCATTTACCTCAAGCTCCTTACGAACAAGACGCTCGTAGAGGAGACCTTGCAACGAATCATTGTGTGTAGAGCGTAGCGAATCGCGCAAGCGAAGAAGCTCTGCATCTGTAGCATAGCTTAACTGCGATGTAACGAATAGGCAACACAAGCCTACTGTATAAAAAAACTTGCTCCAGTCTATTGCAAAAACTAGAGCAAGAGTACGTACAATTTTTCTCAATATTACGAAGATTTAAACTCTCACCAACGAGTCTTAATATACCTCCCAAGAGGTTGGAATACTATTTCTTTATAAAATCTTGGTACTGTTGTGCCGTCAAGAGTGTTTCAACCTCTGCTGGTGCACTCATTTTTATACGTAGAATCCACCCCGCTCCATAAGGATCGCTGTTGATCAGTTGTGGATTGTCTTCAAGAGCTGTATTGAATTCTAAGATTGTACCACTTACAGGCATCTTCAGGTCGGAGACCACTTTCACAGCTTCGATCGAACCAAAAACCTCACCTTTTGCCACTTCGCCAAGCTCAGGCACATCTACAAATACGATATCGCCTAGTTCACTCTGCGCGAAAGCCGAGATCCCAACGAGCGCCTCACCATCCTTAGTTACTTGTAACCACTCGTGATCTTCACTATAGTGCAACGTATCTGGAAATACTAACTCTGCCATTCTCTTCAAAATTTTAACTCTCAGAAACAAAGGTAACACTTTCTTTTGTCAGGGCGATAATCTCGCGTCGTTACTATTGTTTTGTATTTTTGTTTTGCACCAAATGGTGGGTTGGATGTTGTTTCAAGACTATTATCAGAGCTACGTATTCCCCGAGCCACAATATTTAGGAGCTAAATATCTCCATCGCGAGTGGATTGGAGAGTACGTCCCAGCAGATTGCAAAATAGTACTTGATGCTTTTGGCGGATCGCAGTCGATTGCATATTTGTTGAAACAACTTGGCAAAGAAACTCACACAAACGATTTGTTAAGTTTCAATGCTCACATCGGAATCGCTTTAATAGAAAATGCAACGGAACGCCTTACCTCAGAGGAGGTAGAACAACTCTTCGCAAACAACAGCAATCCTCAACACTTTTCTTTGTTCGAAAATCTTTACACAGGACTTTTTTTTTACACGCGAAGATACTGCTTTAATAGACACTTTTCGAAGTAATATAGAGTCACTCTCGAATCGTTACAAACAATCGTTAGCTCTGGCCGTAATGTGTCGAACGCTTACTCGAAAAGTAACAATGGGACATTTTGCGCATACGCGAGCTTTGGAGTATGCTGCAAACGAAGAGAGAATCAAACGCAACAGAAACCTTGTGCGCCCACTTCGTCAGATATTCGAAGAGTTGCTACCGAAGTATAATGCTGCCGTTTTTAATAATCAAAGACATAACCAGTGTTACAACGAAAATATTCTCTCCCTCTTACCTAAACTTCACGACATCGATCTTGTATACTTTGATCCCCCGTATTGCGACAGTCACGCAGACTACCAATCTTTCTATCATCTGTTGGAAACATTTGTGATGTACTGGAAAGACAAGCGTTTTGTAAACAACATCAAGCGATACGAACCAAAACGCTTTAGTGGCTTTGATAAGAAGTGTACCGTATTACAAAGTTTTCAACAATTGTTTGAACAAGCACAACACATCCCTGTTTGGCTCATTAGTTACAACGATCGAAGTTTTCCAGATATCGACACGCTGACAAAAATGATTGCACCATATAAGCAGCTCCAAGCGATATACAAACCATATCAAAATTCGCGCGGCGGCAAGGGGAGTGTAGCCGGTAGTTGCGAAGTTTTATTGGTATGTACAGAAAGAGACGTTACGAGGTAATATGTTCGATGTTTTTGAAAAATATGCTAGCGCATTTACACAGCAACGGTTGAGCGAATTTAACCGAGATCGAAATGGAATTCTATGGTTAAAACTCAGAGCAATTAGCAGAAAACGCCAACTCGCGCAATTTGCAGAACAGAGGGGAATATATCTGAAGTCCAGAACAATTAGACAACAAAGCATCGAACTATTCTCTCATTTATGTACAGAGTTTACTGAAGCCAACAAGGCTCTTGATCTTTTTCTACGTAACGAAGAGAATGAGTTGTATGCTGGGCTCAATTCTGGTATTAGTAAATCGAAAAAATTTTGCTCAGTCGTGGAAGTTGAAAAGAGCTTTTGAATTACTAACACCTCGTATTGATTCCTACTTAACCACTTTTGCAGACTCTCAGCTAATTCCGATCTCTTTTACACATAATGGAACAACATATACACCGCTTGCCGATGTAATCTTTATTACAAAATAGTTCACTCCGCAGTGATAGCTCGCAAGACTTCGAAAAAAACTTCTCTTTTAATGCGATTGGTAGAAAGACGAGCTTAAACTAGCCTCAAACTACCACTTAGACAGCGAATGTGCATTAGTATGTATATTTGCATTAAGGAACTACAAAGAGTAGTAGATAAAAAATAGTGACACCATGAAAAAGATCTTGGTACTTGGAGCTGGCGGACAGATAGGGTCAGAACTTGTGCCTCACCTACGTAAAGTGTATGGTAGCGATAATGTAGTTGCTACCGATTTGAAGACAAACGAGGTACTTGCAGCCGCAGGGCCGTTCGAGAACCTGGACGCTACGAATGCTAGTGCAATTGCAGAGTTGGCAAAGAAGTATAAGGTCGATGCAATCTTCAATCTCGTGGCACTCCTATCTGCCCTCGGCGAGCAACGGCCCGAATTTGCTTGGCAACTGAATATGGGGGCACTACTCAATACACTCAACGTTGCTAAGGAGCTCCATTGTGCCGTTTTTACACCTAGTTCGATTGGAGCCTTTGGCGATTCTACTCCGAAAGACAAAACTCCCCAAGATACGATCATGCGTCCGAACACGATGTATGGAGTTTGTAAAGTATCTGGCGAGCTCCTGAGCGACTACTACCACTCTCGTTTTGGCGTAGATACGCGTAGCGTCCGCTTCCCTGGTATAATTAGCTATGTTACCCTCCCGGGAGGGGGTACTACAGATTATGCTGTAGAAATTTATTATGCTGCAGTAAAAGGTGAGGAGTTTGTATGCCCGATCCCTCAGGGCGTCTATATGGACATGATGTATATGCCCGATGCTCTTGATGCGATAGTCCAGCTCATGGAAGCTGATCCGACCAAGCTAAAACATCGCAATAGCTTCAATGTGGCTTCGATGAGTTTTGCTCCAGAGGAGTTGTATGCTGCAATTGTAAAAGAAGTGCCAAACTTCAAGATGCGGTACGAGGTAGATGCCGTACGAGAGGCTATTGCACGCTCTTGGCCAAACTCATTAGATGATAGCTGTGCACGAGAAGAGTGGGGCTGGAAGCCTAAGTGGGATATGCAGAGCATGACTCGTGATATGCTAGAGAAACTAGCACAGAAACTTAAGAAGTAAAATACCCGTAAGGCGACGTGACGAAGTGCATGCCGCCTTCTTTATTTCACTATACTAGGAGAGGCTCAGTTGTGGTCAAAGTGTTAAATTTACTCAATGCCGTAGCGATAATTCCCGCTCGTTACAAATCTACTCGTTTGGAGGGGAAGCCATTACACCTGATTGGGGGGCATCCGATGATTGAGTGGGTATACCGTCGTAGTGTGAAAGCACTAGGACGTGCTGTTGTAGCAACCGACGATGAAAGGATACTGGAGACTGTATCGAATTTTGGTGGCGAGGTGGTTATGACGCACAATACTCACCTGAGCGGGACGAGCCGTTGTATCGAAGCATTGCAGAGGCTTGAACGCCAATCGTCTGAACGCTTCAAAATTGTTGTTAATGTACAAGGCGACGAACCCTTTGTAAATATTTCTTATTTGCAGCAATTGGTAAAGACCCTCGCCGCAAGTAACGTAGATATTGCAACCCTCGTACGTCCTTTTGCACAAGAGGAAGAGCTAACAAACCCCAACTGGCCTAAGGTAGTAGTAAACGAAAAGGGGGAAGCTCTCTACTTTAGCCGGAGCGTAATCCCCTACAGGCGCAATGACATGCAGTACCCTTACCTCAAACATATCGGAGTTTATGCTTTCAAACGAAGTATCTTGCTAGATAAACTGCAGCATTTCACCCCATCTGAACTTGAACAGTGCGAGGGGCTAGAACAGCTTACATGGCTCTATAAGGGGTTATCTATACAAACTATGCAAGTAGCAGACGAGGCGATCTCGGTAGACACCCTTTCCGATTTGGAGTATGCGCGTACTTATGCGCAAGTACATGGACTCACTCTTGAGTCTTAAAACATCTTAGTGCTATATATTTTACACTAAATATTGGAAATTATGAAAAGAATAGTAGGTTTTGTGGTATTAATGTTCATTGCGCTTATTCCTTTTTCGCTTTGGGCTCAAAAGGAGGAGGAACAAGCAGAGAAACCCGTATTTCAGTTTACCGATGAGATTCTTGTTCCGCAGACTTCTGTAAAAGATCAGAATCGTTCGGGTACTTGCTGGAGCTTCTCGGCACTAAGCTTTTTTGAAGCCGAGATCCTTCGTACAACAAAGAAGGAATACGACCTATCCGAAATGTTCGTGGTTTACCACAATTACCATGAGAAGGCAGAAGCTTATGTTCGCTACCATGGAACGATGGAGTTCTCTCCTGGCGGATCGTTCGGCGATGTTCTCGAAATACTCAAGAAATATGGAGTAGTGACCGAGGGCGACTATAAGGGCTTGCAGTATGGCGAAGACAATCACGTACATGGGGAGTTGGATAATATTCTCCGCGCATACGTAGATGCGGTAAATAAGAATGCAAATCGTCATCTCACTACGGCTTGGTTGCGTGGATACGACGGTATTCTTAATGCCTATCTTGGCGAACTCCCGACCGAATTTACTTATGAAAAGAAAAAGTATACCCCAAAAAAATTTGCTGAAAGCCTTGGAATAAATTTCAACGACTACGAGTTCTATACCTCCTACACACACCACCCATTTTACACACCATTTGTTCTAGAAATACAGGATAACTGGCGTCGTGGCATGCAACAGAACGTGCCCTTGGATGAGATGATGGAAATCATCGATAATGCACTTAAGAATGGTTATAGTGTGGCTTGGGGAGCTGATGTGAGCGAAAAAGGATTTATGTGGGACAAAGGGGTAGCTATTATGCCTGAGAAACCTACGGCAGAGACCTCTGGTATGGAGGTTATGAAATGGGCTAAAATGTCGAAGAAGGAACGCAATGAGTTTCCAAAAAACATTACAGAACCTGTTCCTGAAATAAAAGTGACGCAAGAACTCCGCCAAGCAGCTTTTGATAACTGGGAAACAACAGACGATCACGGGATGGTGATTTGTGGAATTGCAAAAGATCAAAAGGGAACAAAATATTACAAAGTAAAGAATAGCTGGACTGAAGAGAACCCATATAAGGGCTATTTCTACGCCTCAGAGGCATTTGTTCGCTATAAAACCATGAATATTATGGTAAATAAGAATGCTGTGCCGAAGACGATCCGTCAGAAATGCGAAAAGAAATAAAGAACCGCGAAAAGGGGGCAAAGTCCTGTATTTCGTGATTGTAAAGGGTATTGCCGAATGGCGATACCCTTTTTTCATTCTCATGAGTCGCATCGTGGGTGCAGCATCGTATTATTAGGGCTAATCGACAAGCTAAAATTGAGACCTTAATTCTCCACAATTACATATAGGATACAATAAATCAGCGTAAACTGTGCTAGGTTTCACGCCCACACACACCTAAATGATGGGAGATGGAAATTAGGCAACAATCTCTAATAATTTACGAAATTTGACTCTGTGTAGGTTTCCTCTTTACAATTTCACTTTGAGGGTTATCAGGAGAGAGACTGGGAAGCCACACATTTTTGAAGAGGTTTAATTATTTGTGAGAGGCTAAAACAAGAGAGAATCTATGCAAAGAGAATTGGCTCGCGAGCACCCTACAGAATATCTAGCTGCATTTCGTGCACAATTACCCCTACAGATTCGTTTTTGCGATGTCGATCGCCTAGGACACGTAAACAATTCCGTACATCAAGAGTTTTTCGATCTAGGACGCTTGCATTATTTCGAACCACTTTTAAAACCAAGTCCTGATTGGGAAGGTGCTGTTGTAATACTAGCTCATTTAGAGATAGATTTCTTACAGCCCATTTTTCTTGATTCGAAGGTAGTCGTCTATACACGAATCTCGCTAGACTTTAATGAAAAGAGCTTTGTGATGTCACAAGCTTTGGCCTCGCCAGATAGGACGCAGATTTATACCATCTCGGAGTCGCTAATGGTAGGATACCAAGCAAAGGAGCAGCGCTCTATGGCACTCCTACCCGCATGGTTACAGCAGATTCGCGATTTTGAAAACGCTATACAATGAGAAAGTCTTTTATATTACTATTGATATCGGTTATACTTACAAATATTGGTAGTGCCCAAGATTTTGGTTTCCGATTCAAAGCAGACTCCTATTTCTTTAATGCAGAGTTTGCACATCCCCTAAAGCCGGGCTATACCTTACCTGGGTATACAATACACCCGCTCCTAACGTTCTCTTTGGATGGATTGCAAGAGAAGCAGCTTGTCCTTTCAGCTGGATACTATTTAGGACGCATGCATGGGTTACAAAAAGCTTGGGTTAAACGTCCTACTTTTAGCATAAAAGCACTGTTGATAAATCGTTTGTATTGCACTCTCGGTACGCTTGATTTCACTAACGAACTCCCATTACCCGAAGCTATTTATACTCGTCAATATCAATGGCTCAATGCACCCGAGGCTGGAGCAGCTTTCCAATATACATTCGGCAAGGGAATTGCACTGCACACTTGGATCGATTGGGATCGGTTTATCTGGAGGAATGCCAATGAAGAGGAGCGCTTTCTCTTTTGCGCACGAATACACTCGCCTCATTCTTCACATCATAGTGGATTTAATTACGACGCCTTCGTCCTAGCAAGACACCATGGAGGTCAGATAGACACTACGCACAACCCAGTCGTTACCTCTACAAATGTAGGAACTGTACTCAGTTATGGCTACCATTTGGGTGAAAGTAAAAAACATGCCGTGGGGCTACAAACCTCTGCTTATTATAGCCACGACGGAGCCCTCCATTCGCCTCTCACGCATCGGAATGGCTGGGCAATAGAGCCTCAAATTTGGTTACGACTCTGGGGATTGGTATTTTCAACTGCTTATTTTCGAGCACAGGATTTCATCACCCTACGAGGCGAGGAACTCTATCGTTCGTATAGTAATTGGTCTAACGGTCTCGTGCATCCACTACGAGAAATTGTACGAGCCGAGCTACTATACAAGCAATACGTTGGCTATAATATCTGGTTTGATGCGGGTGCTAACGGATACTACGATCTACAAGCACAACGAATCGATTACGATTTTTATATCCGGCTTCGAATAGATTGGGAGAAGATCACCACTATGCATTTTTAATTAATGTTAGTAGAGCCCAACATAGAGCATACCACGCTTCCGAGCGGATTGCGTCTCGTTTTCGCACCAAGTAAGTTGCTAGTCGGTTTTGCTGGTATATACATATGTGCAGGAGCACGCGACGAACTCCCTACAGAATACGGCATTGCACACCTTGTAGAGCATATGTATTTCAAAGGAACTCTGAAGCGCAAAGCCATACAGGTAGTAGAACGCGTAGAGAATATCGGAGGCGAGCTGAATGCCTTTACTACGAAGGAGGAAACCGTAATCCATGCTAGCTTTGTCCCACACTACCTAGGACGAGTTCTTGAACTACTCGCCGATATACTCTGTCATGCCAATTTCCCAGATGAGGAGCTCCGTAGAGAACGAGCCGTAGTGCTAGAAGAGATAAACTCCTATAAAGACGATCCGAGCGAACTGATTTTTGATGATTACGAAGATCTTCTTTTCGCTGATACAGAACTCGGGCATAATATTTTAGGCTCTACTTATTCGGTGCGGAAATACAAACGGAAAGATTTAATAACCTACTTGCAACGGACGTATGGCATAGACCGCATGGCCGTATTTGTAACAGGTCCCTTTGAGATGAAACGAGTCGTTATGCACGCAGCTCGATATTTTACAGAAATCCCCTATGGCAAGAATCAACAAAACCGTAAGCCCGTAATTCCCACCCTCGCAGTACACGAAAAACGGATAAACAAACATACGGCACAAGCTCATTGCATAGTAGGGACACTTGCACCCTCGGTACATGACGATGAACGCAAAACCCCCTTTCGACTCCTTACAGAGATCCTTGCTGGATCCGCGACCTCCTCGTTGCTCAATAAGCGATTGCGCGAGAGGCTCGGGCTAGTCTATACGGTCGAAGGTACGTATACCAACTTCCTAGATACGGGATACCTTGGCATCTATTTTGCAACCTCGCACGATCAACTTGAGCGCTGTCTAACGATTGTAAAAGAGGAGATGGAGCGCCTGTGTACGCAACCAATATCGAACACACTTCTACAAAAAATCACGACGCGAACCATTGGACAGTTCTGGCTCGGTAACGAAAATATTGAGAATCTGATCCTTACCTATACGCGTTTTATGCTCGATGCGATACCTTATATCGCAGCTCCTCAATTGTTAGAAAAGTGGCGTAATATTCGAACCGAAGAGTTGCAAACATTGGCTAAAGAGTATCTTACACCCGAAAAAGTTGTGACTCTAGCATATGTATAGATTCAATACAGCTGTAGATCCTGCGCCAAACAATTTGCGCGAATATCTCGAAACTCTCTGTCCTAAAAACGATACTCTACTAGAGACTTTAGTCCGAGAAACGCATGCATTAACACAACATCCACGTATGTTAAGCGATGCTTGGCTGTGTACTTTTTTGGAATGGCTGATTGCAACCCATCCCATTGCACATATCTTAGAAATTGGGACTTTTACGGGTTACACCACCATCCGCCTTGCACGAGCCCTTGGGGAAAAAGGACATATTACGACACTCGAGAGCAGTACACTGCATGCCGATATTGCAGCAAAATATTTCACAAAAGGGGGGTATACACAACAGATTACCCTACTACGCGGCAAGGCTTGCGAACTTCTAACACAATTCGCTCCCAAGAGTTTCGACCTAGTGTATATTGATGCAGACAAGGCAGAGTATCCGCAATATTTAAAGCTTGTTGAGCCACTATTGCCTGTAGGGGGTATTATAGCAACGGACAACGTCCTCTGGGGTGGCAAGACTAGCGATTTGCTAACTCACGATCCCAGAACGAATGCACTGCGAGAATTTAATACGTTACTTTTCCAGAATCCCAGCTTCCAGTGTACGTTAGTTCCAGCAGGCGATGGTGTTTTACTTGCGACAAAGGTGTGCGAATGACAAGAGGGAAGCGCTACAAATCTTCGTTCCCCCAATTGAGACCCGTTTTGCTTACCTTTGTGTACAGATTTATCTAAATTGAACGGCGATGTATGGTAAAATGCAACAGCACTTGGCACAGGAGCTAGCAGCTATAGACGAAGCTGGGCTTTACAAGCGCGAACGGGAAATTGTTACTTGTCAAGGAGCGGAGATAAAAGTAAGCACTGGGGGCGATGTCCTCAACTTTTGTGCGAACAACTATCTCGGACTCTCCGACAATCCGAGAGTTATTGAGGCGGCAAAGAGTATGATGGATCGTCGCGGCTATGGGATGTCCTCTGTGCGTTTCATCTGTGGTACGCAGGATATTCATCGCGAGCTCGAACGTTCGATTGCAAAATATTTTGGTCTCGACGATGCTATCCTCTATGTAGCATGCTTCGATGCCAATGGCGGAGTTTTCGAGCCCCTCTTTGGCGAGGAGGATGCGATCATCTCGGACGCACTCAACCATGCATCGATTATCGATGGTGTGCGTCTTTGCAAAGCAAAACGGTATCGTTATGCGAATGCAAACATGGAGGAGTTGGAAAAATGTCTTAAAGAGGCACAGGCACAGCGTTTCCGCATAATAGTTACCGATGGAGTCTTTTCAATGGACGGAAATGTAGCTCCTTTGGATAAGATTAATGCGCTCGCTAAAAAATATGATGCTCTCGTTATGGTAGATGAGAGTCATTCGGCTGGCGTAGTCGGTAAAACAGGACGTGGCGTTACTGAGCTCTACAATCTTCGAGGCGAGATCGATATTATTACAGGTACACTGGGCAAAGCATTTGGAGGCGGTTGTGGTGGTTTTACAGTAGCTCGCAAAGAGATCGTAGATCTTCTCCGCCAGCGTTCGCGCCCCTATTTATTCTCGAACTCCGTACCCCCACCCGTAGTAGGAGCAAGCTTGGCTGTATTCGATATGCTCGAGAAGGACTCGAATCTTCACACACAGTTGGTTGAAAATACGGAGTACTTCAAAGAGAAAATGATCGCTGCTGGCTTCGATATCAAACCTAGTCAAAGCGCCATTCTCGCAGTAATGCTCTATGACGCAAAGCTCTCGCAAGTGATGGCGGCCGATATGCTCGCCGAAGGGATTTACGTTACAGGCTTTTACTATCCCGTAGTACCGAAAGATCAGGCTCGCATCCGAGTACAGCTCTCTGCTGCACACAAGCGCGAGCACTTGGATCGTTGCATAGAAGCCTTTGTAAAAGTGGGAAAAAAGCACGGGGTAATAAAGTAACCATTAAGCAAGTGCTAATGAAGACTATAGAAGCACTCTAGTATGCAAGAGTACCCAAAGTATAAGCGAGAGTTCAGAGTTCCGAGAGGAGCAACTGGGCTCTCGCTTAGTTTTTTGTTGAGATGCCTTAAGATAGAACTCTAGCCCAATCGCGATGAGCCATATTCTCCAAATCGTAGTATCCATTTTAACACTCGTAGGAGCACTAGGTCTCTTCCTCTACGGAATGAAACTGCTTAGCGAAGCCCTACAAAAAGTTGCAGGACCGCGTCTTAGAAATCTCCTCAAAGCGATGACAAGCAATCGCTTCAAAGGGATTGTTACGGGCGTCCTTGTAACAGTGATTATACAAAGCTCTTCGGCAACTACGGTAATGCTTGTAAGCTTTGTCAATGCTGGCTTACTAACACTCACACAAGCCGTAGGCGTAATCATGGGAGCGAATATCGGTACAACGGTTACCGCGTGGATTATCTCGCTCGTAGGCTTCGAAATGGATCTAGGATCGATGGCGCTCCCCCTCCTCGGGTTAGGCGTACCACTCCTCTTCCTCAAACGTAGCAATTTGCACTCGATTGGCGAGATGCTTCTCGGCTTTTCGCTTCTTTTCCTCGGTCTGATGTTCTTGAAGAACTCCGTGCCCGATCTCTCACTCTACCCAGAAATCTTAGAAGTCCTCTCCCACTATACACATTTGGGAATCTGGTCAATTCTCCTATTCGTTGTCATCGGAATAGGACTTACCGTAGTAATCCAATCCTCATCTGCAACCATGGCTCTCACGCTTTTGATGTGTGCCAATGGGTGGATCGATTTTAGTATGGCCGCTGCCATGATCCTTGGCGAAAACGTAGGCACCACGATTACTGCCGTCGTAGCCGCCTCTATCGGAAATACTTCAGCGCGTCAGGCAGCCCTCTTTCACTTCGTATTCAATGTCCTAGGTGTTATCTGGGTACTTATTATTTTCACACCCTTTATTCGGTTTGTTGATTATATAGCACAGGTAGTGGGTATCGCCTCGCCTACTGTAAATCCGAGTAGTACCCCTATTGCACTCTCGCTTTTCCATACCTGTTTCAATATCGTTAATACCCTTGTCATGGTGTGGTTTACGCCGCAGCTCGTCTCTTTAGTAAAACGACTCCTACCCCTTAAAGAGAACGAAGACGAAGAGTACCGTTTGCGTTTTATAGGGCACGATTATATGCCTACAGGCGAGCTCGCACTTCTCTCCGTTTGGCAAGAAGTATCGGGCTATGCACGCAGAGTGCACCGGATGTTCGGTTTTGTACAGCGGATGCTCGACCCCACGAACGATAAGGAACTGGAACGAATATACGAGCGCATCCTAAAATACGAGAATATTAGCGATCGGATGGAGGTTGAGATTGGTAACTACCTCGGGAAGCTACAGACCTCCGAACTTAGCGATAGTGCACGGCTGCAAGTCAATGCGCTTATGAAAATTATTAGTGAGATAGAAAGCGTGGCAGACTGTTGCCACAATGCGGGAAAAATATTAAAACGAAAGAGCGAAGCAAATCTTTGGTTTAACCAATATATTCAGAAACACATCGATGTAATGATAGATCTCGTCGATCGCTCTTTTACAGTGATGATCTCCAACCTAACAAACAACGCCGCAATTGACTTCGAAGCCGCAAAAAAGTACGAAGAAGAAATTAATAGCTATCGCAACGAACTCAAACGCGCACATCTCAAGAATGTAGAAAATGGAGTCTACTCATACCAAGCAGGCGTCTTCTATAGCGACCTATACTCGCAATGCGAACGTATGGGAGACTACATTGTGAACGTTTCGGAGGATATAAATGAGATGAACTTCGTAGATAAGGCTATCCCCGAGGACGAGGAGGACGACGATTAATATTTATGCCAAGTGGTGGACACGAAAGAACGTATCTCGCAGCATCGGTTCAAACTTAGTATTCTCCTAGCGAGTCTCCTACTTATCATTATAGGCTTGGTCTATTTCCTGAGTTCACAAACAGACGGCGGACTCTTTTGGTTAGGCATCTATCCCAGAACGACAGGAGGATTGGTCGGGATCGTACTTAGTCCACTCATCCACTCCAACCTTGAGCATCTACTATCCAACAGTGTAGCCCTTCTAATACTCGGCGTCGCTCTCTTCTACTTCTATCCTCGCGAATCGTGGCAAGTGCTCCTCTACGGATGGCTTTTAAGTGGTATACTCACTTGGTGCATTGCACGCAGCGCCTACCACGTTGGTGCAAGTTCGCTTATTTATCTTTTTGGATTTTATCTTTTTTTTCGTGGTTGGAGAGTTCGCAAAAGAGCCTTAGCTGCACTCTCCTTGGTTATTACATTTCTCTATGGGAGTATGTTATGGGGAATCTTCCCTAGCGATATTCAGATTTCGTGGGAGGGACATCTTGCTGGAGCTCTGGCTGGCACAATGCTCGCATTTCTACAAAAAGTAGACTCACTTGCCGCCAAAGAAGCCTTTGGCAACGCAAGTGCCTACGACTATTCTGCGCGCTCGCACACAGGATTACCTAGTTGGAAAATTCGATATCGACCCTAATACTTCTAGCAGTTTTTTGTAGGTGTGTATTGTATAGAGTTCCCGAACTATCTTTAGAAGCGTATCACACTTTTTTAGGACAGTATCATCTCTTTTTACTGTGGGAATAAAAAGAGAGACTCCCCAATATCTGAGGAATCTCTCTAATGTTTCGTACTTACTTTATAGCCTACTGCTTCACTAACCGACGAACCTCTTGGTGTGTGCCTAAAGAGAGTCGCAGCAAGTATATCCCTTCTGGTAAATTCTCTGTCCTTAGAATATTTTGCAGTAATTGTAACTCTCCTGTAAGTACTCTATGTCCCTGTACTGTCAGGAGTTCGTAACGAACACCTTCGACACTAGGATTCATTACATAAAGCTCGCCTTCGAACGGATTCGGAGCAACTACGATTGCTCGTAAAACAAGATCCTCTACAGCACCACCTGGCGTAGAAATCTTCTTGAGTTCAATCTTTTGTACGATACCTTTATCCACTATCGTGATATCTCCTTCCACAGCCTCATACCCTTCTTTTTCAACCTTATATCGGAAAGTTCCTGCAGCTAGCATTAGTTCCGCTTCGCCGTTGGAGGAGGTTTGCAACTTCGCATCCCCGATCTGGATATTTACACCCTCTACAGACTCACCCGCACTTTGCACTATAAACTGCAATCGATACTTTGGCTCGACAATCTCGTCTGTTAGATCGAATTTAAAGAAGTGTTTCGATTCGTGCACCACTATATCAAACATCTTGGTTTGATAGCCTGTAGCCTTAACAATCACCGTATACTTTGCAAAAGGTAAGAATAGCGCTACCTCACCCGAGGTATTGGTTGTTGTCAATTGCCCTTGAATAGCAATCTGAGCTCCTACTACTTTTTTACCAGCATTCGTTAACTGTACTATAACCTCGGCCGCCTCGCGCACAAAAACAGCCTCTAGAGTAGCATCGTGCTGTACATTCATCATTGTCTTCTCTTCTTGAGTAGCTCCGTTATCATTCCAGCGCAAAAACTTAAAGCCGGCTGCAGGTTTAGCCAAAACATCCTTCGCATTCATTCCGTGCTTCACTAATTGTTCTGTTACTTTTGCACCATCCATCTCCACATACCCGCCCTCCTCAGGAATTGTCTTATAGCGCAAACGATGGAGATCTACTGCACGAAAATTGGCAGTATAGGTAGCATCCATCAATATAGGGGTTGTAAATACTCGACGCGATCTCTTATATCCATCGTTCCAACCATCAAAAAGATACCCGTCTTTTGCAATAGCTTCAACTGCACCGGGGATACTTCCATATTTCACTTGTAGGTCCGTAACCAAACCATTCGCATTCTTGAACAGACCTCCTTCTGCAGGAGTTGCAACAAAATGCAAGGTAGGATCTGTTGCCGAGGCAGGAGCAAGGAGGAAGTTATCCAACATCACAAGTCCATTGGCCGTTGTCTTGTACGTCCAACGGAACTGTACATACTTCTTACCACTCAACTCCGACTGCTCAAGCTTAAACGATCCTCTCTTGCGCAAAGTAGCCTCCGGCAAACTCCCGATGTTTGTCCAAGTTTTGCCATCAAAACTATACGACCATATAAATTGCGAACCTGTTGTTCCCGCATAGAGATAATCGAACTTTACTTCTAGGGCCGAGTTGTAACCCTCTGGTATTATATATCGCGTTGATATCAAGTGCGAGATCTTATTGCTTGTCTTATCACTGAGTTCGTAGGCATTCAAAACGGCTGCATAGTTATCCAAGCGATAAAACAAATTCTCTTGCTGCATTTTATTGCTTACAACCCAAGGAGCTGTTGCGCCTTCTGAATCGTCGTAATCCCAACCTTGTCCTTCTATCGTTAAACTACCGTTCTCAAACCCATACGCATTCGGAATCTGTTGATAAGGATCGAAATAGGCAGTAAACACAGTCTCCTTCTCGTCCAGATCCTGCCACTCATCCTTTCGTGCGGGTTCTCGGACATAGTCGTTCCAACGGCTAAAGAAATATCCGTCAAGGGGCTCTACTTCTACCTCGGTAGTTGTTTCATTTTCGAAGATCTCTTGTTTGGGCTCACCACGCTTCCACCGACCGCCTTCGTCAGCATTTACCTCATACACAACAAAATAACCCGAAGCGCGAAACTTGGCTATCAACTCTTTGCTCTCCTCCACATTCTCATCCACTCGCATAGCTTCTTTCTTCCCATCACTCCATTCTACAAAGACATGTCCTTCCTTTGCAATAGCTACTACGCTCGAAGTTTTCTCGCCTTTTGCTAGATGCTGTTCGCGGATTCCTACCACGACTCCCATCTCCTCATCATTTACCGAGTAGGTTATCGTCACTTCTACGCTCTTCATTATGACCTCTAGCACCTGAGAAGACTCCGCTTTTACCTCATATTCAGCCACTCTATTCGAGTACCCAGCTTTCGATACTGTATACTGGAATTTTTCGCTCTTATGTAAAGCAACGGTAATACGTCCCTGTGCATCTGTTACCAACTGCTTGTCTGCAAATTTTATAGTTGCGTTTGGTAACCGAGTTCCTTCGTTCGTCCGAACAACAAACGTCACGTCATAGATATCGCCTTGCTCCACATCAAACGCTGCTGGTTGTAGAAGCACTTTGTAATATTCGCTCTCAAACGTTGCTCCCGACTTCGGTGTTAAGGTATAGTGACCTATAGCTAGCGATTTCGTAGCATCCTGTATTTCTCCCTTAGCATTCTTTAAGTCGTAGGCTGCCAGTGACGATGCTATTATACTTGCATCCGAAGGCTCAACTAACCCCTCATAACGGAACTTCCACACACTGGGCTCAGCATACCGCAAGGATGTTATATCCAAAAAGGCTCTTACCTCCTTCTTTTTTACCGTAAACTTCTTACTCTCTCCCGTTACAGGCTTATAAAGTCCAGTACCCGGATGGTACGGAGTTAATATTGCTTCGCCTGGTTTAGAAAATACAATGGCATCGCCCGCCACATTTACACTCTTCGAGTTATCCGAGGCAAATAATACTCGTCCTCCCTGTACTGTCGCATTGTGTGCTATCGGCGCATCGCCGTATGTAAATTCCAGCTGCGTAGGATTCCATGTTATCATTTGTGGCAAACTCAAGCGGAAAGTATACGCTCGCGGGTCTCCATTCTCTGCGATTACGACCCATGAGATAGGTGCTGCCGTAAGATCTACCACAACCTCACCACTCAAAACTTCGTTTCCCCTGTAGCGAAGCTTTGCTCCTACAGGAAGCTCAACCTTCAAGGCTACTGCTGCGGGGTTAGTGAGGGTTTCTCCTGCAGGTAAATCAATAAGTTGCGACTCATTGGGATATTCAATTTCTATATCCTTACTTAAACCTTGATTCTTGCTCAGCAACGTTACTTTATTTATCTTGTTTTCGCTCGATTTATCTTCCTCCCACACAAAGCTTGCTGTTTGTTCAAGTGACCTACCAAATAGTGTGTGCTTTGCTTTAAGTTTTACAGGATTCGCGAAATTCAACTGAGTATCGCTAGTAAGTGGTATCCAAACACCTGCCGATTGTTCGTACTCAAAGTGAGCCTCTTCCCAAACCGAATGCAACGAAACCTTTTGCTGCTTGGCTGCTCCCTTAGCAAAGACGACATTGTACGAATCTTGCGTGGCATCAGGTGTCATCCTAATTTGATTATCAAAATACACATCGCGTAGCGGGTAAAAGAGTTGCTCCATAGATTGCCAAACCGTATTGGGAGCACTCTTACTATAACGGGCGATATCCTTTACAACGATGCCTGCGATCTTATCGCCAGAGAAGCTAGCTGCATTCCCATTACCTTCATCAAACATAAACTCAGCCACTAGCCCTTCAGGGAGTGGACTGCTCCCGAGCTTCGTATACATCGCAGTTTTTATTTGATCCTCGGTTCGAACTGCAGACCAAATTCGTAGCGCATCAACATCGGCATTCAACCGTTGTGCAAACCGTAAATTGCGAAGATTGGGAGCGCCGTTGCCATTGATATCCATAGCAGCGCGCTTGCCATTAATATACACCGCAAGCGTAGAAGAGGGTGGCAGCGCCTGTATTCCCGAGACTACTATCGCTACATGATTCCATTGATTTGGCAATAATGCATTTGCTTTCGAGACCGCCACTGCAGAATATTGTCCCGAACCCAAAAGAAGAGCTAATGCATTATCTGGATATCCTTCGGAGTATTTATAAAGAGTGAGAACTTGCAACTGCTCTGCTGTGAAAATGTAGGAATTCTGTGGATACTCCAGATTTATCCAGAATTCGAGAGTAAAATCGCCGGTCGCCGAAAGGTTATACGTCGTCTTCTCTAGTGCAACATACTCGCCTGCATACGCTGCCATATTGGAACGCATACGGAGTGCATAAAAGCCGTTAGGTTCTGGGATATTACACCATACCTGCGCCTCCTGTATATTGTTTTCTTTATTCACTAGGCTTGGCATTTCTGCAATCTGTACTTTTACCTTATGAAGTCCCTTAGAGGCAAGGTTCGCCTTCGTCGTCAAGGTAATCTTCGCACTGCCCGTAAAAGGCAACAAGGGTTTCGATGCAAAATTGTATTCCTCTTCCGATGTTGTCCCATCTACATCGACCGCAATTTTTATTTTCCCGTCATACTTTGTATTCGAAAGGTTCTGGAGTGTTATTTTTATTTCCTGCGTTGCCGAAAGGTTTACACCCGTCTCTCCTATATCAACTTTCGTTATAGCAAGATCGTTGTGCGCAGGGTTCTCTCCTTCGTGTACTGCAATTGTAAAGTCGTGAATATCAGCCTCTGTAATATGTCCATCACCACAGGGGAATAGCGCCTTTTCGTTAGTTTTCACTAACATTAACCGTGCTCTTTTCTTACCCTCTGCTATCCCATCTGGAACTCCGATTTCGAAGGGGATAATATCATCCTCGAGTGCTGTTATATTTACACTTTCGTCTGCAGCGAAGCTCCCGTCTTCGTTCCAATCCACATAGAGTAGTAGTATTTGCTCGGGCGCGATAGACTTCTTTGCATATACCTGCGCTTTTACCTTACCATCGCCTTTGTAAAGATCTAACACAGAATCTAGGGTATATTTGATGTGTGTAGTCGTATGATCAAAAGCAATAGTTCTATTCTCAAACGAGAGTTTGAGCAACCACTGGCTCAAAAAACGTCTATACGAATTCGGAATACAATAGGCATCAACGCCAGCGAGTATGTCGTAATGATTATCCTTCCATTCGAGGTCGTCACCCCCTTCTATAAAGACTCCGAACTCTCGCAACTCTCTTGCTTTCAGTTTCAATTTCTCGGGGAATTCAAAGTGACTCTCACCACTTTTCAGTTCAGGAATCGTATATTTCATAAGTGCACTCTGACCATTCCAAAGTACCACCTTTACATCCTTAGCAGGAGTTTGCCAGCGATTAAGTAACGTCATCTTTACAGGCACTTCTGCTTCACTCTCCTTCGTTTGCAACTGCGCTTTTGCCCAAGTTATCGCAAGAGGATTTTTCTTAGGTACAAAGTCTATCTCGGCTTCCCAACCCGCTCCAAGATCGTACAAACTACGGAATAGGAAAGTTATTGCTCCATCCGTCGCTTCCGAGGTGTACGAAACCGGACGTTCCAATGTTTCCAAAAGGAGATCCTTGACTGGAACACTTTGCAGAGCGAGATTATGCGGAACACTCGACGTATAAACAAAGAGTCCTGCATTATTACCCCGAGCCTCAAATTTCTTGAATGTAACCCGTAGACGCTGCGAGGGATCTTTAGGTACTATTTTTAATGTAGACTCTTGATATTCAGCATAATTCCCATACAACCCTCCGCAATCGGTGAATATCGTGGGCTTATCTACCACTATCGTAGCCTTAGGATCTACTGGCGCTTTTCCTAGCTCCGTCACCTCGATGGTAGCCTCTGGCATGCAGAGCACTTCGCCGCGGTAGTTATATTGGAAGTGTAAATAGTTATCGGCAGGCGTAGGATCATTTTCATTCTCCACCATAAGTTCAATCTCGCGTATTGCTCCTAACGGATCCTTCGTACGGAGATCTAACACTACTGGGACCTCTACTTTACTCATAGCTTGAAGCTCTGGCACCAACTCCGTAGCTACCCATTTCCCATCCACTAGCACCCGTACACCCACATTTTCCATGAGTTCACTCGAATGATTCTCTACGAGTATGCGGCATTCCGTCTCTTCCGGTGAAACAAAACGATCGAATTCTTTCAACAATTTTAACGATACATCGGGCAAAGTACTAGGCAAATCTATCGTGATCCCACTTAGGACATAGTTGTCGTCCTGTACGCTACCGCAGAATTGAATTTTCACATTGTGCTTTGTACCACCTTTAATCCTATAAACATACTCTTGTGTACCATAAACAGACTTTTGCTCTTCTGCTGCACGCCCTATCGGGACTAGTCCCAGATTGTCCACCGCAACTCTAAAGCGCGCTGTGCCCGAGATATCTTTATTTCCATCACCCACCCTAGCATATACATGTAAAAAGACATCCTTATCAGAAGGGATTTCACTCAAATCTAATTCACACATCTCGAGGGTAACCATTTGCGGAGCATTGCTCTCTACAAAATACTCCTCGTCATTGAAATACTGTTTTACTTTTTGTGTAACAGCAACCAAACTATTCGCCGCAGGAGTCAACTCTGGGGTATAGGGTTTATAAACCGCTAGCATATTAGCTCCTACTCGTTGGCGAAAATAGGGCGAAGGGAATACATGAAAGTTCTCTTTAAATGGTAAATTGCTCTTATCTAATTTTAATGGACGAGCTGCATAGGTTCGTACTACAGCGGGAGTTGCACCCAATTTCTTATCAGCGAGACGCACTGCTATGGTAAAATACGGCATTGCGATTCCTTGTACCTTATCGGGAGGTATCTGATATTCATGTACCTCCTTGCCGACCTCAGCTAAAACCTCGCGCTTCTCTTTCGTACCATCGCACACAAGTATTGAGTAACCCTCGATGTCGCCTTCCACTTTATTCCATGTGAGCTTCATTTCAGAAATGCCACAAGGATCTTCTACGAGCTTCAGACCTTGTACACGTGGCGCTACAATGAGTGGGAATTGTGAAATTGCTACTCCTCCATCCTTAGCAAGGATACGAAAACGCGCCTTTGTTGTTAACGGAGCATCTTGCGGTATTTTTACCACGGGATTGGCCTGCACCTTGCCATTAAACATCTCTACTCTGCCTAGGAACTTATAGGTAGCACCATCGTCGTACGAAAGATCGATTGTATACTCACTCGTAATACCTTCGTGATGCACAGTATACTCTTCGCCTGGTATAAGTACTTCGTTTTCACCTAGCGATACAATCCGGGGTTGTTTTACCTCTTCAAACCACACTGCTACGGCAAAGGACTGATGACCGTTTACTACACGACTCCCCGTTACTGTCACCCTTATGGCGTCCCCCATCTCGTCTGGAGTCAGCGTTATTTGCTCAACATTGTTGAGCTTATCTACAGCACGCACAGCCAACTCTTCTACTTTCCCCTTACGCGGATCGCATACCCAAGGCAGATACATATCCTTCCCCTTGACAACAAGATCGAGATCATTTACAAGTACCGACTCGCCAAAGGAGACGGCTTTTTCGAGGGGAGCATCGTTCCATACTAACGTTACTTTGGCCTGCGCAAACTTCCCTGCTTTAGGCACTGGAATATCAAAAGTTAACGTCTTACCCATCTCCACTGAGTCGATAATAAGTTTCCCTCGTTCCATACAGTCTACTGCATTTTCTGCATTCAAGATCCCATAACCGTACTGGAAGTCAGGTCCCTTGCGTCCAGCATCCTCCGCAGTATTGATTACTACAGCTTTCAACAGATCGTTACGAATGGGGCGGTTATTGTACAACTGCTTATAGCGCTGCTGTAACAACGCCAACGTTCCTGAAGCTATAGGACAAGCCATCGAAGTCCCACGCATATTTTTGTAGCCTTGTCCCGGTTGTGTGGAATATACGCGTTCTCCTTTTGCCATGATAGTAGGAAACATACGCCCATCATCCTGTGGTCCGAAGCTAGAGAAATCGGTAATATACCCACGGGTATCAACCGCTCCAACGTATATCACATTCTTCGCGCGCCAAGTACTCGTTCCATAATTAGGCAGACCATAGAGCTCTTTAGAGATGCTAGTACAAAACGACTGTTCATTTCCAGCCGCAATTTGATGCGAAAGAGTAGGTTCGTCACTAGCGAGTATATCCAATTCATAGTCGTTCTGACGATAGACAAGACTGTAGTAGTACCTACACTGTCCTGCTAGTGGCGTGCCGTAGGAATTAGATGTGAGAGTAATACCAAAGGCTTGCTTCGCTTTTAACATCTCTTCTTGAGAAGAGAAGCCGTTGCTCCCTATAAAATTGTAGGTATACCCTGTAGCTCGAGGCGCGAGTCCTGTTGCCGCCGAATTCAAAAGCCCACTACCTAATATAGAGCCCGCTACGTGCGTACCGTGCTCTTCGCTCCCTTGTCCTTGCGATTCGTATTCTTGACGAACAATTCGCTCGCCGAAATCGGGGTGTTGCATTACGTTACCATCCCAAATTCCCACCTTTATACCTTCACCATCGAGCATACGAGCACCTAATTGTGGCAAGGACGAACGAAGTACTGCTGCGCGATTCAATACCGCAGCATCAAGGTTATTTAGCTGCATCGGTGCATCTATCGCCTTTATTGTCAGTACCCACGGGAGTGCAGCAAGAGCTGCTATTCGTTCCTGTGGAACAGTCAACTCCACGGTTCTAAACGTTTCAGAACTGCGGAGCACTCTCTGTGCAATCTGCCGCAAGATCAAAAGAGCCTCTCCTTGGGTTACATTAGCAGCATAGCGTACACCTACTTTTACGAGTTCACCTGCACGAATGTAATCCGGTATCGAACGTCCCTCCAGAAGAGGATCTATCTTCCACTCTGCCCGCATAGGGACTATCGAACTAAGCGAGGTACGTCCACGAAGCACCTCTCTCTCCTTTTTTATTGCGCTCACTTGAGCAAAGTAAGCATTCCCGCCAAGGTAGCTTCCCAATATTATTCCCTGTTTTTCGAGTTGAGCAATCTCGGTCGCACTAGGAATCGTACGGAACTGTACCAATGTATTGTAGTAACCATTAGTGGCTGTACCCATACTTAGGCTTACTCCGCCTCGTATAGGAATGTTCTGTTCAGGCACAAACCTATGGCTACCCATTTGCACTTCTTGCTGTGCATATCCCAAGAAAGGAGTAGCGCATAGAAGCACACATACTAACAATACTATTTTTTTCATCTATAGAGCTTTTGTGTTTCAGGCGAAAATTAGTAAAAGCATAAAGATCTTTTACTATTTACATTGGTTGTACTACACAATTTCCTTACACCTGCAACAGTAAACTAATTTGAGACAGCTCAGCTAAGATCGAAAAACGACACGCTTAGAATCATAACGAGCCTCTTTTTGTGTACATTAGTGTATCATATTTTAGCAAAATAAACTGATGAATTCGCTTAAACGAGTACTCCCCATCGGGGGACAGGATTTTAATGACATCCGTAAAAGTGAGTTTATCTACATTGATAAAACACAATTTGTAGCGGACTTAGTTAGTGCTAGTAAATTCTACTTCCTCTCGCGTCCTCGTCGTTTTGGCAAGAGCCTTTTCCTCTCAACACTAAAAGCGTATTTTGAGGGGAAAAAGGAGTGTTTTGAAGGGTTGTTCCTCGGGCAATGGGAAGAGGAGCAAGCTG
>CBDEMG010000009.1:0-8758 GCA_965240855.1 uncultured Bacteroidia bacterium | reverse complement strand
CACTCACCGCCCCTCCGGCGTAAGGAGCGCTTGTCGCGAGCATGCCGTCTGCTAAGACCTTGGCGCAAACAACTCATCATCTATTTTATTCACTTTTTATTATATTTGAAAACGAAGTTTGATTATAGTTTATAGAGAGTGATGTCTTTAAATTTAAAAACTGTCAATACGAGAATGAAAAGACATATTGCTGCGTTAGGGGTAATTCTATTAGGTGGAGTTACAGCGCTAATTGTGAATAGTGAGCATGGTACTGCATCGGAGAACGACTCTATTAATAAAAGAGTAGTTGTCATTACCACTGAAGCTTGCATACCATCAAAGCGCACCTGCTATACAGAACAAAAAGGAGATACTATTGTAACCTATAAAGGCTCTTATAGAGAACGCACAATAACAATTGTGAAATAATTTTTTGTTTTGAACCTTTTTAGTACTTCATTGTTTGTTTGGTAGAAATACTTAGTTTCGAAACAGTATTATTTTTTGAACTTAAAAAGTTAGAAAACGATGAATAAGAGAAAAGTTGTCATGCTGTTTGCGATCCTTGTAGGTGTAGCTGTGGCTGCTATTATCAATCGGCAACAAATTGCAAAGGCAGATAAAGATGATCGAAGAACTACAATCGATCCCAATCGACCAGATCTCAATCAACCAGAGCCCAAACAACCAATTGTTGAAGCGGGTTGCTTTGGTAACCGAGAAAACGTTTGTTTTACAGAAACGTTTCGTGGTAGAGAACGAACTGTAAAAGGAACTTATAGGGAACGCACTTATTAGATTTTTAATGCGGGCAGGACAAAAATATTTTTGTCCTGCCTTTATCTTAACCTTTAGAGAATGAAGAGACGTTTAATCTTTTTGGTTTCATTCTTCAGCAGCCTCTCTCTCTTTGCACAGCATAAAATACGCTTTATGTGCAACGGATCGGGTGTGCCAAACTTAGGTTTTCAGCTAACTGCGTGCGATAAAACAAATGGTTATACCACGAACACCGAAGGCGCTGCAACATTTACTATACCAGATGGGTGTACGAATTTCCGCATACAATTTCAAGACATCACATACGGTTCTTTCGATTCTATTTTTTCTGTCCTTCCCTCTACAAAAGAATACTTGATACAACTCACCGAGAAACAAACAACGATAGATGAGGTGCGCGTTGCAGGGTATGTATCGAATATTAAGGAAAATGCACGCGGCAGAGAGTATAAAATAAATACTTCGAAATTTGAGGCGTACACCCCCA
Organism: uncultured Bacteroidia bacterium; assembly: GCA_965240855.1. GTDB lineage: Bacteria > Bacteroidota > Bacteroidia > Bacteroidales > CAJPTX01 > Bacteroides_D. The sequence continues at coordinate 7,509 of CBDEMG010000009.1, read as the reverse complement.
TTCCCAAAGCGTTGCAACGCCTACCCGAATTTGTCCGCTCAGGCGAGTCTGTTGTAATAGCAGGTAAAACAGGGAGTCCCACCTACTATCTTGATGACAAGGAGGTTTCGGAGACTGTACTTCAAACCTTAAATATCCAAGTAGTGGATCGCGTGGAGGTGCGCGAGGTTTCTGCAAACCCGAGCAAGGATGGAGGGGAGATCCGCATCTATCGAAAAAAGAGCAGTCTGCTACATCTCAATGGAAACGTTTCGTTGAGTGGGAGATACGAGCTAAACAACGATAAACGCATTGGTTATAGTACAGCTCCCTCTTTAAGCTTTCAGTCGCCACGTTTTGATGCGAGTGCATCTGGACGTTATATTCGTGAGGAGCGTGTACAACAAGAGTATGAAATTTTCTCACGAACAGGGCTCGCCGATAGTATTAGTAAAACTCGGACGCAAGAAAGCCCCATTGATGGCAACGCAAATCTGTATATGTCTTATCTCTTTTCTAAATCTTTCTCAGCGCAAATAGAAGGTATAATCACGACTTATAATGAAACAGATTATAAAACATCCTTTCTTGATAAAGATTACCGCAAGCGAGCGCATTATGATGAGCTCGTAGGTAATGGAATCTTGGTTTTGCGTTATGAATACAACGATAACAATATATTCAAGATCAATGGGAGTTACGGTTATATAAATGATGCATCGGTGATCAATGAATTGGATTGGAAAGACGATTTAAAACAAAATAATTACACTGCTGCAGGTGAGTTCTCGGGCACGCACAACGACTTATTCACACTCTGGTCTCTCACGCACAGCATAGATTATGCTTATCGATATATTATGCGTGGCGGATCTACAGGAAGCTCTCTTTCTCCTAAAAGCCACACACAACGTGTTCTGCTTGAGGACTTCATTGAGTTCCCTTTCAATATCTCTTTGTTTTTGGGTTGCGCAGTAGATTACGACATCTATGATTATGGCATCCAACACCACAAATTTTGGAATGTGCTGCCTACTACATCGCTCAGTTATGGTAATAAGTGGGGACGTCTGAGCTTCTCCTACTCACAGCGAGTCCAAAAGCCGAACCTCGCCTATGTAGATCCGCGAATTCGCTATACCGATCGCAGAATGGGTACTATAGGTAACCAAGCGCTGCTCCCCGCAATGACTCACTCATACTCGCTTCGCTACTCCAAACGCATTCCTGGACACTCATTCTCTTTTCGCGTGGAGTACTTAGATGTACACAACTATGTTTCGTCGCTTTACGAGAATGATAACTTTGTAAGCAAATTTCACAATGTAGGAACGTTTCAAAGGATAGCACCACGTATATCGTATCAGGGAGATTACTTTGATGGTAAACTTTACATTAACGTTTACGGAGGAGTTAACTATTCCGAGTACGCATTTTATGCGACCTATGCGGCACGTTCGCTCGGAAAAGCGCAAAAGGGATGGAATACTGTAGCAAATATTAGTATAGAGTATTCCCCTATCAGCCCGTTGACCATCGAAACGTGGCTAGGACACTGGGGACGCGGCTATAATCTCTACGGCTATTACGAGCCTGTCTCAGATCTCGGGGCAAGTGTGGATTATCGTTTACTCAAAGATAAATCGCTCAAACTACATGTGAGTGCGGGTAATTTACTCAGTATGACCTTGAAAACGAATAGTTTACGCGAACTTTATTCTTTTAAGGAAATGAGCGAATCTCAAGCGTATCCTACAATAATGCTTGGAGTAGAATATCGCTTTGGGAAATACTTCCGTTCGCGTAGGATGGATGGCATTGAAATCGACGACGAACTGGATCGAATACGTTAGACTACAATGGTCTTGACTCGTCAAAAACTCTTTTATAGTATTCGAGAGTTTGTCGTACTGGTTATCGTAGGGTTCTTTGCTTATACGTTGGTAAACAAATTGTTACAGTTCGAAGCATTTAAACTCAATGTAGCACGCACAGGACTATTTGAGGAGCATTGGGTAAGTGTAGTAGCTTATTTTGCGATTGGGGCAGAGATAGCAAGCATCAGTTTGCTGGTGTTTGTACGAAAGTGGGGCATCCGTTTTGCACTGGCTATGATGCTTTTCTTTACTCTCTACATCATCTATCTTGCCTCTACTGGTCACTACGAGGTTTGTGGCTGCGGAGGTGTACTCAATGGTCTGAAATTCCAGTGGCATTTGCTCATTAACCTCGTACTGTTCTTTATCCTTTTGCTTTATGCCTTGTATTATCGCACTCCCTCTTCCACGCACAAGAAGAGAGAGCAATCCATTACATAGATGAAATTTCGTACAAAAGATATCGTACCTTTTGCTGTAATACTACTTGCGGCTTTTGCCATTTTGTGGGTTTATTTCTACTTCATAAATCATGAAAGCAGGGTATTGGCCTATCCCATAGAACGGGAGTTTAAGCCCTGTAAGTTCCGCATTGGCGACCAGATCTTAAAAGACTATTTTACAACATCGCATCCTTCAATTTATTCTATCAACAATGTAATTTATATAAATAGAGGACAAGCAAAAGGACAGACTCACTGGACAGAAATAGATAGCCTAGGGCGCACTTCCGATTACGGTCTAGACCACCGCGAAGGCTTATCGTTACGCTGGCGCATAGGAGATAGGTTTTTCTTTTTTGCAGACAACAGCTACATAGAAATGTGGTTGAACCGCGATATTGTTCGCTCCTATAATCTGGCAGATAGTCTTATCGATGTGATCTGTTTGAGTAATACAGAAAAACTTTTATTAGCTCAGGTAGGTACTGGCGCTGCAGCTCATTTGCAGTTTGCATATCGTAAAAATGAAGACCCTAATTTGTACTCCGTATTAGCTTTACCCAGCGATGGATATAATTCTTATCTCGAGCGTTTGATGGCTTATGACGGGGCATTTTTCAGTTACGGAGGTTATGTCACCTATACTAGTTATCATACGCCATGGGTTTGGGTATTCACCTCAGATGGCAAGTACATACAAACCATAACAACGCGCGACAGCGTCCCAATGCCTACGCTTATGCACTACGAGAATGCGGTACTCTACAAGCGCGGCGAGACATTTAATACCAATGCTGCAAGTTTTATACAAGACGGTCTGGTCTATGTTTTTTCGCAACGCGTGGATCAGTTCAACGATGAGTTTGTATTAGATGCTTACAATCTTAAAACGGGGCGCTATACAGCGAGTTATCACATTCCTGCGCAAGGGGCTGGTAGCAATCTAGCTATTTATTCGTTGCACGTATACAATGATACGCTGTATGTAGAGAGCGAAGATGGTGTTTTTGCTCTACTAAAAGACTAAGTAGAACGACGGCTCAAGCGATTTAGTAAAATCCTACAGCGTCGTATCAAAATATCGCATTACGGGCTAGCACCCCATTGAGTGTACTTTTGCTAACTTTAAGGTCGGAGTTTATACCTTCCGCCCCTGAGGAAGGTTGTATTAACAACTTGCATCCAACGAGAACAAATTTTACCGTAATACTAGAATGCAGAATAAAATAAACCCTGCCATGAAAATGCTAGGAAAACTACTTGGTCTCACTTTACTAACTCTCCCTCTCTGGGGCTGTAACCAACAAACGCCGCCTCAATCAGGAATAGAAGCGGGAGATACCAAAGCAGTAGAAACGAAATCTGGGGCGACAGTAGATATATCGCGCTACCCTGCTGGCGAGATACCTTTTATTACTAAATGGCAAGGAAAAGCTGGGAAAGCCCTTCAAATACCTATTATAGGAACATATACCCTGACTTGGTATAACGAAGCCACACCAGATGACCGCCACACCGAGCAAGTAAGTGTAAAAGGAGGTATGACAGAAAGTGGACCTTTTGCAGAGAAAGCTTATACTTTCACGCCTCCTACAGATGGAACCTACATTGTCGAAGCTGGTCCTAAGGGAGTAGAACGCATTGTAATGTATGTTAGAGATGGCAATAACGAAGAGATTGCGCAAACCCTCCTCTCTGTTGTTCGCTTTGGCGATGTAAAATGGATAGGGATGGAATTTGCCTTCTCCGATTGTGTCAATTTGCAGTTTGATCAGGATATCGATACTCCAAACCTGCAGGGCTGTAATAATTTAACAAGGACGTTTGCAGGGTGCGAAAAGTTTAACTCTCCTATAGAAGGATGGGATGTTAGCCAAGTTACCCTTATGAGCGGATTATTCTTCAATTGCAAACAATTTAACCAGCCTTTGAATGGATGGAATGTGAGTAACGTTTACGATATGTCGCAAATGTTTGCATCTTGTGCATCGTTCAATCAACCTCTAGATAAGTGGGATCTCCGTCGTCTCTCATACACCGATCGGATGTTCGCCTATTGCACAAAATTCAACCAACCGTTGGATATGTGGAATATGAGCGAGGTGAGATCTATGAATGGCATGTTCCTCCAATGTAGCTCGTTCAATCAACCTCTAGATAAGTGGGATATAAACAATGTGTCTAAGAATGAGATACGTAGCATGTTCAAGGGCTCGCCTGCTGGTAAATTGCCTTTTGTAGAGAAATGGAGAGCTCAAGGATACGACTTGGATGCCAGCGACGATGACGAAGCGTATTAATGGGAACACAAAATAGACAGCAATAATCTCGTAGAGGTTCGAATTAAGGAAAATTTAAATTTAGGAAACGGTTCTGATACAGAAAGTATCGCGAACCGTTTTTTATTATCATTTCTACCATAAAGGAGTTCACAGCTTTCCTCTTGGATATACAAGACAAGCATTCTCGCATAGAGAATTGTATAAAAATTATAAAGCATTTGATACTCCAGCTGTAGTTGTTACTATAAATAGTAGACGGACACCTCCCTGAGAGAAAGTGTCCGTCTGTTGCCATCCCTAAATGGGATTTTTACAAGTTGTATCTACTTGGTGTTCTATTCTTTAATAACTTTTACAACTTTCGTTGTACCCTCCGTTGCCCTCAGACGTAAGAGATAAAGACCTGCAGAAAGATCTGTAGTTTCGATCGAAACCTCGCCATCCGTGAGACTACCACTACGTAGTACTACTCCGTGTGCATTGAGCAGGGTGTAAGAACCCGTTATTCCATTGCTGCGCACGAGTAAGTGGCTAGAGAATGGATTGGGAGCAACTTGTACATTAGCAAACAGTGCATCTTCTACGGGAGTCTCCTTTTCAAATACTGCAGTCACTTTTGTATCAGCTTTTACGGTAAACTTCATAGTACTCTTGATATCCACTCCATTTGCCTTGAGTTCTTTCAACTTATAACCTTCTTCCGTGGTAGTAGCCTTGACTGTCAGCTCTGTACCGTATTCCACAACATCGAGGTTCGTAGCCCCAGTGATTGTGATTTCACCCTTTGTGACGCCCTTTAGTTCTTTGGTAACAGAGAAGGTCTTTAACTCAAACTCTACCTCAACTGTGGTGGCATCATCCTTTACTTTGAAAGTTGTTACTCCATCTGCAAGTGGCTGAGCATTTACCCTTATCGCTTTGAGTTTATAGCCATGGGCTTCGTCTGGAGTTGTTACAACAGTAAGCGTTGTGCCGTATTCCACTGCCGTAAGGTCTGGAGCGCCTTCAAGCTTAACCGTGCCGCCTTTACCATCCTTTACGCTGGCTGTGACGGGGAAAGTCTGCTTACCAAAGAGTGCCGTGACTGTGGTGTTGGCCGTAACTTTGAACTTCGTGCCCTCGAGCTTCGTGCCGTTCACCTGTATCTCTTTTAGCTCGTAGCCCTCTTCAGTGGTTGTAGCCGTTATCGTGAGTTCTGTCTCATCGCTTACTTTTTTAAGTGCTTCTGTAGTGTAGCCCTCTATTGCGAGCGTTCCATGTTCGGGCTGTACGAGCGTCACCTCAAAGGTTTGCTCGATATCGCCCTCAAAGGTCCATCCGCGCTTGATGAGTTCTGCACGTGCCGCCTTACCTTTAGCGTTATAAATGAGTCCTTTGACATTATTGTTAAATCTGATATCCCTTATATCTGCTTGCTTAGCCCACTCTGCCCACCCCACGAGGCTTTTTGAGTAGTTTTCCACGCCTATGGCGGTTTTCCCTAAGTTCCCCACGACAGTCTTTATTTTCCACGAACCGAGCGACTGGTTGAAGGAGGTGCTGCCTTTGAACATTCCACGCATATCAGTCACATGACTCACATCCCAATTTAGAGGCTGATTGAAAGTGGTGCAACCAGTGAACATTTTCTCCATATCGGTTACTTTACTTACATCCCAATTTAGAGGCTGATTAAAGGCGGTGCAACCAGTGAACATATTACTCATATTAATCACGTTACTCACATTCCAATTTAGAGGTTGATTAAAAGAGGTGCAGCCAAAGAACATCTGACTCATATTAGTCACATGACCCACATTCCAATTTAATGGCTGATTGAATGAAGTGCAGTTAGAGAACATCTGACTCATATTAGTCACATGACTCACATCCCAGCCTTCTAGCGATTGGTTGAAGGAAGTGCAGTTATAAAACATGTGACTCATATCAGTCACATGACTCACATCCCAGCCCGCAAGCGAGTGATTAAAGGCACGACACGCTACGAACATATTATTCATACTCGTGACCTTTGAAAGATTGGGGTTGTCTATATTTGCAGCAAAGTTCATTCGCCCACATCGCACAAAGGCAAACTCCATAGATCTCCATTCCACAGTACCGAATTGAACAACCTCGATCAATTCCTTGAAATCCCTAAACTGATACATTGTCCGAAAATACTCGATCCCTTCAGGTCCAGCCGTCACGGTATAAATACCGTCCTCGGTAGGCTTAAAAATATAAGGATTGTCAGCATCCACTACTGTCACAGTTTCATATACTTTCACCTTTCCATTCGCATCGGTTATGAGCATTTTGTAAGTGCCCACAATGGGGATTGGTACTTCCTTACCCTTCTTGCACTCCCATTTTGTTATAAAAGGCAATCCTTGTGCTAGGGTGTTCCCTATACAAGAAAACCCTAATAGCGCCACAACTATCGTGGTAATAAACCAGTACGTTTTCTTCATTCTCATATCTTATAAATTATGACTACTCTGTACAAATATTACAGCTTTTAGCTACTCCTAGGTTTCATATTCACAAAAGGGTGTATTACTAGAGCAATGCGTTGTTTACTAGGCGGTTGCGATGTATAGAAACCTAAGTCCTTATATCTGGAGGGTGCGTGAAGTACCAATCGCTTGTCTGCTAAGAGTCTGTATAGCGTGAAATCCGCACGGGGTTCCTACCACCGTGCTAAAAACACTCGCCCCTAAGGGGGCTTAGACAGCCCCGCTTGTCGCAAGCGTGCCGTCTGCTAAGACCCCAATGTGGAAACTTTGGGCGGAAAAAACGGACAGAGCATGCTCTGTCCCTACAAAGCCCCATCTATTCTACGGCGGGTAGATAACCCACCGCTAAGATAAATGTGGAGGCTTCGCCACCATAGGCTACATTTTGGAGTTCCTGCGCGCTCAGCGTGCAGGTTTATCTTAACGGAGG
>CBDEMG010000008.1:0-15920 GCA_965240855.1 uncultured Bacteroidia bacterium | reverse complement strand
CTCTTCTTGTAAACCTTGGAATGCCATCAGGATTCGTTTCCTACAAAAGTAGGAAATCTCTTAGCAGACGGCACGCCCTCTCCAGAATATGCAAAAACCATTCGACGCCCTCGGTAATTGCTTCATGAGACATCAATGGATCGCTTTGCGCTGCACGCTGCCTGCTAAGGCTCTGGCGTTAGGACAAAACAGACACCTCTTTTATAAGAGATGCCTATTACTTCAAAATTCCCTCGAACTCCCCACTTCCTCACAGCGATAACCTCACCTAGCTTGATAGTTATACTTCTTAAGAAACTCAACAAACAGTATTGGGGAAAGACTCCGCATCGGAGCAAGCCTTTACGAAAATCTACTCACACTCGGAGAATAAGAAATTGCTGAGCTTTAGTAGTCTTAAAAATTAAGTAGGGGGCAATCTATTGCATCTGTAGTACAAGTCCGATAGAAGCCTACCACATTGCAATATTTTCTGGGGATTAATATTCTCGTTTTGGGCAACTTTTTAGTTCTCGCGAATTTGACAGAATCGTAAGATTTGCCCCCAGTCTTTTACAGACTGAAGGCAAATCTATACAACATATATTAAGCACCTGCGGATTTTACCACTCGGTAGCTTCTACTTGTACCGTCTTCGGTGAAGATTCGTAGCAAGTAAACGCCCGCTTCGATAGAATGAGTCTCTATTACTGTCTCTCCTATCTCGAGCGCTCCTCTACGTACGACGAGTCCCTGTAAAGTGAGTAATTCGAAGTTTGCATCCGCCACGACAACATTACTTATACGCAACAAATCGGCAAACGGATTGGGAGAAACCACCACATCGGTCAAGAGATCTGCCGTTTCTACCTCATCTGACTTCGAGAATTTCGCCACTATTACAGCGTCTGTTCTCAGTTTAAACAACATACCGGAGGAGATCTCTTCGCCATTTAAGGTCAATTCTTCCAATTTGGCACCGTCGGCAGGAGTTGCCGTTATTTTTAGGGTATACTCTTTCTCCCTCACATTATCGCCTCCACTCTGGAGCTTCTTACCATTCCATAGCACCTCTAATTCTCCATTCTTAGGAGCTTCGAACTCTACCACATGGTGATCTTTAAAGAGTGCCGTAACCTTTGCTCCCTTTGTAATATTGACATCCGTACGTGGATTTTCCAACACCCCATCATCCCAACGATCGAACCAATAGGAACTCTCTGGTACAGCGAGTACATTTTGTGTCTCCTGGCCCGATTCAACCGTTTGATACGTAAGTCCCTCAACTCGTCCATGTTCACCAGCATTGTAGTAGCGCTTATACAGCAGACGCTTTTTAAATACAGCACTAAGAGTGGTCGCTATAGGTTCTTGGGTATCTACGCGTTGCGAATTGGTCAGACCATCTGGCAACCACTGCACAAACCGCGATTCCGTAATTTGCAGTTCGTCCTCTACCGTTTCTTTTGGTACAGCAGATACAACGGTTTTGTTTGAAGCATCCAGATTTTCAAGCTTTATCTCGCTTGTAGGTGCTTCATTGTTTTTCTTTACAAATCCATTGGCATCTGCATTGTACGTGAGCGAAAAGGTTGTCGGTGCAGGATTTCCAACTCGAATATTATCGAGTGCCCACCAAGCAGAGAATTTGTCGTTCTTAAACGTCCAACGATAACGAATCGTTTTTTTCGATGTAAGATCCGCATCCTTTAATGCGAGTCTGACTTGCTGTTTTACTACACTTGATGTAAAGACTACGTCCTGCGAGGCCTCTTTGAAGGTTGTCCAATTCGTCTCACCATCAAACTGATATTCTAAGATACCCTTTACTTCCGGCGAGAACGTTTCATTTCCAAACCAATGATCAAAGGAGATCTCGAGATCCTTACCTACCTGACGATTTGCAAGAGAGAGCCATGGACTTAGAACTCGCGCCGTATAATACAATTCCTCCGATTTCGGATCCACCATCAAAACATACCCATACCCAGAGTGTACCTTATGTATTCTATTCTCGGGACGTAATACCCAGCCTATACCTTGATCAGGATTTTCGAGATACCAGTATTTGAGTCGTTCGAGCCCCATATCAAAGTTCTCGCGCCATGGTAGTGCAACAGGACGCATAAAAATAGCATGAACTTCCTCATGGTCACGTATGTTTTTATCCTGACGCCTCATGGTTAATTGCCCATCAGACCAACATAGGAACACATACCCCTCTTTTGCTCGAACCTCAACGGGAGCGGCATCTTGAGCAAAGCCAACTTGCTGTTTTTGTGTTGACGCATCCGTCACAAATTCGCCACCATCCACTTCGCCTGCAATGAGATAGGTTACCAAATACTTGTTTTCTACAAACTCTGCAGTGAGTTCTATATCCTGCGTTACATTGAGTTCTGTACGCGAAGCAGAAGTCTTGCCATCGGACCACTTGCTAAATTTATAGTCCTGACTCTTAGGAACTGCCGTTACACGTAATCCCGAATGTCCTGAAGGTACTTTTTGTTCTGCTAGTCCGAGTATACTCCCCTTTCCATCCGTAGAATAGGTAATCTTGTGAGCGAGTTTTGCCAAAGGAACCATCAGACGCAGGTTCTTATCTTTTACTTCGAACTCCCTACCATTGGATGCATAGCCGTCTTTGCCCACTGTAAAGACATACGTCCCCGCCTTGAGATAAAGTTTTACTATCCCCTCCGCACTACTCTTGTAAATTATGTTCTGACAGTGTAGCAAAACACCTTCCAAAGGCTTTTTCACCTCATCTACGATAGTCACCTCCACCTCTCTTGCAGTCTTAGGATCGGTTACTGTTAGCAAACCTTGTTTATATTCCACTTTGTAACCTCCTATTTGCTCTGGGTGCGTATAGCCTCTCGGGACCACAGTATACGAACCCTTTGCAAGTGGAGGCATTTGAGGAGTCCAGATTGTCGTTGCATCCTGTTGTACAAGATACTCACGCGCAAAGAGCGACTCTGTTCCTGCATACTGCAAACCTCCATATTCAAATTGGAAGAGAGGGAGCGACTCTCCCAACGCCATCGTTGCATCTTTCATACGCACTACCAAAGTGCGCGGTAGAACTTTTATTTGATACTGCACAGGAAGCGCAGCAGAGTACAAACCATTCCCCTCTTGCGTAGCTACGATTGTAGTAGTACCTACTCCCACTGTTCGCAATCTCCCATCTGCGTCGATTGTTGCTATTTTCGAATCCAACGAATGGTATTTACACGGTAATTTGGATGTTGCTACAGCATTGAGCTCGAGAGGATCCTTTGTATAAACAATACCCTCGGATGGGAAGGAAGGCGTCCAAGTTATTTTTTGCTCAATGGACAGACCAAGAGTATAAATTTTCGTAGTATGTCCATCCTCTGCAACTACACGCAATATCTTCGGTTCGCGAAGATCAAACTCTCGGACGGTTTCCTTCTCAATCTTCTCATCATTATAGTAGAGCGTAGCCCCATCTGACAACTCTTTCAACTTTACTTTCACCTTATCAAATACCACCTCAGTGCTCTCTTCTGCAGTAAGGCTTATCTGGAGGTCTTGATTAGGATTATCCAAATTCTTAAGCAGTGAGCCATCTGTTTTCAACATTTCGAATTTCTTCAAGTCGCAAGCCTTCGATTTTTCCGTTACAAGCGTAACAGAGAATTCCTGCTCAGCTGTTTTACCAAAGAGGTTTAATGTAGCCTTGAATTCCAACATCTTATTCGCGCTAAAATCGAGTTCTGTTTCGCTCGTTACTGGATTCGTCTCATTCTTGCGCGTCACTACAACATTACTACCCCACTCCGAGATAAAATTCAACTTCACCTTCGTAAGATCCGTTGTCGTAGCAGGTATTACGAGGTTAATATTCTTCCCTGAAGCATCGTATTGCGAAGGTTCTACACTGTTTGCACCCTCTACTTTTACCACAAGCCGTTCCATTGGCTTCCAACAATGTTCGGGATCTTTGCTCCGGATCTCACCCACAAAATCTGACCCAGAAGTTATAAACGCCCCTTTGCCTACTGCAGGTAGGAACTCGGCAATACAATCCTTTTCTAGACTACCATCCGACTTACGTACACTCTTATACCTATTGGCTAGGAGTTGGGCAGATTCTACCTCCTTCTCCCAGATTCTGAACATGGCCATCTGTCCACCTAGGCGTCTGCTCACAGTCACATCGGTTGCGCTATAGGGAGAGTTCTCTCCTTGCTGTAAAGAGATCTCGATACCATCTACAAAAGCTCGTACAGCAGTATACTCAAAGCCAAAATCGAGATCCTCTTCCTGACGAACCGATACGGCAATATGGTGCCATTGTCCACGATTTATTGCGGGGAGTTCCGAGATATTGAATTGGGATTTCCCCGAGAATACGAGCAACGAGCCATCCTTATAGCTGGGAATGTTGTAGACGACACGAAGTTTAAGCCCTTCAGCATCAAAAAGGAAATGCGTATGATAGTCGTCGCAACGCCACCAACCTTCTATGGTAAGCTCACTTTCCTCGCCCGTGAGAAGTTTAGGGATCTCGACCCCCTGTCGCTCTTCATTTGCCTTGAACTGCAATGCATAAAGCTTATTTGTGGATGGCTCAACATTATAGACTGTCTTTGTTAAAACATCATTTGCGGGGTTGGTATTCTGTGTTGCGAGCGAAATCTTGATCTCGTGCTTTCCAGGAGTACTAAGGTCAATATTCACGTCGTCCCATTCCAATTCCACCGTTTTGCCTGCTTCTACTTTGTTTGCAAATTCTTTAGGAGCACTCTTAGAGCCACCATCCACTTGGTAAGTGAGTGCCACGGTCTCGAAAGTCGTATAACCGTTGTTTCTCACCTTAACCTTCATCTTTTGTGCCGTAGTTAAACTTGTACCAGAACGCAACAACGACTCTTCTAACACCTCGAGGTCGTTATCTGCAGGATGATACTCATCTTTCACATCTGCAGTAAACTCTACAACTTGCCCAAATGCAATTCCTTTTCCAGCCTTAAAAAGCTCATAATCAGCATCTCTTGCCAACATCATGCGCATGCGATACAAGCCAGGTTTTAATCCTGGGACTCCTCTATAATCCAAAATCCCCTTTTGTGTTGCAGCATATGCTTTGCAAGGAGTGAGAGTCAACTCTGGCGCTTGGTCTTTCAACTGTTTATCAGTTGGGTCGAAATCTATCCAAACACGAATTTTTGTGTCCTTTAGCTCTGTCATCGTACTGTTCGATAACTTCGCCACAAAATGATTCGGACTCTTCAAATAGATCGGAATTTTCTGATCGATACGATATTGTACATGTTCACTCGGAACGCATACTACGGGCTCAATCGTTAAACCACTCAACTCCTTAATATAGAGTTTCTTCGGATCTAGGATTTCTCCATCTGACCAATAAGTATCGCGCAGTAACGTATAAGTTTTATAGTTGTCTTCCACGTTCCCATCACGCAAGAGTCGGACGGCAATCTCGTGACGGACTGGAGGTGTGATATCGAATTCTGTATCAAAGACAAACTTAGTAAGAGAAGCCTCGCCTCCCTTCTTGGCTGGCAATTTGGGGATGTGTACTGGCTGTAGGACACCATCTACAATCCATTGTAGTGCCACATTGTTCAAATCTACAGAGGTGAGATTCTCTATTGTAGCCTCTATCCTCTTGTGTTGTGCATCCTTCCCCTCCACCTCTTGCAGTGCTAGTATTCGCCACTGGTTGGGGATTTCTACTTCACGGATATCCGCCTTCCAACCTGTGCCCGGCTTATTCCCAGTGCTTAGCTGCCGGAATGTAATACTACCATCTTGTGCTTGAGAGACGAAGATCCTATCCTTCCCCTCACCTGTGAGGCGATGGCTGTACTTATCTTTCATATCCTCCTTTAGGAGGTTTTCCAATGCCCAAGGAACGTCTTCTGTAAAGAGATCAAGCACGTCCCCCGGACCGAGATCCCACTCCTCAAATCGTACCTGTATTGTGTGGTTTGGATTCTGTGGCAAAATCTTATAAACGGCGTTCTCTTTCTCCTTGTAGTTCGCAAGTTCGCCTCCCATATCCACAAAGCGCGCACCACCTTGAATACGAATCGAATCGTGCTTAGGAATATCATACCATTGTCCATTGAAGAATGCATAACGCACGGGAGGCATAATAAGCACTTGCCCCATATTATAGACCTCAATGCTTTTCCAATTGTTATTCTTATCTGTATCCTCTTGTGCATCAACACGAGCTACTACCTTAAATTTTTTGCCCTGTGGTTCGTCCGTTGAGAAATCTGCAGTACAGGTCACTACACGATCTTCAAATGGTGCAAGATCCTTCTCCGTATTCGAAAAGACAAGATTACCATCCACCTCAACACTCACAGGAACTTCTGGGAGGGGAACCGAGGAGTTGTTCCGTATTATAAAGGAGAGCTGCTCTTGTCCCATCGCTACCTTCGGTGCAACTTCCGTTAATTCTCGTAATAGAACCTCGGGGTACGTAAGTTTTTTTGTTAGATCGTAATAGAGGAGCAGGAGTGTACAGTCGAAATCGCGTAGCGCTGCCTCTAGCGTTATTTTGATTTTCGAGCCTGCATACTCGGTTATATCCCATGTATAGGTGTGTTCGAGATTGTCTGCAAGAATATGCTTACGTCCCTTTACATCGGGGAGTTCCACACCGTTCACAAGTAGACGGAGTTGCGAATCTTCTGGCTTACCATCGAATGCATAATTCAACGAACCATAGACGATAAATTGAAGCGGCGTCTTGGCAGGGATTGCACTCAAATCCATAGTACAAACCTCGAGGCTCGCTCGATGCGTATCTACCTTGAAGGGGTCGCTCCAGTCTGCTGTAGCAGTTTTCCCACAACTAAAACGTAAGGTTTGCGCACCCATCTCCAATCCAATTCCTGGAGCAGAATTGGCGATATCGAGTTTTATCCCACTCGGCGCAGTCGTACGAACATAGCGGAAAGGATAACCAACGAATGCATCAAAGAACGGGAGCTGTGCTGTAGTCAAATGTAGGGGAGCTGGCTGATAGGATATCACCGCCATACTCCTTTTCCCTCGCCAATGATTTTTATGTATGGGGTATACTGCATAAACATTGCGCTCATCCTTAATATCCTCTGGCTTAAGCGTATAACGCGACTCCGTGACGGTGGCAATCGGAATGAACTTTTCTGTATTCAAATCTAAGCGAACGACCTCATATTTTTCTGCCTCTGGCGTGCCATTCCAAGTTAATTCCCATCCTGTTCTTTCACAATATTTGTCTGCAAGATGAAGATTCATAACCCGAGGCATTACAAAAAAGTTTTTACTCTTCAGTACCACGCCGTCCTGATCCGTAACGCGAAGATGAACCCTATCGGTAGCTTTCATCCCTTTCGGAATTTCTATCCCTGCATGGAGTGGGTAGTGTTCGCCTAGTACTGTATAGGTACGTCCTTCATCTGTAGATATTTCTACTCGCAGAGGTGCTTTCATATTCTCCACTCGCAGATAGATGATCTCGCCTGGAGCACAAATATCTTCTGCTAGAGGCGAGAAGATCTCTGGACGTTGGTAATCGAAATACCAGACGATGGCATAATCCTGCTGCGATGGGTTACTTTTAATAGATTTCGCCGTCACTGCGATGGTTGCCATACCAGCCGTTGGGTTTTCTATTGTTACTTGCTCTATATTATCTACCGAATTCACTCCGCGCACAGCATTCTCTTGTGGCTTTTCCTTTTTCAATATCCAAGGCAGCACTGTATTACCTCCGCACGAGACGGAGAGATCAAGATCATTTATCAATGGACTCTCGCCGTGTTGATACTCCTTGCGTACCACAGGGTCGTTCCAAGCAATCATAACCCGGAGCTGTTTCACTCCCTCGGGCACTGTTATCTGCACCTCCTGCTTTCCTTGTTGTATTGTCCCTGTTTTATACCAATTTCCTTCTATAGCCTCTGCTGCAGCCACAGCATCCAAGATCCCAAATCCGTATTCATAGTCTGGTCCCGGTCTGCCGGCATCGCGAGCCGTATTGGCTACTAAGGCTTTCATGAAATAATTTAGTGGCGTCGCACCTCCATTGAGCTGACGAAAACGCTGTGTAAGAAGAGCAAGATGCCCCGTGACCGTAGGACATGCCATTGACGTGCCATCCAAACGCATATAGCCTTGTTTATTGGCAGTAGATAGGACATTGCTGCCTCGTGCGGTAATCGTCGGCAGAATTCTCCCATCGTCCGAAGGACCAAAGCTACTATACGAGCTAATCTTGCCAAAGACATTGGTTGCCCCCACACTTATCACATTCTTCATAACATTGGAAACCGAACCATAAAGAAGACCGCATTTCTGCTGTTCGTTACCGAGAGCATAGACATGCGTCAATGTCGGCGCTAGGTAGGTTACGATATCGGAGGTCTGAATATGAAAATAACTATAGGAGAAAAACTCTCTGTTTACACAATGTCTGTTCAGATCCTCGCCATAAGAGTTCTGCGTGAGTGTAATACCTACGCTTTTATGGAGATTTAGCATCTCCTGAGCGGCGACCAGACCGTTCGCTTGCCGTTCGAAATTGGATGTCCAGACCTCCGCTTCGGGAGCAATCCCCATAGCTTGTTCATCCAAGTAACCTCCTCCTGCTACTGTACCACAGACATGCATCCCGTGCGGAGAATCGTCCGGAAAGGGCTCTTCAAATTCTACACGGTGGATTCGTTTCCCATAGTCAATATGATCCGCAACATTCGCATCCCATAATCCTACTTTTACACCTTTACCCGTCAGACCTCTCCCTCCAAGATCGTTTGGAAGACGAAGTACGTTACCGCCACTAAGTTGTGCAGCACCGCGATTGTACAAGATGCGCGGGGGTTCGCTCCATTGAAGGTAAGCTAGCGCTTGATCCTCGGCTAGCGCGAGAATCTCCTCTCGCGTAGCTGTAATAGGAACACTATGAAAGGCAAGAGAGGGGAGTCCGTACTCTATTCCACGAGCTTTCAGCAAAGCTTCTACATACTCCCATGCCACATTCTCAAACCAAATAGCCGTCATCTTTAGCTTGCTCCCCGCCTGTACCCACTCAGGCAAAACGCCTCCTAGAACGAAGGTCGTAGGGAGTTTCCACTCGCCTCGTATACTCGTAATGGCATATAGCCCCGAACCTACGAAATCGCTCGGACGACTCCCTGCTGGTACGCTCGCATAATAGGCATTACTACCGAGGTAGTCGCCCAGTACTACACCCTTCTTTGTCAATGCCTGACGATCTATAGTCTCATTTTCAAGCTGTAGGAGCACGTTTACCTGCTCACTCGCAGGAAGTCCCAGCTCGAGACTCGATGTTTTGATTGTGCCGCGAGTACTACGAAGTACATTCTTTTCGAGATACACTTGGCGCGATCCAAATCGAACTGCCTCCTGTGCACAGAGACTACCTCCAAACCACAAGAGTACTAACAACCACAATAACTTATACTTCATCAAAAATGATTTTTACGATTATACCTATGCAATTTATTGGTTTTCCGTGAGCTAACTCCACTCTGAACCTTTTAACGAACCAATTTGTCAGGACTCCAATCTAGTGCAGCGGTATTGTCTCAAAATTACCGTAGGAATAGAGATATAATACACAACGCTTGTAATGAGTTGATTTACAGTTATTATACTACAGCTACATGAATCAATTCTGATTCGTATAACAATCTCTAATACATCCTTGTCCGAACTTAGAAATTTTGCAACTCCCAATGTTTATTTTAGCAATTCTATTCAAAAAAATAAGCGGAGCACGCAATGCGCACCCCGCCCTTGGTTGTATTCTCGTTACCCCAAGTTATTTCTTTACTAGGCGATAAGTCTTTGTTCCACCATCCGAAGCACTCAGACGTACGAGGTAGATCCCCACAGGGAGCTCTTCTGTTGAAAGCAAAACTTCTCCTTCCACAAGAATACCGTTACGTAGTTCTACGCCCAGAGTATTCAACAATCTGTATTGAAGAGCATCTGTAGACTGACCTCCGAAAATTCTTAATCTGTCGCTGAATGGATTGGGAGCAACGCGAATCCCCTCGAAAACAGAATCCTCTACCGCATTAGATTTTCCATTATCTCCATCTTGTAGCATTACCACAAGTTGCGTATCGTTTTTAGGCATCTTCGTTTCATAAACGCCCTTTTGGCTTGCGATGAGCACTTTTCCGTCAAAGGTTACTTGCTTGACCTCTTTCTTGGCAGGTGGGGTTACCACAATGCGAAGCTTACTTTCGGCTTTCACCCTCGTTGTGGGGCGTACTTCTTGTTTGTCCTCGGTCTCTATTTTTACGGTTGCGCCATTCGGAGTCACTTGGATCAGATACCCTTCCGCGTCTAGCTCAAACTCGCACACCACCGTCACATTATAGGCAGGCATCTCAAAACTATCTCCTACAATAGGGGTGGATTGCTCTGGTGCCGCCGAGTTGTAATATTTTAGAGAGCCACTCTTCACCCTATAGTTTGCATCTGCAATGCAGCTTACCGTTATCGTCTCGCCAGCGTTTGCTTCCGTTTTGTTGAGCTGCAAGCGTCCATGTTGTATTGTTGGGACGGTAAGTTTATACGGATCGTGCTGAAATATTGCCGAGACCGTTACCGGATAATCAGGCATCTGGAAATACGATTCTGTACCCTCCTTTTCTACAGCAACGAGAGTCGAGACATCGCCCGTCTTATAGACTTTATATTCCACTAAATGATATTGAGCATTAGGAGTATTGCTGAGCACAACCTTATCCTTAAACTTCGCCTTTGTGGCAGGAATAGTTGCAACCACTCCAAACTGAATATTCGAATCCACAGAAATCGCATGCTCGCCAGCGGCGGGATTTTCCTTGTTCAAGGTTACTTTCACAGCATTCATTACTTGCCCTCTAGCATCAGTAAGCACTGCAACAACAAAGAGCTCTGCTTTCTTCAGTGCTGTTGCTAAGGGTTCGCGAGTAGGCAATTTTAGCGTGTACGTAGTAGCGATATCCTCGTTAGCGCGGAGTTCTGCAAGGGTTGCCTGCGTTTTATTCCCACTATAGGAAGTAGCCAGTACTACATCATTGTAGATCGTCTTCCCGAGCCCATCTTGTTCCCATATTCCTCCTTCACCTGCAAGATTATCAGCCCCGAGTATGTAAGCAATATCGTATTGAGCTTTGATGAGAGAGTTTACTGTTGTGGAAACCTCAACCCTCGTACCATCTGGCGAGATCGTTGGTTTGATCTCAATTTTGACAAAAGCTGGATACTTTCTCTCATCTTCAAAAAACGAACGCGCAAGATCGGTATCTATCTTCGATTTACGGTTGATCATCATTTGCGGTGTCCCCGAAAAGCCAAGGTTGAGATATTGCGTACTGGGGATCGTCATAGGGTCGTTTTGTCTGGTATGTATAGCAAGCCCAATGAACTGCGAGCTCCCCATATCGCGGAGAGCTTTCATTGCATGATGCCCCCGGGGACAATTGTGACATTTGGTGGACGTATACTCTTCGACAAGAACTCCCCGTTTCTGTACCTTCTCTTGTGCGAAACTTTGCTGCTCGCCTCTGGACGTATTCTTTACCGACCCATTAAGATTTCCGTTCACTTTGGTAATAGAAATCGACATCGGATCCAACATCTCCGCTGCGTTTGCAGTGAATTGCAACGGGGCATAAATCGTAGAACCTAGACTCTTATAAGCAGGAGTAGAAGGGAGATCCGCATGGTATTCCTTAGTCCCCTCTATTGTTGTTACAGTATAATCTAGACTACTAATTGGCTTGCTACCCAGATTCAGGAGCGGCACATCCACCCTTGCAGTAGAGCTCACTACGGTGGGAACTAGACCAAAATCGAGTGGCTTAGCAGCATTCTCATACATTGAACCCTCGAAACATACTTCTATGGCAGGACTAAAACTTTGTTTCGTCTCGTACCACTCTGTCATATCCGAGGTTCGTAAAAGGAACAAACAATCTTCCACAACGCGTGGCGCTATTACAATTGGGTAAACCCCCGATTCGTTTGCAAGACTCTTCACGGTAAATGTGATCCCAACATAGCACCCCTGCTCGGTAACCGTGTATGGAGTAGAAAAGGGGATAATATTGCCCGTACCAAATTCTCCTTGTCCGGGATTTCCACTATTGAGTTGATCGAGTGTAAGCGTCTCTTTGGTTATTACCTCGTCCATGGTTTTGGGTAGGGAGGCCGCGATCCACGTGTAATAATTATCCTTCAATACGTTCTTATCGCGCAAATAAAATTTAAGCTGCGTGATTTTCTTACCCACAAACGCATCGTTGCCCGGGATTCGAATTGCCACATAGTAAGTCGCAACTTTGTTCTGCCCCGTTCTGTTCTGCCAAGCCTGTGGATCGTATTCGCGATACCAAGCCATTTGCTGACTCTGTGCTAACGCCAAATATGTTATTGTAGACAAGGCAAACAACAAAGTAATCTTCAGCAACCATGTACACAGTCTATTCATCTATCGTCATTACATTTTTTTACTAGACCTCTGTGCTACAAAAATTACACCCTAAAAGCCCTAATGCGCCCACAAAAGAGATTAAGGAATCAATTCAGACGCTTAAAGGAGAATTTTGCATGGTAAATTTGCAAAACTGTCCTAAGAGCCTTAGCAGGCAGCAGACTTCGACAAGCGACTAGTTTACATCCAGTAAGAGAACCGAGGGTTATATATCGTTGCTAATGCAACGATACGGAGGGTACAAAACCCTCCGTTAAGATAAACCTGCACGCAGAGCGCGCAGGAACTCCAAATGTAGCTCGTGGGGGCGAAGCCTCCACGTTAATCCTAGCGGCGTGTTATTCACGCGCCGCAGAGACCCCGCCGTATGGCGGTAGAAACCCCTTGTGGCTCTACGCCAAGACGGACGAACATTCGACAAACGATTTTAGCAGCAAATCATTCTTAAATTAATCCCCCAGATCTTAGTAGCTTAATTGTCTTAAGCACACCACTTTGCAATTTTAAGACAACTATTATTCGCATTGAAACATCTCTCCGGCAGAATTGGCATAAATTTATGGTATGGTTACATTATAAACCGTACGGTTTTTATTAGCTCTATTTGTCAACGATACACGAATAACATGAAACGAAAAACTTTTCTGAGTATCCTAACCCTCTGCGCACTGTTCGTTTTTAGCCCTCGCTTGTTTGCGCAAACGTATTACGAATTCTCGTATAAGAATCCTGATGGCAAACAATGTAATGGTTTTATGATTTACGAGAGCGACATGCGTGTTACGATGCGTGTTGTCGAAGCCGAGGGCAACAATAATGTCACAGCCTCTAAAGATCTCAAGTACAATGGCACGACAGGGGAACACGATGGGCAACAATATACGGCACTCGTTCCAACCTCGGACGAGGAGAATGTCCCATATATTGTTTTCTTCTGGAATAAGGCAGAAGATGCCTCTCCCTCCATCTGTTTTGATCTGGAAAAGGGCGATTTCTCAAATCCGGATTCCTTTAAAGAGGTAGCTCTGGCGGATATCACAAGCGAATATCTCCAACAGTTCTATAAGACAGAAGAGCCTACGTATAAGTCTATTATGACTGCGAAAAATAAGGTGCTGAGCGAGCGTAACGTTATAAAGAAAAGCTATGGTGAAGATACCTACAGCGGTATTTGTGATTTACTCGACGGCGATGATGATGAAGGTAATATGCCATCATACCAAGATAATGACGACATTAACGACAATGATGCGAACTATGGAAATGACCATTCGTCTAGTACCCACAACTCATCTTCATATGATGATGACGATGATTATGATAGCGACGCATCCTACGATGGTAGCAACAATTCCTCTAGCAGTAGTAGTAATAGTACATCGAATACTGGCCATGATAATTCTACTACGGAGGAGAGCAACAATGCCTCGAGCAATAACAACAATACACCCTCAAATTCGAGCAGCAATAGTGGAATAAATACTGGAAATAATAGTTCGACAAACAACGGCAATAATAGTTCGACAAATAATGGCGACAACAAGCCACCGAGTCATGATCCTAACACTACCCTTCACCTAGTCTTTATAGCAGATATCACAGATTCTAAAATAGGTATAGCTTGTAAAATGGATTATGACAATTTTCATAATGAAATGAAAAGCATTGCGGAGTCGCTAGGGATTAAGTTCAGAGAATATCCTGTGATGGATGCCGATTTTACTAAAGAAGGCATTGAGCAAGCCCTTAATGATCTAAAGCCCTCAGCGAACGATATTGTGTTTTTTGTATACAGTGGACATGGCGGTCGTTATGAACAAAAAGATGATGATCCTTTTCCAGCCATCTATCGCAGAACCAAAGATCAAAAGAGTTGGCGATTCTTTTACTTCAGTAAAATTTATACGGAGATCTGCGCCAAAAAGGCTCGGTTAAATTTTGTCCTAACCGATTGTTGTAATACAAAGCCAAGTAGCCGTTCTATACAAGCAACTAGCTCTCTTTATAGTCGCGCAAACAATAACTATTCGCTTGCTCGCCTAGGTCAGCTTTTTCTCAAAGAGCGCGGCAGTATGATTGCTACTGCATCTTCGCCAGGCGAAGTCGCATGGAGTTCGATAAGAAACGGCGGATTTTTTCTTACGAGCTTTCTTACCACATTGCGTTCGGCTGTTCATGCAGCTAATAATCAAGCGCTCTCTTGGAATACGCTCATGGACGATACTTTTGTTCTCGCATTAGAAAAGAGTACACATTGTCGTACACAACAACACGGTGTCAAAAAATCTACCTTCAAATAAGAAGAGAACTAACATCTTTGCACTTAGCAAAGACACCGTGTAAAACGAACGTGGAGGCAACAAAATCCTCCACGTTTTTTTATAACGGTGGGTTGCCCACCCGCCGCTTTGGCGTAAGGCTCGCTTGTCGAGTCACCGCCGGTCTGGCGTAAAGACCACGGCGGTAGAAACCCCTTGTGGCTCTACGCCAAGGCGGACGAACATTCGACATACGATTTTAGCAGTAAATCATTCTTAAATTAATCTCCCAGAACTTAGTAGCCTAATTGCCTTAAGCACAACTCTTTGTAATTTTAAGACAACTATTATTTGCATTGAAACATCTCTCCGGCAGAATTAACATAAATTCATGGTGTAGTTTACATCATAAACCGTAAGGTTTTTATTAGTCCTATTTATCAACGATACACGAATAACATGAAACGAAAAACTTTTCTGAGTATCCTAACCCTCTGCGCACTGTTCGTTTTTAGCCCTCGCTTGTTTGCGCAAACGTATTACGAATTCTCGTATAAAAATCCTGATGGCAAACAATGTAATGCTTTTATGATCTACGAGAATAACAAGAAGATCGTACTGCGTCTAGCTGAAGCAGATAATAACGCAAAGGCTACCAAAGATCTCTTGTATAGGAGTAAAGATTATGCTGAAAACGCTGAACCGTATACTGCCTTTGTTCCGACATCGCCACAAGAGAATACGCCGTACCTCGTGTTTTTCTGGGATAAGCTGGCGGATGCTCCTCCCTCTATTAGTTTCAACTTAGAAAATGGAGATTTCAAAGCCACAGACTCCTTTACAGAGATTGACTTGACTGATATCTCAAGCGAATATCTCCAAAAGTTCTATAATACAGAAGAGCCCACGTATAAGTCTATTATGGCTGCGAAAAATAAGGTGCTGAGCGAGCGTAACGTCATAAAGGAAAAATTCGGGGACGATACTTACCATGGTGTTTGTAGTTTATTTGATGATGATGATAGTGGCGATGACTCGTCGTCATACCAAGGAGATGACAATGATAATTCCAACTATGACAACAGCACATCAATCGCTAGTAGCTCTTCCGCGTATGAAGACGACGATGATAGCAATTCATCTAACGACGACGATGATGATAGCAATTCATC
>CBDEMG010000007.1:0-64199 GCA_965240855.1 uncultured Bacteroidia bacterium | reverse complement strand
TTCCCTTTCTCGTTCCTGCCCTGAAAGTGCGCTCGAATATCATAGTATGAAGCATTGGGGTTGGCATTGGGCTGTGTATGATAGTAGCGCCACAATTCGCGTCCAGCATCAAACACCGCAGTGGCTTTGGGCGAGAATTGTAATGGTTCGGTAGGAATAAAAGAGGTTTTATGCTCCTCAGAAAATAAACTTGTATTGCTAGTGCTCTGTGGTAGCGAAGCCTCCACGTTAATCTTAGCGGCGGATTGCCCACCCGCCACAGTATTGTTAGCGCCGAGTTTTCCCGTTATAAAGTCTGTCATGAAGTGGCTCTCGAAGCAAGACTGAGCATCTACTTCCACCTCTGTAAAAGGTATCCAATGATTAGTTCCTTCGAAGGACGTAATATGGTTCTTAGGATGAAAGAGCATGAATGTCAAACAATTGTTTTGGAACAACGTATCAACTTGCCAACCATCTTTAGGATAAAAAAATTGATCATGATTGTTGAGCCAAGTGGGGAGAACAGCAAGTCGTACTGAAAAATAGATACTTGCGAGTAGTAGTGTTTTCGTATTTATAGGCGTAAAGGTAGAATGCCGCACTGCTGTTTTATTGCATAAACATATCGTCCGATAGTTTTGAAAATCGGCTCCCTGATTTTGTAAAAAACCTAGTTGTTTGGTCTTGTCCAAAAATACAGTGTTCCGCCACTGATTTATATTCTCTCGGTTGTTACATACGAGGACAAGTTTGGTTTGGAGGAATGCACCGCTTGCCGTATACACATCAAAAATATGAGAGCGTTGTATTGCATAAGCCGATGTATTCCAAATATAAAATGCTACTGGGAATTTTCCACTCACATTATCAAACGTATAGGCGGGGACAAGAAATGCTCGTAGCATCATCGCACTGAATTTCTCTCGAAAATCTTTGAAATTGGGTGCATTACTAATTTTGGGTGTAGAAAAATTCGCAATTATTGCACCATTAAGTTGCGTGTAGATACGGAAAAGAAATAATACAAAGAGCTCTTTACTCGCTTGTCCTAACGCATGCCGAAAACGCTTGTAGGAATCATGTAACGAGGAAAGCCTCGATCGATTTTTTCCCGATCCTACAGAGGTTCGCATATTCGAAGCTTCTGCATAAGGCGGATTAATATAGATTACCAGTTTCTTGCGTTCTTCAGGATTCTGAATAATCGTGAGCAGGTCAGTTGGCAGTTTACCACAGTCGAATTCATCATTTAAGAAGTCAAATTGAAAGACGTGGCTCTCTAACAAATTTGCTCCGTTCTTGATGCGATCCTTCATCACATCCACATCCTGCTGGTCGAGTGTCGAAGCCCAAATATTATACTTGTTCGTAAGCCCATTCAAGAGGTTGCCCGTACCCGCAGCACAATCCCAGACGTAGTACTCGTCTTGCCAGTTCTCGCCCAAGACATCTGCGAGATACTTTTGCGAGAGGTCTACCCATATCTTTGGCGTAAAAAACGTCCCTTTGCGTTCGCGTGCATCCTGTGACACGAGGAGGTCGCGCCGTGGAATGATGTAGTCCCAACACTCCTCTTTAGAGGGTCGTTGGTAAATATCCCAGAACTGTGCGTGTGCATTTTGTTGATCCTTGAAAAAGACGGTACTTTCGTTAAACATTCCGATCGTATCAATCTTTCTATCAACCATATAGCGATTGTCTTTTAGTAAGGCGTAAAGAGCTTCTTTGAACGTCTGGTTCTTATCTGATAAGAGATCTGCTAAAAAAAAATCCCCATCAATTATTCCGCGCTTTTTGAACTCTTCCCAATGCACGTCGATACTCGGCTGTACCTGTGCTAACCATCGTTGATATATACTCACGAAGTTATTTTTATTGATCTGTATACTCTCGGAGTTCTCCGAGAGGTGTACACGTATAAATTCACGTAGATCCTTTTCGTGAGCTTCATATCGAAAAATATATGCCGAGCGATCTATAGTAGTCTTTACAGTATCATATAGTAAACCAAACTCGCGTGTAGCATCATTAGAAGGAGCTACATTCCAGTTGAAATCGTTTAATGAGAAAAAGGGCAGGATCTCTTTATAGGGTAGAAATGCGATCTTTTCGGCATCGAAACTGGCTAGAAAGAGAGGCGGAAGATAACTATCAAAGGTTCGCACCTTACCAATGGTAAGAATCAATTGCACAAGGGGTTTGTAAATATCAGAGATACTCCCCCGTTTAGCTTCTGCCCAAAGCAACGACCGTATCTCGTTTGTGTGTGTAGACGTTTTGCACATTGAGACGCAGAAATCGATTTTACCGATGCGGGAGTGGCAATCGAATCTTGAAAAGAATTCTTCGCCAATACGGAGTTTAAGTTCCTCTTCCTGCAAACCTTGGAAAGACATCGGGATGCGTTTTTACAAAAGTAAGAAAACTCTTAGCCCTGTCTTAGCAGACGGGCGATCACTCGACAACGAGACCGGAGTCTTTGTACAGGACAGGGCATCCTCTGCCAGGCATTCTGAAATATATATCGTGCTTAAGAAACAATACAAGGATTTTTATGTACACACCATAAAAATATAACCCTGCACGTTAAGCGCGGTCTTGGCAGGCGGCGTTATTCAAGGAAACCGACTCTAGCGGCCTGCAATCCTTGAGAATCTGTTTTGTGGCGTATGTTGTATACAAAAAAAACAATACCGAACGGATTTTCATAAAAAAGCCTAGCAAAACTATAAGCTCTGCTAGGCATCTATTCAATTACAGTAGTGTATTTACCTCTAAAATCACTATCGTTTAAATCTTGAAGAACTGTGTAGCATCTCGCAACAAATCGGCTTGTGCATTCAGCTCTTCTGCACTCGTCGCTAATTCTTCAGAGGAGGCCGCATTAGATTGTACTACTTCGTTAAGCTGTTGTATAGCTCCGTTGATCTGATCTACCCCGGTTTTTTGTTCCGTACTAGCTGTTGCAATCTCTTCTACTAAATGTGCCGTCTTGTGTACATCTGGCAATACACTTTGCAAATTCTTTACGGCTGTTTGAGTAGTGGTAAGTGAGTGCACCGAAAGGTCGGAGATCTCTTTCGCTGAGTCTCTACTCCTTTCTGCTAACTTACGGACCTCGGAGGCGACCACCGAGAACCCCTTACCATGCTCACCCGCTCGTGCAGCTTCCACTGCTGCATTCAAAGCCAAGATATTTGTTTGACGCGAGATTTCGCTCACAATAGAGATTTTTTCATGTATGGCCTGTACCGAGGTCATAGCTTCGGCTACCTTGGAACTGAGTACAGTTATATGCTCTTCCATCACACGTGCCAAGCCTTTGGCCTCCATAGCTCCATCCGTATTATTATCGATGTTGGCATACATCTGTTCCATTGCACTACTTACCTCTTCGGTACTAGCCGATTGGTCGTTCGTCCCTTGCGAGATACGTTGAGAAGCCGCACTCAACTGTGCACTCGCATCGGCTACATTCGATGCGCCAGTTTGAATCTCATTGACACTCTCTCGCACCTTTTCTATCATAATATCGAGTGCAATCGTCAGTGCACCAAACTCGTCATTGTAAACCTTTTCGTTCATACCAATGCGGAAGGAGAAATCTCCCTGTGCACAACGTTGTAAGAGATCGAGGATACGGCGTAATTGCCCTACAATAAAGTTTCCTACTAATTGTGAAGCGATAATCGAGATTACGATCACGACAATAAGGAAAACTATACTGAAGGTCAACGCATTCCGTTCGGCTTCGGAGTGTATCGCACCAAAATACTCTAGGGTAGTATCGAAGTGTCCCACCATGATTGTAGTCGCAGATCCCGCCTTAGCAATATTATCTAAAACAGATGCGCCTGCTATTCTAACCCGCTCAAGGGCTCCTCGTAATGTCTGTAACGGTTTCTCTAGTTGTGGTATATTGCGACGTTCGAGCGTCCCAATACTAGCAAGAGATTTCTCGAGTGTAGGGATATCGCGTCGTTCTAGGCAAAGCAGCGCATCGCGTGCAGTGACAAAAGAGAGCGACATAACTTCTTTGCTCAACCCAGCATCACCCATCACTACCCCCATATAGTTTTCGATCGCCTCCTGCGTAAAAGTGACGGCTTCTGTTACTTTAATAGCCAAATCGCGCAGTTGGACCGCACTCGCCTTATAGATATCCAAGTTTTGTCGCAATGTATGAATGCGCCCAGCTGCTTCTGTATATGAGAGGTTAGTGAGCATCGTCTCGAGTTCGTTGAGGTGGTGATCCATACTATCGAGGTAACGATGCCCACGTTCGTAGGAAGTGTTGTTGAAGGTCGCATTGAAATCGCGCAATTCCATACGTGCACGCGAAAAATATAGTTCAGAGCGATTTGCTAACGACATCACATCACCTGCGCGCGCAGTACGACGTATCTGGTAGAGCATGTAGAGTGACCCTACCAAAAAACTGAGTACCATCACCGTGACGCAAAGGTTCAGTTTGGTTTTAGTTTTTAAATTCGAAAAATTCATCCTTTAGCTTGTTTCTAAATCTTTTCCTAACCATTGAAACGACCTTTTAAACAATATGTTGCGTAACCTTGTTATATATAAATCGAGCTTGCCAGACTCATAATACGAAGTGAAATTTCTCTTTTTGACACAAAAAAATTGTAAGTAAACAAAAAACAGTGTTTAATTCTCAAATGGATGCTCTTGCTCAAAATCAGGAACATAGTTTCCGCTGCTCGCAATTTCCTGTATCCAACCATTCGAGAAGCCGAGATCGAACATAAAATCCACCACTTGCCGATATTCGTCTTCAGAAATACGGCGAGCAAGATTGACATCTCTCCCCGCTAGATAGAGCGGTGTATACTGACTCATGAGCGAGATGGTTAGATCACTCCCAAATTCACTCCAAAGATTAAAGAGCGCGGAGCGCGAATTTTCGACTTGATTAGGAAGCACTAGATGCCGAACAATCACTCCTCGCTCTAATAAACCCTCTCGGTTGTACTCCAATGTAACGCCCACCTGTTGTAGCATGCAACCAATAGATTCGAGGGCATACTCAGGGTAGTTCTGAATCCCAGAGTATTGCAAACCGAGAAGCGCATTCGCATATTTGTAATCAGGCAAATAGATATCTACATACCCCGCAAGGGTTTCAAGGGCTGCAGGAGTATCGTACGCATTCGTGTTATAAACTATAGTAGGTTTATAACCGTGTACATGTAATTGTGAGATAATATCTATTACATACGGAATATAAGGGGTCGGTGATACGAAACCTACAGCCGTACACCCATCCTTGAGTTCTTTCTCGATCCTCGCTACAACTTCCCCTAAGGTAGTCTTGGGGAGCGATCCGCTGTTTGCACTTATTTGCCAATTCTGACAAAATACACACTGTAGATTGCAGTGGTTAAAGAAAACATTACATACGCCCTTCTTGCCTCCTATAACTGGCTCTTCGCCAAGATGACGCGCTACACTCTCGACATACAACCCTGCATCGAGATGGCAGCGTCCTTTTTTCCCGATCGCTCGATTACAATTACAACGATGAAAACAGAGATCGCAACGCGCAAAAAGTTCGTAAGGGACAGAGGACATCGCTGTTTGAAACACAATTACACCTTCTGCGATTTAGCTACATGCCAGAGTCTTAGATCGTTATAGAATTCTAAATAGTTTGCTCGGCTTTGGAACAAGGATTCAAAACGCTTACGAGCCGCTTGCATATACTGCGAGTAGTTTGCCCAGAGACGGTCAGCAGCTGCAATCCATTCTGTCTTTGAAAAATCAAGGGGGAGTAGCGCACCAACAGTATCATCAATAGCCTCGTGCACACCGCCTCCATCCGTTGCAATCACAGGAATAGACGCAGAAAGAGCCTCCTGTATTGCAATGGGCGTTGCTTCATGCAAACTCAGATGAACTAAAATAGCACCCTCCACCGAAGCAAGATATCTACGCACCTCAGGGTTAGGGATCATTCCTCGCAATTCTACCTGTAGATTGGCGGGAGGAGTCTTTGTTACCTCGCGGAGTTCAGGCATGAGTGTTCCATCGCCAAAATGAACCCAGTGTATTCGTAGTGAGGGATATTGCAGTGCATACGCTGCAATATTTTCATAGATGAGCGCCACTCGCTTAACAGGTACAACGGTCGAACAACTTACGAATTCTCGCACAGGAGTTGAAAGAGTAAAATCGTTTCGAGGTGCACAAACATCTGCTACTCCGAGATGACAACTTAGACTTTTAGCGGACACTTCTGGATAAAGGTGTCGCACCTCTTCAAGTCCAAAGTCGCTTGCGACTACAATCTTATCTAGGACTGTGAGTCCTTGCTTACGGAAGGGTAAGCGAGCCTGAGGTTCGATGATATCCCACCGGTGTGCACGTGCAACTATCAGACATGCCTTGAGTGGTTGACATATCTTCGTTGCGAGGTAAAAACCCGCGGTAGCCTCATCTAACCAATAACTATACAAAATCGTACTCTGATCAATCTCTCCCTGGTTATATTTTGCTACGAGGTAGTCTGCTATAAAGAGTGCTCGTATAAATCTCGCAAAAAGAATGCGAGCAGGTAGGCGAAAATGCACCAATTTCCTGAGAACTTCCTGTGTAAAGAATCGCCAAAATGTTGCTCTAAAAGCAAGCAAGAATAGGGTAAGTATAGAAAACCGTTGTGTGCGCTTGATTATGGACGCATCCACGTGTATACGATCTGGAACAGCTCGCCTCTCATCTCCCTTTTGTTTGAAAGGGACAATGGTAAAATCGACATCGGAGTACTCTGCCACACAACGCAACTCCTCGGCTATAAAAATCTCGTTAACTTCGGCAAAAGGGTAATACAACGGAAATAAGAAGACCTGCATTGCTAGCGTATGTTAGAACATAATTCGAAATACTTTTCGTACGAAACGAAAAGTACTGCTACGTTTACTCCTCCTCATTACGGTCTTTCAAACTCCCTGCATACATCAAAAATCGCTGATACTTACATTCAATAGGACCATTGTAAAGTGTAATGGTACGGGAGGGGTGAAGACCGAAGCTTTTCATAGCAGCTCTGTTTCCCGAGAGAATCCAAACATCCCATCCATCGTAACGAGATTTAAAGACATCGCCGAGTTGCGTATAAAAACGATCGAGTTGAAATTGTTTTAGACGCTCACCATACGGGGGATTCGTAACTACTATTCCAGGTATCATGGGGGGATGGTATTCAAAAACCGAATCTTTTTTCAATTTGATCAGTTTTCCAAGACCAGCCGAATTGATATTCGCCTCCGCGCTCTCGAGTGCCTTGGCCGAGATGTCTGTACCGAGGATGAGCGTCTCACATTCTCTCTCGCGTGAGTCATCATTATAGATTTCCGCCATCAGATCAGGATCGAAATCGTTCCAATTTTCAAAAGCAAATTGTTTACGGAATATCCCTGGAGCTATCCCTGCAGCTATCAATGCTGCCTCTATGAGTATTGTACCCGACCCACACATGGGATCGAGAAAGGGCACCTCTCCATTCCATCCACTGTGCAAAATCATACCAGCAGCCAGAACTTCATTGAGTGGTGCAACATCCTGTGCTACACGATAGCCGCGTTTATGGAGCGACTCGCCAGAGGAGTCTAATAAAATATCGCAAGTCTGTCCTTTAATGTGCAGGTGAAAACGCACTTCGGGATTTGTCGGAGCTACAAAAGGACGTCGCCCACAAGTCTGTTTGAATTTATCGACAATAGCATCCTTGAGGCGATACGTAGCATAGCGCGAATTATTAAACTCTTCCGAATTTACGACACTATCGATAGCAAAATGCTGAGTTACTGCTAAGAGCGAACTCCAGTCGTATGCCAAGGCTTGTTCATAAAGTTCGTCCGCGTCCTGTGCCTGAAAACTCAACACAGGCTTGAGTATACGTAATGCTGTACGTGAGTGAAAATTCGCTAAGTAGAGCATGCGCTTATCGCCCTCAAAACGTACCATACGACACTCCTCTACTATGTTAGTCGCTCCCAGCGCTCTCAACTCATTAGCCAAGAGAGGTTCCAATCCTTGCAACGTCTTTGCGATATACACATTCGAACTCTCCATCTCCCTTACTCTCCCTTTATTGCTTTTTACGTCTCCCTCGTCTTATCTGTCCACTATCGCGACCCGTCGACTTTTTGCTCCCACGTTCTTTAGCTTGGGTTATCATGGGTTTCCCATCCTCGGTTTGCTCTTGTGCAAAAGCAGCAAGCAGTTGTTTCGCTTTTTCATAGGAGACCGTAATAAACGAAAACTCATCGAGCACCAATACATCGTCTAGTTCGCGACTACGTACTCGCCCTTTGTCGCAAATATACTCGGTAAGTTTTCGCGGATTATAGCCATCGCGCTTACCCAGTGCTATGAACAGACGAATAGTGCCACGACGCTCAACATTAAATCCTCGGATCTCTGGATAGCTCTTTACATCCAGATCATTCTTATAGGCCATACGGAAGAGTGCAGCCAGTGCTACCTCGGGCTGTATCTCTTGTAAGAGTTCGTTGGCGATATCTAAATAATCGCGATATTGTTCGTTCTCCACCACCTCGCGCAGCTCATCCTTGAGCAACTCACGTTTTACTTCTACAACATCCTGTGGATTGGGAAGTGTCTCTTTGCGAATTTTAAATTTGATACTCTTCTGAAAGAAAAGGAGACGACGGTACTCCGCATGGCTCACAAATGTAATAGCCGTACCTTCCTTTCCTGCACGCCCCGTACGACCAACGCGGTGTACGTACGCCTCTGGATCTTGAGGGAGACTGTAGTTAATGACATGTGTGAGATCGGCAATATCAATTCCCCGTGCAGCAACATCCGTAGCGACTAGGATATTTATAAAGCGCTTACGAAATTTATTTAACGTCTTCTCGCGTTGCGCCTGTGAGATCTCACCATGGAGACCTTCGGCTGCATAGCTATGCTCGACAAGTTGAAGAGTGAGATCATCTACATCTGTTCGCGTACGGCAAAAGATTAGCCCATAAAATTCAGGCTCGATGTCTATTATACGTGTGAGTGCATCAAATTTATCACTCTCGTGCACTTCAAAATAGATCTGATCCGTAAGATGCGTAGGTTTCTGTTCCTTATCTACTTGAAGGAGCTTCACCTCCTTCATAAACTTCTTAGAGAGGGCTACTATACGTTCAGGCATTGTAGCCGAAAAGAGAAATATCCGGTGTTCCGAAGTTACAGCCGAGAGGATCTCCTCGACATCTTCTATAAACCCGTTGTTCAGCATCTCATCTGCCTCATCAAGTACTACGGTACGTACATCTTGCAATGTTAGGTCGCCTCGTCGCAAAAGGTCTAGAATTCGCCCCGGAGTGCCGACTACAATTTGCGCACCTCCACGTTTGAGACGTCGCTGCTGTTCGGATATAGACTGTCCACCATAGACAGTGAGTAGGCGAATAGATCTATCACCGCGTAACGATGCGAGCTCTTCGGTTACCTGTATTGCAAGCTCGCGTGTGGGTTCGAGGATTAGGACTTGCGGCAGATCTTGTGTAGGATCTACCTGCTCAAGAACAGGCAAACCAAATGCAGCAGTCTTTCCCGTGCCAGTTTGTGCTTGTGCTATCACGTCGCTCGTTTCAGTAAGGAGGACGGGGATTGCTAAACGTTGAATCGCCGATGGGTGTTCAAAACCTTTGGAAGCTATTGCCTCTAGTGAGCTTTCACTCAGATGGAGATCTGCAAAGCTTATCTCTATATTACTTTCTTCTTGTTCGCTCATGCGATGTCTAAATTATAGTCTCGTTGCTCTTATGCGAGCGCTTAGTTTGTAGGTGTTGTATATCTGTTTTTCTATTCGGTCTTAGAGGCGTCAAGAATCTCCCTTCCTTTTGTCTTCCAATTCTTCAAAAGGTCGAGAGCGCATTTGACCTCCTCATCACGCTGATGAAGCACTCTGTGCATAGATTCAAACGAGTAGAGCGAACGTGCCACAAAAATCTTACAATACCATTCGAGCTCAGCGATATCAACAGTACTCAGTGTTTCGTTCTTCTTTATTTTCACACCATTGCTAGCAGAATAGGCAACCAAATTCGTACGATCTGGAACACTAAGTGTATAATTATCCAAATATTTTGAGATAGAGGGGTAGATCTTCTCTAGTGAGTCGCGGTGTGTAGTTACATAGTCCATTACCCAGTTACGTATTAGACCATTACGCAGAAGGCGATTTACATACTCCGATTGCACCGTTGTATCGCGTGGGATAAAGATGTCTGGCATTATACCACCGCCTCCATATACAGTCCGATGTGTACGTAAGGTAGTATAGCGTAAACTATCAGGGAAGTGAATACTATCCTTGTGAAAGAGCTCACCATTCTCATAACGACGTACAAAACTTTTGTTGTACTGAGCCTTCTCGCCCATCTTATAGGGGGTTTGAATAAGGCGATTGCTAGGAGTATAGTAGCGTGCGATTGTGATACGGCAAAATGAGCTATCTTGGAAAGCGAACTGATTTTGTACCAATCCCTTACCAAAAGTACGACGACCTACAACCACGGCTCGATCCCAATCCTGCAGAGCTCCCGTAAATATCTCACTCGCCGAGGCAGAAAACTCATCTACAAGCACTACAAGCGGGACATTGGTAAACTCTTTGCCCATAGGGAGTGCTTCGAAGTCTTGACGCCCTGCACGTCGTCCCTTCACATAAACTATCAACGAACCTTCTGGAAGGAAAGCACTCGCCATCTGAATAGAGGGCTGCATCAAACCACCAGGATTGCCACGAAAATCAAGGATATAGGACTTTGTCCCCTCCTTCTTTAAACGTTTAAGCGCTTCGAGGAATTCTAATGTTGTGGTCTCTGCAAAACGTGTAATACGAAGATAACCGATACTCGGAGCTATTTGGTAAGCTACATCTACGCTGTGGAGAGGGATCGAATCGCGTACAAGAGTATATTTCTCTACCTTTCGATCGCGAAGAACATCGATCGACACTGACGAACCTTTCGCTCCACGTAAATATTTTGCCACGCGACTATTGGTGAGTTTTACACTTGCAATATTCTCGCCATCTACCGTTAGAAACTTATCTCCACTTCGTATACCTACTCGTTCCGCAGGAGTATCGGGGATTGTTGCCACAACAACCAATGTATCTTTTTGAATAGCAAATTCTATCCCCACTCCGTAAAAGTGACCCGAGAGTTCGCTTACAGTCTCATCGTGTTGTTCGGGTGGGAGGTAATAGGAGTGTGGGTCTAATTCCTGTAACAGCGCTACAATAGCCTTATCTACTATTTCTTTATTATTGATGGAATCGACATAAAAATGCCGTACGATACGCACGAGATCAAGCAACTTAGTCTCCGCCATAAAATCGGCTTGAGTCATTGTTCTACTCGGGCGCTTAAGATTTATTATCCCCTGTGCATGAACGCCTAGAATTTGTAGGAGACAACTAGCTAGCAGTAGGATTTTTAGGAAACGCATAAATTCCAAATTTTGAAGCTTTGTATTGTTGTAATATGACGTATAAATACGGGCAACTTAGAATCATTTAGGACTCGCGTAAGGCAAGTGTGAGTACTATTCCCATTCGATAGTTGCAGGTGGCTTCGAACTTATATCATATACTACGCGATTAATCCCTCGTACATTATTGATTATTTCGTTCGAAATGCGTGCTAACACCTCGTAGGGGAGCGGATACCAGTCAGCAGTCATCCCATCTATCGAAGTAACTGCTCGTAGTGCTACGACACTCTCGTAGGTGCGCTCATCGCCCATAACTCCAACAGAACGAACGGGGAGCAGTATTGCCCCAGCTTGCCAAATCTTCTCGTATAGCCCCGTCTCATGCAATATCTTCGTATAGATAGCATCGGCTTCCTGTAGGAGAGCTACGCGCTCACGTGTTATTTCGCCTAGAATTCGAATCCCGAGCCCCGGACCTGGGAAAGGATGGCGTCCGAGAATTAGGGAAGGAATCCCCAGTTCTTTACCTACACGCCGGACTTCATCTTTAAATAGTAATCGAAGTGGCTCCAAGAGTTGGAACTTCATATCCTTGGGAAGTCCTCCAACGTTGTGATGCGATTTGATCGTAACGCTCGGCCCTCCCAACGAAACCGATTCGATAACATCAGGATAGATAGTACCTTGTCCTAGCCATTTTATGCCGTCGAGTTTGGCAGCTTCACGATCGAAAATTTCTATGAAACACCTGCCTATAGCCTTTCTTTTAGCCTCGGGGTCAGTTAATCCAGCAAGCGAAGCGTAGAAGTGATCGCGCGCATCTACACCAACAACCTGTAACCCCATTCCTCGGTAGGATTCGAGGACATCCACAAATTCGTTCTTACGCAATAAGCCGTTATCCACAAAAATACAGGTAAGCTGCTCTCCGATTGCCTTGTGTAACAGTGCTGCGGCTACAGTGCTATCTACCCCACCCGAGAGACCAAGTACCACCTTTTCGCTGCCCACTTTGGCACGAATCTCTTCTACCGTTTGTTCTATAAAAGCTTTAGGCGTCCAGTCGCAATGAAAACCACATATATCCACAACAAAATGTCGAAGTATATCCATTCCACATGTGGTATGTGAAACCTCTGGGTGGAATTGCACTCCAAAAACCCTCTCATCTGCCTGAAAAGCCGCAACAGGAATATCGGACGTACTCGCTAAAATTCGCCATCCATTGGGTAGTACCTCTATACTATCGCCATGCGACATCCAAACATCGCCTCCGCGTTGATTTTCGGAGATTAGTGTATTGGGAGTAATATCTTTAAGTACAGCACGCCCATATTCGCGCTTTTGCGAGCGCACAACAGAGCCTCCAAATTGTGCGGCGAGCAGTTGTGCCCCGTAGCAAATCCCGAGTACAGGGAGTTGTGCGATGAGTTCCTTTAGTTCAATATGCGGAGCTGTTGCATCGTGCACAGAACACGGACTGCCAGATAGAATCACACCCTTCCACTCTTTAGGATCGGGGAAGCCGCTGTGGTAAGGTTTTACTTCGCAATACACGCCCAATTCCCGCACTCTACGCGCTATGAGCTGAGTATACTGTGAGCCAAAATCTAGTATAAGTAACTTTTCGTGCTCCACCACTACTTGCCCCATTTCTAAGAATATAATCAATCAACTTTGTTGCGCAAAATTAGGTAAATTCGTGTATTAAGTACGTACGGATATAGCTCTTTGCGGTAAACTCGTCGACAGGGTTAGATGCCATAAGTAGTATGAATACTTACTCCTTGCGCAGAGGATAAATAATTTACTCCATACCAACAGATTTGTAAGCAAAAAAATGCTATAACAAGTACTACGAGTGTACACGTGAACGCCTGTTGCGTCTGTAAGCGAAAATGCATGTAAATCAGATAAGCGAGGAGGGTAATAGCAGCCAAGTCTCTTTAGGATTCCAGCTCCAGTAGTGTCCCTAGTAATAATCCAATGAATAAGAAAGCCACCTCAGTATAAGCCAAATTGTCTGCAGATCACATCAATTGCATTACTTGGGGGAAATTCCGTTTGCGCGCGATGCGTAAACTAGATAGACTAGAAGACCACAAAAGATGCCAGAGAGCACAATGCCGTTTTCTTCTCTTCCTTATACGTATAAATAAATGTCGTTTACTAAACTAATGTCGTCAGCTTCTAAACAAAATTGTTTAAAACAAAATTACACAGACTTATTCATGCAAATTAGACAAAAAAATAACGTACTTTTGCAACAAGAGATTTCCCCATAAAAGCCGCACGATGGGAGTCCCAAATTTTGAGAGAAAAGGGGAAGGGGCTTTAGTAGTGTGGTAGGAGAGTTTGACGTATGCGAGTTTTTGAATTGGCGGCAGAGCCGCGTAGTACAAAGGGGCGTCGCGAGGCGCGTAGAATGCGTATCGAAGAAA
This sequence comes from uncultured Bacteroidia bacterium, assembly GCA_965240855.1. GTDB lineage: Bacteria > Bacteroidota > Bacteroidia > Bacteroidales > CAJPTX01 > Bacteroides_D. Next base: position 50,298 of record CBDEMG010000007.1, on the reverse strand, counting down.
AGATACCAGCCGTAATCTACGGACACGGCGAGAATGTTATGTGCACTCTTGTCGAGCGAGATCTTCGCGATTTACTAGTTACACCATTCGTTCAGTTGGTTGCACTGACATTGAATGGAAAGGTTGAAAAAGTCGTTTTGAAAGAGGTGCAGTACCACCCTGTTACCGATCGCCCGATACACATTGACTTCTACAGATACGTGGAAGAAGAGCCCATTACGATGTCTGTTCCTCTTGTGCTGCAAGGACATGCACGAGGTGTAAAAGCTGGAGGTAAGCAAGTGCCTGGGATTCGCAAATTGCGCGTTCGTGGTTTAGCTAAAAATCTTCCCGATTATCTCCCTGTAGATGTATCTGAATTGCGCTTGGGAGCGACCTTGATGGTTTCCGATTTGGCATTCGAAAATCTAGAAATCGTAGATGCTACTACGCAAGTAGTCGTTTCGATTCGTGCACAGCGTGGTGCTAAAGTACAAGCGCAAGAGAGCGAAGAGGAATAATCTTTTTGTAAAAGGAGTAAAGAACATGGGTTCGGGCATGCGTCTGGGCTCATGTTTTTTTGTAGCGTGTGTGAACAATATATTGCAAACTATGAAATATCTGTTGGTCGGTTTAGGTAATATAGGCGAGGAGTATGAAAATACTAGACACAATGCTGGTTTTATGGTACTCGAACACTTTGCAAATCGACGGAATGTCTCTTTTGAGGTCTCGCGCTTAGGTTCGGTAGCAGAGTGTTCGTATCGCGGGAAGCAACTAATTCTCCTAAAACCTAGCACTTATATGAATGCAAGTGGACGGGCTATTGGTTATTGGCTACGAACAGAAAAAATCGCTCTCGAACAGCTCCTTGTGATAGTAGATGATCTGGCTCTCCCCCTAGGCGCTATCCGTTTTCGGATGCAAGGAAGTGCTGGAGGACATAACGGATTAAAGAATATTGCCGAAGAGCTAGGATCGCAACAGTATGCACGTCTTCGATTAGGGATTGGACATGAGTTTGCAAGAGGCCACCAAGTCGATTTTGTACTCGAATCTTTTGCTAGCTCCGAACAAACGCTCCTCGCAGAGACTCTCGAACGTAGTTGTGACGCCATAGAAATGGCTCTTAGTATGGGTTTTGTGCGAGCTATGAATGCCATCAATACGGAAGGCAAAAAAAATGCCAAAGAACAATGAGAATTGATAAATTCTTGTGGTTCGTACGGCTCTATAAGACACGCACACTTGCACAGGATGCGCTCAAAATAGGACGAGTACGTATTGGTGGGCAGCAAATAAAAAGCTCGTACGAACTAAAAATAAATGACGTATTTACAATTCGTCACCCTCCCTTCGATTTTACTTATACAGTGCTCGCCTTTCCCAAAGGACGATTAGGTGCAGCACTTGTCTCTGAATATCTACGCAACGACACTCCAACTACAATCTTGGAAGAGCTGCTTGCCATACGAGCCAATGCTGCTTTTGCACGCGATCGCGGAGCTGGGAGACCCACCAAACGCGATCGTCGCGAACTCCTGCAATATATTGATTTCGCCGACTCCGATTACTCTTTTGACGAAGATCTCGACGAGTCCGATGAAAACTGAAGTCCCCCTTGTTTCAAATTCTGCAATTTGTCATTATTAAAAATTTACGTACTTTTGTTCCGCGTTTAGGGTGAGAGTCGATGCCCAGATGGCGGAACTGGTAGACGCGCTAGTTTCAGGGACTAGTAACAGCAATGTTGTGCAAGTTCGATTCTTGTTCTGGGCACGTTGATGTGATGTTTGTTTTTTTAGGGTGTGGTTTGCCTAGGTGGTGGAATTGGTAGACACGCCAGCTTGAGGGGCTGGTGACCGTTACAGGTCGTGCAAGTTCGATTCTTGTTCTGGGCACAAAGTAAAAGAGGCTGTATTTCTTTGGGATATAGCCTTTTTTTGTTAGACCTGTTTCCATGTATACCGCCAAGCTGATTCGTGCGACACACGGTTATTGGACAGTTGTTTCTCAAACTCCGAATTCCTGTTGCTAACTTTAAGAATTGGAGTCGTGTGCTTCCCGAACTTCAGGAAATAATGGGACGCTGAAAATTCAAATGGTGGGGTAATGAAAAGGATTACTTACACATTTTCGTAGGACACTACCCAGTACAAGGAAACTATCGAAAGTATTACCTTTACATAAAGAAAACGGGGCGTGTAGTAGACGATAGTAGTACATGGAGTTGGCAGCGAGTGGCACATTGCAAACCTTCGACTATATCGTAGCTGGTAGTGGTCTAGCAGGGTTAAGTGTAGCACTGCGAGCTGCACGGTATGGGCGCGTAGCGATTGTTACCAAATCGTGGGTGCGCGAGAGTAATTCGTATTACGCACAAGGAGGCATTGCTGCTGTTACAGATCAAGGAGATAGTCCCGAGGAACATCGCGCCGATACGCTAATCGCAGGGCGCGGTCTTTGCGACCTCGATGCTGTAGACGTACTCGTACACGAAGCTCCCGAGCGGATTCGTGAGTTGATAGAAAGTGGTATGCACTTCGATCAGATCGACGGATCGCTCGCCTTAGGACTAGAAGGTGGGCACCATCATCGCCGAATTTTGCATGCAGGAGGTGACGCTACTGGAGCGCTTGTAACTAGCTTCTTGGCTAAGAAAGTAGCCGAGAACCCCAATATAGCAATCTTCGAGAATCACATCGTACTCGAACTCCTAATACGTAGCCATGCTTGTTGGGGAGTTTCTACTTGGAATATCTCCGCTGGATGCGAAGAACTCTTTGTGGCACGACACACCTTTTTAACCATTGGGGGCACGAGCGCCATCTATTCGCGGAGTACGAATCCGAGCACTACCGTAGGCGACGGGATCGCCATTGCTTGGCGTGCAGGTTGTGCGATAGTAGATTTCGAATTTATACAGTTCCACCCCACGGCACTCTATTCGAACGAGCCAAATGCCTTTCTTATTAGCGAGGCGGTACGCGGCGAAGGAGCACATCTCCTCAATGCCCAAGGCGAACGTTTTATGGCAAGCCAATACCCTCTGGCTGAGTTAGAACCTCGGGATACTGTAGCGCGAGCTATAGCAACCGAGATGACAAAGGGGAATACTCCCTTTGTGTGGCTAGACCTCCAACACCTAGATAAAGCACATATCCTTCATCGCTTCCCCACTATAGCTCGTCACTGTGCTGAACAAGGCTACGATCTTACACAACGCATACCCGTAGTTCCTGCTGCTCACTACATGGTGGGAGGAGTACGTACAAACCTCTACGGAGAAACAGAAATCCCAAATCTCTATATGTGTGGCGAACTAGCCTCTACGGGTATCATGGGGGCGAATCGTTTGGCTTCTAACTCACTCATCGAATGTCTCGTTTTTGGTCATCGTGCAGTAGAGCAATCGCGCCTTGTAGCACAACTCCCCCTCCCTACCGAGTTTGCGCCACATTTTAGTGCCATAGCTTCACGCCAGGAATTCTATCAGAATTTGCGTAAACAGGTAGCAGAGCTCCTTACCGAAGGGGTAGGGATCGTACGAAGCGCTACTACTCTTCAACTAGCCGACGAAAAACTCCGTGACTTAGAGAGTAAACTCCAATATTTGCACAGCGATACGGCGAACGAGCTTTTTACCCATCTGAGTCAGAACCTTCTCATCGTAGCTCGACTTTTAATAGAGGGAGCCTCCTATCGCAAAGAGAGTCGCGGTGGGCACTACCGAGCAGACTACCCCAAATTAAGCGATACTTTTGCCTGTCATACGATACAACGACGAGGGAAAAATATCGAGAAACAGCCTGTACGGACATCATTTCTGACAGAGTGATACTCCTCTTTACTTTCTTAATCCGATTAATGCGAATATTCTTCGACTGAGCAATTTCTAGCATTGCTTCAGGTGCAAACTGTAGGAATTTTAGTTCAATGTTACACTATACTTTTCAAGAATTGCAATGGGCTTTCCCATGCACTCTCCGCGGCATTAAAGGGGGCTCAATACACGAAATTTCTATCGATAGTAGGATAGTTGCCGATGGGGCACATCTCCTTTTCTTTGCATTGAAAGGACAGCACCATGATGCACACAACTACATCGAAGCGCTATACTCCGAACACCAAGTACGTGCATTTGTAGTTTCAGACTACCGAGCAATTTTTGCACAGCTCAAGGACGCTACCTTTTTTTGTGTTGCTGATACACAAATTGCCTTACAACAATTCGCAAGTTTTCATCGACAGCGTTTTCAGATCCCTATAGTAGGGATCACGGGCAGCAATGGTAAAACAGTAGTAAAAGAATGGCTCTCGCAACTACTCTCGCTACGATGGCGTGTAAACCATAGTCCCAAAAGTTACAATTCGCAAGTTGGTGTTCCATTATCGGTACTCGGGCTTACTCCCAAGGACGAAATCGGCGTATACGAGGCTGGGATCTCTCAAATCCAGGAAATGCAAAAACTAGAGAGTATCATCCGACCGACTCTGGGCATTTTTACCAACCTCGGGCACGCACACCAAGCAGGTTTCCCAGATCTTAGTACTAAATGCTTAGAAAAACTACAACTCTTCAAGCATGCAGAACGACTCGTAGTATGTCGAGACCACGAAATTCTTTATCAACGTGCCTCCGAACTACAACCCACGTATGGCTACAAACTCATTACATGGTCGGTTATAGGATCCAAGGCCGACTATTGCATTAAGCCCTTGGGTTACGATAATGCTTTTGTTTTAACCCTAGGCGAGAATCCAAAAGAGTACCTAGGACATTTCCCTGCAGATGATGCAGCAAGTATCGAAAATGCACTGCATACGCTCGTAGCTGCTCTTGAACTCGGTTTGGAGATTGAAGATGCACTGGAGACTCTCGCAAATCTTCGTTCTGTCCCCATGCGTCTGGAACGCCACGAGGGGATCAACCATCATCCTCTAATCAACGATAGCTATAGCTGCGACCTAGAGTCTCTCGAGATTGCACTAAGGTTTCTTTGTCAACAAGCAGCCTCCGACGAACTCAAAGGACTCATCCTCTCAGATATTGACCAGTCTGGACTCCCCCCCTCAGAACTTTACTCTTCGGTAGCTACCCTATTAGATAAATATGGAATCCACTTATTGGCGGGTATCGGACCAGAGATCGCCTCAGAGGCAAAGCGCTTCCCAGATGCCCGCTTCTTTACTTCTACACAAGCGTTTTTGCAAGCTTATACAAGAACCGACTATCAAAACTATGCCATCTTAGTAAAAGGAGGACGACGCTTCGAATTCGAACACATCTGCAAACTCCTAGAGCGTCGCATACATCGCACTGTAATGGAGGTAAATCTTAGTGCACTCGAACACAACCTCGGAGTATTTCGTTCGCAACTCCAAGCGAATGTAAAAATGTTGGTGCTCGTAAAAGCTTTTGCTTATGGCAACGGACTCGGCGAACTCGCTCAGCTACTCCAATACCATAAAGTAGACTACCTCGGCGTAGCTTTTGCAGACGAAGGATTTGCACTCCGTCAAGCTGGAATCAGACTCCCTATCCTCGTTTTAAACCCCGCCCCCGACGCTCTCTCTGCCATGGTCGAGTATAATCTCGAGCCCAATATTTTTTCGAGCGATCTCCTACATAGGTTCGAGAAAGTGGTGACCGAAGAAGGTAAAAAAGATTACCCAATTCATATTAAGCTCGATACTGGTATGCACCGTGTGGGCTTTATGGAAGAGGAATTAGAAGAGCTCCTTGCACATTTACGTCATCTAAAGAGACTACGCGTAGCTTCGATATTTAGTCATCTCGCAGGAGCCGACGACCCCGATCTTGATGCTTTTACTCTCACACAATTGCAACGTTTCGAGAGAATGTCTTCACGCATTCTCTCTGCCGTCGGAGGCAACCCCTTGCGACACATCCTCAACTCTGCTGGTCAAGAGCGCTTTCCACAATGGCAGTACGATATGGTACGTCTAGGGATCGGACTACATGGCATCTCATGTAACGGAAATACGAAGCTAGAACCCGTAGCAAGCCTCAAAACCTTCGTTGCTCAAATAAAAGAACTCGCAAAAAACGAGACCGTAGGGTATGGCTGCCATGGCAAAGTTTTGGAAACTAAAAAGATTGCTACCATCCCCATTGGATATGCCGATGGCTACAATCGCCGATTAGGAAATGGGCGCGGAAAGGTCGGGGTTGCAGGACAGTTAGTCCCCACAATAGGTAATATTTGTATGGATACTTGTATGATCGATATCACAGGTCTCGAAGTGCAAGTAGGCGATTGTGTTACTCTATTTGGCGAAGCTCCAACACTCCTTGAACTCTCTTCTTGGCTCGATACCATCCCTTATGAAGTGCTAAGCGCCATCTCACCGCGAATCCCACGAACCTATTATGTAGAGTAATAAACGCTTACCGAGTATACAAAATAGACAGATTGTGAATAATTGTGACAAAAATAAATTCGAACACGTTATAAAAAAGAGTGTAATTTTGTATACAAACAGAAAGCAAGAACTCCAATGGCTATAATTGAAATTGCTTATACGGGTGATTTTGCGACGCAGACCCCACACCCTAGCGGGAAAAGTCTTGTCTGCACCCAAACGGGGCTTCCCGAAGGAGTTGCGCCTGAAGCCTACTCTCCTATGCAACTACTTTGTATTGCTAGCGCATCGTGTACAATGAGTTCTATTGGTTATATAGCGCACGTGCATGGTTTTTCGGTCGATGGTATGAAAACCACCATTGAATATACACTGGCCGAGAAGCCTAAACGCTTAAAAAGTATACATCTGGTTATCGATCTACGGGGGCACGAGTATTCTCCTAAGGAGAAAAAGTTCCTAGAAGCCGCCATCGGGCAATGTCCCGTTATGCATAGCTTGAGTCCAGAGATCGAGAAAGTGGTAGAATACCTATTCTAAAAGAATCAAAAACAAATGGGAAAAAGCACTGAAATACAAGAGACTGCTAATTCGTTGAGTGTTATTAGTACAGGCACCGAGATCCGCGGCGAGGTAGATTGCGCAGGCGATCTCCGCATAGATGGTACGGTTACAGGAATCATCTCCGTACGCGGGAAAGTCGTTATAGGGAACTCGGGACGCGTGGATGGCGAAATTCAATGTAAAAACGGCGATATCTCGGGGTATCTCAAGGGCAAAATCCAAGTAACCGAACTCCTGAATCTGAAGAGCTCTGCGAAAGTGTATGGCGATGTGCGTACACAACGTCTCGGTATCGAACCCGGAGCTATTTTCACGGGAACCTGCCAAATGGGAGAACCTCAAACTTCCCCCGTTGCAGAAAGTGGCGCTGCTCCTACCACAAACAAACTGTAGGAGTTGTGGGAATTCTCCCCATTCGATTCTATCCGACACACACCATTTCTACATATCCGTATTGGGCATCGGGAAATAAACTGGAGAGTGTTCTAACATACTGTACATTTGCGATTTGTGCGATACTAAAGCTTAAGCAAGATGAAAGAAGATTCTCCGCAAGAAAATTTCCCACTTCGATTTCAGCAATATATCAAGATCTCTGGTCTAGCACTCTTTGCTAGTGGCGTGATTTGGGGTATTCTTCTTGCTCTAGGACTCCTCGGAGGGTATTTTTCGCTCTTTCCAGCAATCCCATCCTTCTTTTTTCTAGTAGGTATACTCTCAGTACACTACGTGCACAAGATCCTACAGGGTAAAAAGACGAGTTTCCCTGCACGCTACATGCTCTATACCGTAGCAAAGATGTTTCTCTATGTTCTCTTCATAGTCTGTGCCCTACTACTCATAGACGCTGAGCACCGTATAGCACTCATTGTAGTAGCTCTTTTTTGCTACATCCTCTCGCTCATCCTTTCTATACGTTTCATGCACTAATCCGAGCCAACAACTCCTTGGCTACAACTATACAAGCAAATGTCTGTGGAAGGCAAACGGCGTGTAATTACTACACACGTTTTACAAACTATGAAGGATCGCGGTGAGAAGATCTCCATGCTCACCTCGTACGACTTTTCGATGGCTCGCATTCTCGACCAAGCGGGAATCGACGTCATTCTTGTAGGAGACTCAGCAGCAAATGTCATGGCAGGGTTCGAGAGTACTCTCCCCATTACCCTAGACGATATGATCTATCATGCTGCCTCCGTTGTACGAGCTATTAAACACGCTCTTGTGGTGGTAGATATGCCCTTTGGGTCGTATCAAGGTGACTCGCAACGCGCTCTACAATCGGCCATACGGATTATGAAAGAGAGCGGAGCAGATGCTATAAAGATGGAGGGGGGAGTCGAGATCCTCGATTCTGTTAATCGTATTCTCTCAGCAGGGATTCCTATTATGGGACATCTTGGGCTCACACCGCAAAGTATACACAAGTTTGGAACCTATGTAGTGCGCGCTACAGAAGAAGAGGAAGCCGATCGCTTAGTAGCCGATGCGCAGGAACTCGAAGCTGCTGGATGCTTTTCTATAGTTTTAGAGAAAATCCCCGCAAAACTAGGTGCAGAAGTCGCACGCAAGCTCCGTATACCTGTTATCGGAATTGGCGCTGGTGGCAAGGTCGATGGGCAAGTACTCGTCTCGCACGACATGCTGGGTATCACAGAAGCCTTCTCACCACGTTTCTTACGCCGCTATGCTAGTCTCGGAGAAGAGATGTTTACAGCATTCAAAACCTATATACAAAACGTAAAAGAGGGAGAGTTCCCTAATGAAAAAGAGCAGTACTAATTTGTTTCAACCGCGATCGCCGCGACCACTCCTCTCGCGCATTTTATACGAAGACAAGCATCTTCTCGTCCTTGACAAAGAGATGGGGGAAATTGTACAAGAAGACAAATCAGGCGACACATCGCTCCTTCGCTCTCTAAGTTTAGCTCTTAAAGAGCGCGATGCGAAACCTGGGAACGTATACCTTCAGGCCGTACACCGTATAGATCGTCCCGTTTCTGGTCTAGTGCTCTTTGCCAAAGTAGATCGTGTACTCCCGCGCCTACACGAACAGTTTAGTCAGGGCAATGTCGAACGTTTTTACTATGCACTCGTCGAAGGACAACCCGAACAATACTCAGGACGTATAGAGAGCTACCTACATCGCAACCAACGTATGAACAAGACTTTCGTGGTGCGTAAAGGTGACCCAAAAGGGCAACTCTCCTCATTAGAATACGAAATGGTAGGACTAACCAAGAGTTTCGCCCTTCTGAAAGTACAACTCTTCACAGGACGACATCACCAGATTCGTGCGCAACTTGCTAGTATTGGCTGTCCCGTACATGGTGATCTCAAATATGGGGCTAAACGTAGTCTCCCCAACGGCGGTATTGCTCTGCATGCGAGTTCGCTACGATTTCGGCAACCCATTACTGGCGTCGAAGTCCGTGTAGAGAGTCCGTGCGAATATCTTGAATACCTTGTAAATTAGGCGAATTTCTTCATTACATTCTTTAGTGTATGCTTCACGTCATCGAAGATTTCCTCTATTGTGCGCATACTTCCACCCAAGGCATGACAATTTATTGTGTTGTAGTGTTTCAGATAATCCCCTAGCGTGCGATAAACATTCTGCACCTGCTGCTGATACTCCCATTTCGCTTCGTGAATATCCTGTTTTCCTGCAGTATAACTTCGCTCGGAAGTGCTGTTCTGCAGCTGCCGTTCGCGATTTACTTGCATAGAAAAAGAGAGGGGCGCATCAAAAAATAGCGTACAATCTGGTTCAAGATTACCGAACTCCACAAGATCCGTACGAATAAGCCAACGGATGAGTTCCTCACGTTCAGAGGGCTCTGTTAATTTTGCTCCAGCATAGGCCAAATTAGAAGCAAAGTAACGATCAGCTACAATTATATTACCTGCCGCAAGCTCCGTACGCATTGTGTACTGAAAGTCGTTCCGATTGGCAGCATACAACGCACCTATGAGTTTAGGCGGAAGCGATTGCATTGAGCCCAATTCGCCCCTTAGGTATGAGGCTAGAAGCGAGCCAAAAACTCCTCCTTGTACAAGGACTGGGAAATGATAGAAAGAGACCTTCATCCCCTCCGCTTGAAGATAATTGATGAGCAATCGCCCCTGAGTCGATTTACCACAACCATCTGTACCCTCTAGTGCTATAAACATAATTAACTCGTCGTTTAATTCTTCTAATACTCGGAGTTTTTGAGGGGAGGAGACTTTGATTAAATCTCTCTACGTAGCCGCGCCATCGGGATATTGAGTTGCTCACGATATTTTGCTACGGTGCGTCTTGCAAGCGAGAAACCTTGCGAACTGAGCGTCTCCACAATCTGATCGTCAGTGAGCGGACACTGCTTATTCTCTTTTTCGATCACGGCAAGCATTGCGGCTTTAATTTTACGCGTAGAAATCGTATCGCCATCCTGGTTCTGAATTCCTTCGCTAAAGAAGTCTTTCAGAGGTATAATGCCAAAAGGAGTCTGTACATACTTGCTACTCACTACACGCGATATGGTCGATATATCTAAGCCCGTCTCTTGAGCGATATCGCGGAGTATTAGCGGTTTTAACCTACGCGGATCGCCCTCCATCAAATATTCGTGCTGGTAGTTCACTATCGCTTGCATAACAGCCATTAGCGTACGATTACGCTGGTTGAGTGCATCAATAAACCACTGTGCTGCATCTATCTTCTGTTTGACAAAATGTGCAGCCTCGCGTTCGGATGCGCTCGAATGTTTCCGATTAGCGGCATAATCTTTTAACATCTTGCGATACTCCGCACTGATATGCAACTCGGGCATATTCTCACCATGAAGCGAAAGAACTAATTCACCCGTACGACCATCCAAACTGAGAATAAAGTCTGGGATTATAGTTTGTGTATCATGGAGTTGCCCCGTTTCTGCGAGGTCGCCGGGTTTCGGATTCAACTTAGAAATAAAATCGAGCACCTCACGAAGCTGTTTTTCCGAGAGATGCAGCTCGTCTTGTATACGTTGGTAGTGCTTTTGCACAAAATGATTGTAGCAACGTGTGAGGATATTCTTGGCTATTTTTGCTAACTCACTATTTTGCTCTCTTAATTGTAGCAAAAGACATTCTTGCAAGCTACGTGCACCTATGCCATGCGGTTCGAGCTCTTGCACAATACTCAAAGCTCGTTCAAAGGCTGACAAGGAAACCTCTAGTCCCTGAAATATAAGAAGATCGTCGCGTAAAGCTGAGAGATCTCTACGGAGATAACCATCTGCATCCAGATTCCCTATGATGTATTCTGCTAGTTGACGCTCTCGCTCTGATATGCGCTGATAACCTAACTGTTCGAGAAGTTGATCGCGAAAAGAGATTTGTGTTGGTAGTGGCGTCTCACGCTCGTTCTCTTCATAGTTAGAAGTGCTATACTCCGAATCATAGTCGTCGTCCGAGAGGTAATCGTCCACAGAGAACTCATCCTCTGAACTGTGCAATTCCTCGCCCTCTGGTATATTTTGGAAGCCATCCTCTGCGCCCACAGCCTCTAACGGATTTTCACTCTCTGGCGACTCCCCCTCTTCCAAGGTGGGATTATCCTCCAACTCCTTCTTAATGCGTTGCTCTAGCTGCGTCAATGGGATCTCCAACAAACGCACCACCTGTATCTGTTGTGGTGTGAGGCGCTGCTGTAATCCCTGTTGTAACGATTGCGAGACTTTTGCCATAGAAAATCATATTTGAGGAATAGCGCTACTCTCTAGGCTGCCCCCGACCCCTCTCACCTACAAAAATAAGAATTTTTCTAATAGAGTCCTTCCCCCTACGGTCACCACTCGCTCGTATAAAACAAGGCGATATACCCTTTAACCGATATATCGCCTTGTTTATCTATCATTCAATCACTGTATATGATTTCGTATGTCTTTTGCAAGACTCGCATATTCGTCAGGCGTCAGTTGTAGACGCGGTAGTCCGAAATCCAAACTACCAACCTCTTGCAAAGGGACTAGGTGTATATGTGCATGCGGCACTTCTATACCTACAACAGCCATCCCTATACGTTTGCAGGGTACTACTGCTTCAATCGCACGTGCTACACGTTGTGCAAAAGGGAGGATCGCCTCGAGAGTCTCTTGCGGCAGATTAAAGATGTAATCGACCTCTTGTAAAGGTACTACCAATGCATGCCCACGCTGTATTGGACTTATGTCCAAGAAGGAGATAAAACGCTCATCGCGAACCAATTCGTAGCAAGGAATCTCACCATTGATAATCTTTGTGAATATCGATGCCATCTATACGCCTCCTCTTCTATATTACAACCCTATGGCTAAGACTTCTATCCTCTGCACTCCACTGGGAACCTCTACCTCAACCACATCTCCTACCTTGTGTCCCACAAGTGCTTTCGCGATGGGGGTCTCTATCGCCAACTTACCCTCACGAAGGTCAGCCTCACTCTGCGAAACGAGCTTAAACTCCATTTCACGTCCTGTTGTATGATTCATCAATTTCACCTTGCAATGGAGCTGCACTTTAGAAAGATCTAACTTCGAGGTATCGAGCAAACGCGCACGCGAGAGTGTCTCTTCCAACTTCGCTATCTGGTTCTCTAAAAAAGCTTGTGCCTCTTTGGCTGCATCGTACTCCGCATTTTCCGACAAATCGCCTTTATCACGCGCCTCGGCAATGGCTTGAATAACGGCGGGACGCTCCACCGTCTTCAACTGACGCAAGTCATTCTCCAGTTTCGCGAGTCCTTCTGGTGTGAGATAAATGTAATCCGACATCCCTACTTCTTAGTTGTTTTAACATAAAAAACGGCTACTACTCCCCTCGTTAGGAGCATTAGCCTTAAAATTGTACGAAGGTAGTTATTTTTTAACACAACTACTCCCCTTTTGTTTCATCGCCATGAAGCAACACATAAATATATTAGCTACATCTCCCTACCCATACCACTCTCTATAAGAAGCTGCACAACCTCCGCAACGCCATCCTCATCGTGCGAACTCACTAGAGCGAAGTTGCCTTTCAGACTCTCAGGAGCATTTCCCATCAAAAAAGCATTCGAGAAGTGTTGTAACATGGAGAGGTCGTTGTAATCATTCCCCACTACATATACATTCGCGTGCGAAATGGTCAGGCTACTACTCAATGTCGCTACAGCATTGCCTTTATGTACACCATGCGGAAACAACTCCAGCCAACGATAGCCCTCACAATAAACCGCAGTCGTTTGGATCGTCTCAGCCACCAATGCCATTTGCTGACGTAGTTGCTCATATTCCTCAGCATCGCAATCGGTCGTGACAATAAATTGCGTTACACCCCTCGAAAAGCTTTCGACTCCAACCTCGCCAAGCGACCAATTTTTGTAGTGTAGCATACGTGCCAAGAGATCCCTATTATGCCCTCGCCTCCCCCTATCATACCAAAATAGATGATTCGTAGGAACAGGGGCGTGAACCATAAAAGCATACCCCAAATCTTGCAGCTTTGTAGCAATTGCTGTAGCCTCGTTTGCAGAGAACATTGTGCTATAGAGAAGCTCTCGATCGCTCCAACGGAGTATTCCTGCACCACTCGAAAATATGAGATAATCTATAGGCGTATCGTCAGGAAGTACCAACAAACTCGCTGCATACGAACGTCCCGTCGCTATTACACGAACCACTCCTCGTACTCCACACATCTGGAGTGCTGCCCTATTCTTTGCAGAGATCTTGTGTCTACTATTGAGTAGTGTACCATCAAGATCTACAGCCAAAAGAGCCTTACGCATCTACACATTAAAACCAATAGAAAAGCTTTACCAGCGCCTTTTGACGAATAGACCAACGCATCGTTTGCTTGAGGGTGGTCTCAGTCACCTGCTTGTTACGAATATAGGAGATGAGCTCAAGAGTCTTTTGTTTAGCAATTCGGATATCCTCATCAGCTTGTTGTTTCCCTAACAACGACCATCCTAACCACCCCAACATGCGTACCAAATGGCGTACACTGGCTACTCGACAAAATCCTCTTTGGCGGTGCGAGAGTAACCCTGAGCGCATAGCTTGTAGATAACGCTGTTTATAGGCTTCTAACCATTCGCAGTGGGTAGCCAACCATCTATTATTATTCATCACACTTTGTTCGTGTATTACATAATAGTAGATGAGTTCGCTTGTCACAGCTACACTCTTAGCTCTGGGGTAGAGGAGGTAACTCGTTTTATAATCCTCCAATATTTCGCCCTCTGGACAACTGATATTGTAGAATAGCGCTTTATCAAAAATACGAGTACAGTAGAGTGATTGAAGCTGATCGTCGCACAATATCTTTATATAGGTCTGATGTCCCGATAAGACGCAAGTAGGGCACTGCTCTGGGGTAGGCAATTCTTTCCCTTCAACATCCACACATACGTAGCGCCCGATGGCAATCTCCGCCATGTATTGAGTCTTTATACTCAGTAGCGTTGCAATGGCTGTGGATGTTATATAGTCATCGCTATCAACAAACATAATCTGCGGAGCACGTGCAAGCGTCAAAGCGCGGTTTCGCACAGCAGAGATACCCTTATTTTCTTGTGTATAAAGTTGTATTCTTGTATCGCGCGCTGCCCAACTTTGGCATATATCGTATGAATTATCGGTAGATCCATCATTAATCAGGATAATCTCGATATCGCGATAGGTTTGGTTACAAATAGACTCCAAGCATTTATCTAGATAAGGAGCAGCATTATATACTGGCACTAAGACACTCAATGCGGGTACAGTAGCCACTTGTTGCGATGCACGAGGTTCGGCCATCCTATCGTACATTTTTTTCTAAAACCAAACAAAGATCTGCGCAAGAACTTTCATAATTCGTGCACGTAGCCACAAACCTTTCAGATCTTTTTCCTCAACCTTTCTGCGACATACAGCCGAGAGCACCTCCAATGTCTTTGCATATTCGCGCTCGGTTTGCGGACGATCGGTAGGACGACGAGCGCGCCAAATAATACGGATCAACATTCGAATAGCGCGGGTATGGAAAAGTACAAATTCGCGATGCGTGAGCACTCCCGAAGTTCGTGCATGTTCGTACCGCTCCAAAAAGACCTCGAAATATTTCAAGTTAGCGATCTCCCGACGCGCAACATCGTTAAGTGTACTCTGAGGATTGATCATATAGTGATAGACAATCTTCGCTGTATGGGCTATGCGTTGTGCTCGCAAGAAAACCAAATAGTTAAGACGGAAATCCTCCATATACTCACCATTGGGGTACGAAAGTCCGTCAAAAAGCGCTTTGTCAAAGATTTTAGCCCAACAGAACGACTGAAGTTCTGAATCATAGAGCGCCTTAAGATACGCTTTTCGCCCCGAAATTACGACATCGCCTAGCTGACGATGTTGCAGATCCGGCGATCCGTCGGGCTTCTCCGAAAAATAGGCTCCCATACTTATCTGAACCTTCTTTCGCTCTTTTAGCTCCATGAGCACTGCGATCGCATCGCTTTCTAAATAGTCGTCTGCATCGACAAACATGATAAGCGAAGCACGAGCCTCGCGCAGACCAAAATTTCGGATATAGGCCTGTCCCTTATTCTCTTGGTCAAAGAAACGAATACGCGTATCGCGCATACTCCATACTTTACAGAGCGAAAGAGTTCCATCGGTCGAACCATCGTTAACCAAAATGATCTCGAAATCTGTAAACGTTTGTTCACATACCGAACGCAAGCATCGATCAAGATACTTCTCTACGTTGTAGGCAGGAATTATAATTGTTAAGATTGGTGTCTTATTTTCCATCCGAAAACGCTAATACTATGCCCAATAGAATAGTGTATATAAAATTTTACGCGTTGCTGTCCAACGCCACAGCTTCGCCAAATCCCTCTCCTCTACCTCGTGCCCGTAGATCTGCGAGATATATTGCCGTGCATTCTCAAACTCTGCCGAACCGAGCTGCGCTTCGTTAATGGCACGTAGATGGTAAACAGTTCGCACTATACGACGTATACTCTTTACCCGCAGAAGAGCCATGCTCCGTCTTGTTAAAATCTTAGATTCTTGAGCATGCAAGTAGCGCTCAAAGACGGCTTTCATAAATACTCGCTCGCGCAAACTCACTGCATGCGGGTCGTTCATTATACTTTTAGGGTGTACGACATAATGGTAAATCACCCGACGAGTGGCAGCAAGCCGCTGAGCGCGCAAAAATACTTTGAAATTTATTTGATAGTCTTCTAGTATCTCGCCTTCAGGGTACTCAACTCCTTCAAAAAGCTCCCTATCAAATATTTTTGCCCATGTATAGGAGTGCAAACCAATATCAAATAAAGCCTTCTCGTAGGCTTTAACGCCCGAGATTACCACATCCCCTAGCTGACTCCGAGTATGCAATGGGTTGCCACTTACATCCTCACGTACAAAGCGACCAGAACTAATTTGTGCTCCTGTACGCGCTTTTAGAGCAAGTAGAAGTTCGACAGCATTCTTTTCCAAATAGTCGTCCGCATCAACAAACATCAAGTATCGCCCTTTTGCGGCTCGTAATCCCACATTACGCATAACCGAAACTCCACTACGCTCCTGTGTAATCAACTGAATTCGAGGATCGCGGGCAGCCCATGTTTGACAAATCTCGAGGGTGCGATCGCTAGATCCATCGTTTATCAATAGCACTTCCAAATCTCCAAAGGTCTGAGTACATATAGAGGCTAAACATTTATCCAGAAAACGCTCCACATTGTAAGCGGGCACTATCACACTGAGCTGGGGTATTTGTTTTTCCATCTTCTCCTAGTACTGCAGTATTATTCCTAGATAGGCTTGCAAACGATGTGTAGGATACAACTTGTAGATATAGGCTCGATCAAAAAGCAAATTGTTCAAGTCGGAAAAGAGGGAGAAATGTGCTGTAAAGCGATACCGTAGATGGAGACTCAACTCGGTTAGCACTGGCAGCTCTTCTACCCCATCGTTAGCATCGCGAGCAAACACTCCTCCTGCTATTCGAAAGTTCAGACCAGCATAGAGCTTATCGCGAAGGTTGTAATTGGCAAACAATTTACCTTCCCATTGAGGCTTGTGCCAAGGACGCGCCTGCCGAATAGTACTATACTTCCAATAATCGAAGCGTCCCCCTACTCCCATACGCGTATCCAGAGCATAATGCAACTCGGCTGCCAAATGTATCTCAGCCACACGGTCATATACCGAACGCATCGGGGCTATGAATCGTTGCGCTACCAGACCACTGGCTAACGAAATAGGATGCGAACCATTTACTGCGAAACGCATGCTATCAACAAGTGAGTATTCTCCAAAGGTATGAAACCCGAACCTCTCGGTAAACTTACCCTTCACTCCAAAACGAAGTTCCATATTGCGCGAGGTATTCCAGACCTTTTCTAGGGGGAAGAGGTACGGATTTTGTTCGGCAACACTCCAACGATCTGCAACCTCAAGACGTCCATCGAGTTCGAAGTATGGAACAAAGAACTGACGTATAATATCGTAGGAGATATGCCCCCTCGGATATACATGCATCGCACTCTGCGCACCATTGGCATCGTACAACAAATTTACACCAGCAATTACACGCCAACGCTCGCCCGATAAACGAACCCACGGAGCTAACGACGATACGGTGTTCGGATGCTTCGCCTCGCCTAAACGCAAACCAAAGTGCTCTATACTCAAAGTAGCGCCATAGCGTTGATACTTAAAATCCTTATATCCCTCCATAACGGCAGATAGATGCAACTCCCTCACATCAAAATTGTCTTTATAACCATCAAGAGCCGTTTGCAAATGGTACTGAAAGCGCGAAGAATCTATTCGAGTTGTACCTAACCCAAAACGCACACCTCCCTTATGACGTCCCAAGTTTTTACTCCATAAAGTATCTACTGTGCGACTAAGACTATCGCCTCCACCATAGAATGAACTATAACCGTGTTTAAAAAAGCCATTCACTGTATAAGCGATCTTTTTCTTACGAGGTACGCCACGCAAGGTCGCTTCTATATCTGTGCGCGCAAATGGAGCGGAGACCTCCAACTTCTCATCCGCAAGCGCTAAGCGTCCCCAACTACTCAGATGGTTTAGACTCAAAACGTAGGTTAGGAGATCCTTGTATGTACCCGAATAAGCAACCTCAGCAAGAGGTGAAAGATTGTTACCAAAACCTAGCTTTGTATAGAAGGGAACTAATTTTTCTCCTTTTGCTCGCCCCATCTTAGCAGGTGGAATCGTGCGGAGAGGGAGTAAGCGAACCAAGGGACGTGCAGAGAGGTAATACTCGAAATGCGGGAGCATTACCACGGTATCGTCAAGTACTGGTAAGAAATTAATCTTCCCCGCATCACTAATCCAAGGATCAAAAACTCGATTCACCTCTACAACCTTAGTATTGCCCGTATTAAGTGTCGGATACGTTGCTGTAGTATCTATATTTTGTGCCTGCAATACTCCACTCAGCATACCCAACAATACATAAAACAAAATCCGTTTTAGCTCCTTCATCATCTTGCTCCCCTCCTAACGTGCAAAGTCAAACTGAATTGTATCGGAGGGGACTACCCTCTCCAGAGCCTTCTCTTCGTCCGTAAGCTGGCTAAGCTTCGTTCGAACCTCAACCAAGATCCCATCTTCCTTCTCGTTATAATTCACTGAAATACTTTGCAACGTGGCTCTGGCTTGAAAGTAATCTTTCTCTTTTTTATAGCCATCGGCTAGTAAAATGAAGGCTTTTGCTAACCAATATTGATGGGGAGTATTCTTACGAGCAAAAGCAAAGACCTCTTCTTGGAGCTTAGGCCAGTCGCCTTGTATAGAGCGAATCTCCGCCATTCGATAGCGCGCTTCTGCTCCTGTAGCAGACCCCGTACTACTCCCAATTTGCGCAAGGGTATTATACGCTTGATCGTACCGCTTGGCGCGCAGAAGTGCCATCCCGAGATGATATTTAGCAAACAGCTGTTTCTCTGGGGCTATTCGTTCGTCTGCTATTACAGCATTGGCATATTCTATGATATGCTCCTCATCTTTCGAGAGAACCGCCATTCGCAATTTCCCATATCGAGCCTCTTGCAACACTACGGCATCCGAAGTAATGCGCTCAAGGGCATCGTAACCTTCCAATGCTCGAGTGTATTCCTTATGTTGTTCGTATACGGGGAGGGCTTTGTATAAAGCTCGCTCATAAAATTCATTCGGCTGACGCGAGATAACCACCTCGAGGTGTGGAAGTGCTGAAGCTGTATCACTGGCTCGCAACAAACAATCCGACAAATAATAGTTCGCAGCAATGCTACCAGCTCCTTGTGGATACTCACGCAAATACTCCTCAAACGACATGCGCGCTCTATTGTACTGTCCGCCCATATACTGCGATTCGGCTGTTGTATAAAATAATGAGTCCCTCCTACCTACAGAGACGCGCTCAGATTGCCCGATCCGCTCCAGATAAGCAAAATAAGGCTTTACATCCCCCTGTGCTTGATAGACTCGCTCGAGGGCCGCTATTGCCTCGTGCATCGAGGGCGTACCAGCATAATCCGAGATCACACGCTCAAGGTTCTCGATAGCCTCGCCATACCGATCCTCCTCATAACAGATTAGCCCTACTTGTAACAACGAGGAGGGCGCGTTGGCACTCGACGGAAATTCGTTTACCACCTTCCAGTAGTACTCCTTAGCCTCTACCAAACGCTCTAAGAAATGGTATGTTTCCGCAATTTCGTAGTATGCATTACTCCGATACACCGAGCTAGGATAGCGATCACTTAACGTTTTCAAAATCTCCAACTTCTTCTCAGGGCGCGAGACCAAACCAAATACACATCCCTGTTGGTATAAGGCATAGTCTGCCCCAATGCCTCCCTGCAAGTTAGCTTTTTGATAATAATCTATCGAGGGCCAATACTTACGTTGTATATACAAACAATCTCCTAGACGAATCAAAGCATCCGTTAGCAAACCCAACGAATCCTCTTTATGATCTTCTACATATTTACGAAACCACGAAACTGCCGTCTCATATTCCTTCATCTTGAAGTACGTATACCCCAGATCGTATGGGACTTTCTTATATTGTGGCTGAGAGAAAGCTCCTGGGGTGCGTAAAAACTCCTGGTAGTATTTCGAAGCTGAAGCATAACGCTGGAGACGGTAATGGGTCTCTGCTCGCCAATACAAGGCTTTCGCTTGCAACATATTGTCTAATTCGCTATAAGCTAGCGATTTCGCAAAAAGCGAATCTGCCTTTTCGAAATTTAGTCCCTGAAAACACTCTACTCCTCGGTAGTAAGAGGCTCTCTGAAAGGCGCGCCGCATGGTAGCATTTTCCGTTCCGATACGCGATAGGGCATCAAGCGCTCCTTGGTAGTTCTGCGTAGCCATGAAAGACATCCCTAGATAGGTATAGGCATCGTCCATACGCTTCGAATGCGGGAAAAGCGCTATGTAACGAGAAAAGGCTGAAACTGCATCACTAAACGGGTTGTAACGATGTTCGTAGAGCAACTTTGCATAGTTGAACAACGCATCCTCTTGCACCACCTTATCAAAAGTTTGCTCACTAGCAAGCCCTAGTGCCTTTTGTGCACGTTCGGTATCACCCGTCTGTAAATAGCAGTCGCCCAAGTGGTAGTTGGCATTTTGTGCCACCGAATCTTCAACAGTAGGAACACGTTCTAGATAAGATATAGCATCGCGCCACTTCTTTTGACGATAGTTTACCAAACCTAGTAAATAGTTATCGTCGCGCGTTAGAGCACCCTTACCAACTAGGGCTACATACTTTCCGAGTACTAGGGCTGCCGAATCGTTTATACCCAGACGGAAATATCCCTCTCCCAACATCCGTTGTAGTTCAGCTTGCCGACTAGAAGTTGCCGACTCTAGCATCGGCGCTACATAGTTCACCAGTTTCCTATACTGCTCCTGTTTATAGTATATCTGTGCAATATAATAGGGCACTACTGGGGCAAAGGACGGATCTGTATCTATACGCTCAAAATTATCTAAAGCAGCGCTATAGTTGCCTCGTGTATACGCAATATGCGCATAGTAGTAGGTAGCAGGCGCTTGATAGTAGGAGGTTCTCTCTTTTACCTGTGCAAATGTAGAGTAGGCCTCATCCAAACGATCGAGCATAAAGAGCGCATAGCCTCGTCTGAAATTGAGCTCAGCACGTTGTTCCTGATCGAGTGCTCCAACTTCTATAGCACCAAACCACGACAAAGCCTCCTTGTAACGCTTACCATTGTAGTAAAACAAACCGACTTCGTTGCGAGCCTCATCCAAGCGTAAAGAGGTCGGATATGTCTCTATAAAATGGTGGAGTTCGTAGACTGCATCCTTACGCCCCAAACGCGCAACACAAGCCGCACTAAAAAAAGCAGCTTCTACCCCCAATGCACCAGACTCCTGCGAATCTAAAGTCGTAATAGCTTTAAATTCCTCGGCTGCTGCACCATAATTTCGGGCTCGATAAAGCGCCATAGCTCGCTCGTAACGATTTACGACACTCTCTTCCAATACTACAGGTTGAGCAAACACGCCAACCGAGAGCAACAAAGCTCCCAGTAAAAAAAAATATTTTAGATTCCTCATATCTCCGCTAAGCAAAAATACGAATTACGCGATAAACTGCACACCCTCTAGATCTCTTTACTCCACCGTATCTCGTCATTACACAAAAAAAAGGCACAGACCAAAATCTGTACCTTAAAATAACCTAAAATCTGCTTTACTATTGCGCGGATCTCTGCTTTACTTAATCTCGATCACTTTTGCATGTTTAGTAGGTAGATAGAATTTCGTACCCCCTACCGTCTCACCTACCGCATAGATTCTGTACTTACCCTTTGCCCAAGTTAATGCCTTGCCTTTTTCCGTACCGCCATGATTGTCCTTCGCCACTCCCACACGGATCTTAGCTTCTATCTCTAATTCTTTAGCTCCATTCGCATTTTCTATCTCACCCATCACCGCAAAACAAGCCTCTGGGGTAGTCGCAGCCTGCCACTCTTTCTCTGACTTATCTACCAAGTTGGTTGGCAACAATACAACACGAATAGACTTTACAGGATCGGCCTCTGAGTGTCCTTCTATCTCTACCGTTATCAAATTTCTGTCCGTGTATGAATCGTTCGTTGGCATTGTATGTATATGGAAATGAGCTTCTGTTCCATGGGTATGCCCATCCTCACGAACCAATTCTACATTGCGATATACGTGGCGCTCATTACCATTGATATCCATACAATAAACCACAAAATGATACTTCCCTGGTTTGATCTTTTTCCCATCCTTCTCCTCTATCTTTAT
Source organism: uncultured Bacteroidia bacterium (assembly GCA_965240855.1). Taxonomy (GTDB): domain Bacteria; phylum Bacteroidota; class Bacteroidia; order Bacteroidales; family CAJPTX01; genus Bacteroides_D. The sequence goes on along the minus strand of CBDEMG010000007.1, from coordinate 28,057 downwards.
TTCATGGTGATGGATATGACGCGCACGCCCTTCCAATGGCCACTCTTTCTGGAACGACCAAGCCTCTCCCTCATCATTAGCATGACGAACGGGCATATCTACTGTAGATCCCGTGCTTGCATGTCCATGATTGTCAAAATTGCTGTGGATATCTATTCTATAGGATTTAAGCCCTTTGGCATCGCCAAAATCAGCTTCAAAGTGTACTCCACTCTTGCGATTGATCACCAACTTCGCACCCTCCTCAGGACCATGAAGAGTAATATCGGGCTTAGTTGTGTCCTTATTGTCATCCTTATTACAACTTGCAAAACCCAGAGCTAGTATGGCCAGCACAGGAACAGATAAAAAACTTAATAACCTCATACCTTAATACTTTTTTTTGTTAGACTGACTATCTTCTTTAAGCGAGCTCCTCCGAGAGTGCTGCTCGCTTCGCTTTAGCAATACATCCAATACAACGTCCGTGTACAATAAACTCCTCATCCTCAGCACGAGCCCCTCGGGGCAGTAAATAATGCACAGGCGCGATATCCTCTAAACACCAAACCTGACCACATTCTTTACAATGAAAATGCCCATGAGGCACACGGTTGGTCAGCTCCGCGCTCAAGGCGAATTTTACTAGAGAGGGATCTACAACGATCCTACGAATAATCCCCTTTTGTTCGAGTACTTTTAGGGTTCGATAAAAGGTAGTCCGATCATATTCGCCTGCTAAGCGTGCCGTAAGCTCTTTCTCTGACAAAGCTATTGCCTGCTCCGAGAGACAACGCAAAACTGCAGCCCTGCAAGGAGTACGACGAAGACCACAAACATCCCACACAGTTTCCGACATATCGCTCAACAATTGGTTCAATGTGTTCAGAAATACAAAACGCGTGCCAACTCGCATATCTCGCAATATATCTGATAGTTACAACTCTTTAAACTCCTTTTACTTCCCTTAATTACAATCAATAACGAACACGTCAAAGTACTCTCTTACAGTATTTATCAACTTCATACCATCGGGTTCGTTTTATCTTTTTTACAAAGATTATACCAACTATTTGTTAGGAACGCGAAAACAAAAATGTGAAAATGACAAATTATGAGACTATTAACACAATTAATTGTTCGAAACATCATAATACAAAAGACTGCAAATCAATGCCATAACGGCCATCTCTTGCTATATTCTTATGCCCTATATGATAGATAAAGGGTAATCATGCAATTTTCCATAGACTTATTTTTTGTGTATAAAAAAGAAGCGAGATACAGACTTGATCTGTACCCCGCTTCTTGTGGGCCTTGTTGGGCTTGAACCAACGACCCCCTGATTATGAGTCAGATGCTCTAACCAACTGAGCTAAAGGCCCGGTCACAAAGACCTAATACAACGCAAAGGTATAACAATTTTTCATACCATAACTACAACGACAAAATTACCGCGCAACAGCTAGGTTAGCATTTTCGTTACTATTTTTGATTGGTGTAGTAGTCAGAGATGTAGTAGAGATGCGAGATTTGCGTAAACGTTTCATCCTATTGTTATTGCTGGCACTAGCGAGTGCTGGCATTTATTTTTTACAGGGCGCAGAGACCAAGAAACTAAAACGTTTCAGCACAGATGTGTCACTTTTCCCAAACGAACTCTTTTCGCTCTTTGCAGAGAATATCGAAAATAAAGGGGAACGAGCCGATAAGCTCCGAACATTTACCGAGATTTGGTCTGGCGTACGTGTTACAGATGCCGAACGCACCGAGGTTGTTGATCTTAGTAATGTGATGCTAAGAGCTGCAGGGCAGAGTCCAAAATATTTTCGTCGTTGGTACGATGTACTAGACTACTACCTACGCGACTCTATAAAATCGAACGAATATCCCCTCCTCCTCAATATGCTACAACAAATTTTAGCAAACCCACGGATTCGAAGTTCTGAGCAATTACGCTACCTCGAAGAATTTTGGAGCTTTGTACACGAAGGCACTCTCCGTACAACCTACAACTATCATTGGAAGGTCGCGCCCGCACAAATACTCGTACGCTTCGAACCCGAAATTCACTACATTTTCAAGAATGTTACTCTCATTTGTAAGAAAGAAACGGATAGTATCGCAATAGAAGAAACCTCGGGCGAGTACTACCCTCTCCGATCTCAATGGGACGGACGTGGGGGTAAAGTATACTGGACGCGCTCCAATTTTGCAAAAGAAAATGTAAATGCCACTCTCGCTAACTATACCATACAAACAACCGAGAGTTCCTACAAAGCCGATTCGGTAATATTCTGGAATGCAGACTACCTCACAGCTCCCGTAAAAGGCTCATTGCGAGATGCTATAGGACATGCTACGGAAAAACAAGAGTTGCAATATCCAGAATTTATTTCGTACGAAAAACGACTCCATCTAAAAAATTTAATGGACGGAGTACGTTTCGTTGGGGGGTGCGAGATGGTCGGATCTCGATTGATTGGCGTAGGTACAGCTGACGAGCCCGTTCTTTTTAGTCTCAAGCGTAAAGGCAAACCCTTCCTATCTGTACAGGCAGAACGCATGGCTTTCAGTCGCGAATTTATTGGTTCTACGTACGCTCAAGTGACCATCCACGTCGGAGCGGATAGTTTGTACCATCGCGGTTTACGCTTTGTATATAGCGACCAAGCCAAACAGCTACGCTTGAGTCCTACCAATTTGCTGGTTACACAATCGCCGCTCTATAGCTCTTTCCATCAGATGTCGATGCACTTCGAAGAATTAACTTGGAATGTAGGTTCGGATAAAATTATTTTTGGTCCACAACTCGGCTCGAAATCTGCACGCGCCTCCTTTGAATCGAACAACTACTTTGATATCGAAGAGTTTGATCAACGTATGGATCGCGACAACGACCACCCGATCCTCTCCGTAGCCAACTTCACTGAGAAGATCGGATCTCGTGTATTTCAAGTTGCCGACTACGCACGCTACCTCGGGTATTCCTACGAACAAATCAGCCACATATTGATGTATCTAGCCGTGGAAGGATTCATCCTGTATGACATGGCTCGAGCTCGTATCACAGTACTACAAAAGCTCTACGACCAAATTTTAGCGCGTGGAGCGCGACGAGATTATGATGTAATACGCTTCTCCTCGAGTGTCGGAAAGGATAAAGCCAATGCCGTACTAGATCTCAATACCTCGGAGCTCGATGTCTACAGCGTATCACATATCTCGGTGAGCGACTCCGCCAATGTACACATTGAGCCGCGTGGTAGATTCGTTAAGCTAGGACGTAACCGTACCATTACATTCGACGGACTCGTTGATGTGGGGATGTTTACCTTCATGGGACGGGGGATGTCGTTCAACTACGAAACATTCTCTATCGATCTCAAGGAGGTCGATTCGGCCGCCATGCGTTTCCAAAACAACAAAAAGCTTACAATAGAAGGGAAAAGGGCGCGCGACAAAGTTGTATCCTATCTCCAGCAAATGACCGGACGCGTACATATCGATAAACCAGACAATAAATCAGGCTTAACACACAACCCCGAGTATCCAATTTTTGAATCGACTAAACCCTCTTTTGTCTACTACGATGCGCCAAATATTTATGGTGGCGTCTACAATCGCAAAAACTTCTATTTCGAGATCCCACCTTTTGTCTTCAAAAATCTGAACAATTTCGAACCCGAAGACTTAGTCTTTGGTGGGACTATGTATACAGACGATATCTTTGCACCCTTTGCCGATACGCTCCGTTTACGCCCAGATGCCTCTCTCGGGTTTGTACATCCCACGCCCCCAGAAGGAATGGCAATCTATGCAGGGAAAGGACGTTTCTTCAATAATATTGACCTTAGCAATGCAGGGCTCAAGGGCGACGGTAAACTAAAATATTTAACCTCGATAACCACCTCGCCCGAATTCCATTTCTTTCCCGATTCAACCAAAGCGATAAGCACAGCCTTCGATATTACACGGCAAGACGACAGAGTAAGTTACCCCGATACTCACGGGAGTGTACACCCTATACGATGGTTGCCTCGTAAGGATATCTTTTATGCCTATAAAGGAGACACACCTTACGACATGTACGAAAAGCAGGCCGACTTCATAGGTGACTATATCCTACAACCTATTGGCCTCACTGGAAATGGACTGGTTGATATGAAAAAGGCGAATATGACCTCACGTTTCTTTCAGTTCGATTCGTACAAGTGGCAAGCTGACACGATGTCTGTAAAGTTCCTTGTGCCGGGTCAAGCTATAGAAGCCTTTACATCGGGCTTCCTATCAGGGCGCATTAACTACAATACTCGCAGAGGAGACTTCTGGCGTATCAATGCCTCAATCTTTGGAAAACTGCTGGCCATACGCTACGATACACACGCCGATCGAGTAGTTTGGCCCATGGATCTCGATCAGCTTCGTTTCCAAACCAAAACAAAACAGGATGCTGTAGCCAAAGGTGTATTCCGTCCTAGTCGGATGCTCGACCAAGATACCATCCCCGTGGGGAGTATCTTTTATTCCGTGGCGCAGTACGAAGATTCGTTGTACTTCATGTCACGCTACTCTACCTACCACTTACGCAACCCGCGTTTGGACGCAGATACTGTACCCTATATTCTGGTAGCAGATATGGTCTCGTATCCCCATCGCGGAAAGCTCTCTATAGAAGCAGAGAAACGGATGCTCCCCCTCGAGGAGGCTCGTATGGAGACCAGTGTCTTCGAGCGCTACCATAAAATATACGATGCTTCGCTTACTATTCGTGGGCGTTATCGGTATGCTGGAAAAGGTTTTATAGACTATATCGACGAACGCGATTCAGCACAAAAAATTAAACTAGATTCCATTTATATCACTCCCCCTCACGAAGGGAACGCGACGCAAGCTTACGGCTATGCAACGGTCGACCAAAATTTCAAGCTTAGTCCACGTTTTCATTACGAAGGCAAAATTACAGTGGACGCTAACGAAAAATACTTGATGTTTCAAGGTGGTGTGAAGCCTTTGTACCAGTGTAGGGAGATGAAAGCTTCGTTGCTGAACTTTATGAGTCGCCTGAATCCTGATAGCTTGATGATCCCCGTCGGATTCCCACAGCGCGACATAAACAACGAGTGGCTGGCCTCGGGGGTAGTTGTCTCATACGACTCTACGCACCTTTACCATAGTTTTGTAAGTCCTCGCTTTCGTGTTTTGGATCGCGATCTCTCACGCCCCGAGGGTTTTATGACCTTCGATCGCAAACGCGGACGTTTTGTAATCGCCGATTCTGTCTACTACCTCATGAAAGACAGTATCTCGCGGCGCGTTGAATTAGATCCTAGTCAGTGTCGTTCGTTTACAGAGGGCATACTCCGTATGCCTTTCGAGCTCAATAGAGTAAAGACCTATACCACTGGACGGATGTACTACGACGATACCGATTCGATCCACTCTTTCCGCGGTTTTATGGATCTCAACTTCCTTTTTAGCAAGGAGGCGATGCAATTCCTAGCGAGCGCTTTGCTTACAAACCCCGATTTAAACGATATTGACGAGTCGGGGGAATACTACAAATTAGGATTACGGGGGCGGATTCCCCGCAAATTGTACGAACAGGTGGAGAACGAAATAGAACTCTTCTCAAAGCTCAAAAATCAACTCCCGCAAATGAATGCTACGATCTCGCTAGGAGAGGTACAGATGCGCTGGGATCAGGAAAACTACTCCTATGTTTCAATGGGGCAATTAGGGATCGCCTCACTTATGGGTATAAAAATCGGCAAACGCGTCAATGGGTATATCGAATTCATGAAACGCAATGGAGGCGATAAGCTAGTGCTCTACATCGAGCCTTCCCCAGGAGTGCACTATACCTTTACCTATTCTGGCTTTACAATGTATGCCAATTCTTCGAACCAAGAGTTTATGAAAGTTATTAAGAACACTCCCAAACGGAAACGAAAAGAAAAGAGTGAGGGCGATAAAAAAGCTTACGTCTACCAACGTGGTACGACTCGCGAACCTGCACAGGCGCAAGTTCGGTATCGAGAACTCCTGAATAAGAGTAAGAAAAAATCTTAGCTGCACCCTCCTACTACAGGATACAATGCACTCTGATACAGAGCTACTGACTTACTGTTAATTTTTTTTACGGCACGTAGACTTTCGATGATACCTGCTTATCTGAAGATGAAAATATTAGAAACCGAAAAATCCTCAACCTTTACTTTCATCGACTTATTTGCAGGGATCGGAGGCTTCCGACTGGCTCTGCAAAATCTGGGAGGCGAGTGTGTATTCTCTTGTGAATGGGACAAATTTGCACAAAAGACTTACCAAACGAATTATGGCGTAACCCCTCTAGGCGATATCCGCTTAGAGGGCACAAAATCAAAAATCCCATCGCAATTCGATTTGTTGTGTGCAGGTTTCCCCTGTCAACCCTTCTCTATTGCGGGCATTTCTAAAAAAAAGAGTCTAGGACGTGCCACTGGATTTTTGGATCAAACTCAGGGGACATTGTTTTTCGAGGTGGTAGATATCATTGCAAAGCATCGTCCCAAGGCATTCTTCTTGGAAAATGTAAAAAATCTCTTATCGCACGACAAGGGAAAGACTTTTCAAACCATCGAAAAAGCTTTGCGTTCATTAAACTACAGTTTTTACTACCAAGTATACGATGCCAGAGATTTTACACCGCAGCATCGCGAACGCATTTTCATGCTGGGCTACGACCTCAATTTTTATACTGAGCCCTACCAATTCCCTATCTCCCAAAAGCGCAATTTATCTCTAAAAACGATTTTGGAACAAAATGTGCCCGAAGAGTTCTCACTCTCTGATAAATTATGGCTCTATTTACAAACTTACCAAGCTAAACACCAAGCTAAAGGGAATGGGTTTGGCTTTGGACTAGCTGATTTGGAGGGAGTTTCTCGAACATTAAGTGCTCGCTACTACAAGGATGGATCCGAAATTCTAATTCCTCAGAATGGAAAAAATCCAAGGCGTTTAACTCCTCGCGAATGTGCAAGATTAATGGGATTTCCCGACACATTCAATATCGCGACTGTAAGTAAAACGCAAGCATACAAGCAACTTGGGAATTCCGTTGTAGTCCCTCTAATACAATTCGTAGGCGAGAGTATTATTGCCTATCTACACAAAAATGGAAAGTCGACTCCTTGCTAATGTTATAAATGCTGTACAACAAGGAAAAAAAACTTTTTTCCGATTTATTACAGCAAACGATATTGGAACAACTGGAGGACATCAAGCGGGTTTTTATGTCCCAAAGGAAGCGGCAACTGTTTTATTCGATACATTGGGGACTCGCGGAGAAAATAAAGAGCGAAATGTTAAAATTATATGGCAAGCAGATTTTGAAACGATAAGCAGATTCGTATTTTATGGTGTTAAAACTAGGAATGAATATCGAATTACTCGTTTTGGTAGGAATTTCCCTTTTTTGAGAGATGAATATATGGGAAGTCTTCTTGTTTTTATACAAAATGATACAACTAATTATGCCGCTTTTGTATTGAGTACTGACGAAGATATCGAAAATTTTTTCTCTTTTTTCAACGTATCTCCTACATCATCATCATTGATATCAACAAATACAAACAATATTATATCGATACAGCAATCTATAAACGAGTTCATAAAGAACTATAACCATTTCCCCGATTCTAAAACACTAGCTTATATTGCAGAAAAAATTGAACTTAAATGTAACTATATTAATAGACAATATATTCAAAAGCATCCTGACGAAGTTATTTTAACATGGGTAAATACTGAATTTGAACTTTTTCGTTCTCTAGAAGAAAAAAATTTACTCTCCAATTTTTTCTACACCATTTCGTACCTGTGACGATTTGATAATATTTGCTAATTCTATTCTCAACCGCCGTAAATCGCGTGCTGGAAGATCTCTTGAACTGCATTTAGAACGGATTTTTCGCTATGCAAAGTTGCATTTTTCTACTCAGGCTTTAACAGAAAACAAAAAACGACCAGATTTTATCTTTCCTAGCGAAGAGGCATATCATGATCTAAGCTTTTCTACCTCTAAACTACATTTTTTAGGCGTTAAAACAACCTGTAAAGATCGATGGCGCCAAATTTTAAATGAAGCTGACAGAATTCCTTATAAACATCTTTTTACACTTCAAAAAGGAATTTCTTGTTCTCAGCTTGAAGAAATGAATAAAGCTGGTGTGACTCTCGTTGTACCCAGTTCACATATTAATGCCTTTGCAAAAATTTATCAATCAAAAATATTATCACTCTCAACTTTCATACGACTACTAAAAGGCGTTTAACTCCTCGCGAATGTGCAAGATTAATGGGATTCCCCGACACATTCAATATCGCGACTGTAAGTAAAACGCAAGCATACAAGCAACTTGGGAATTCCGTTGTAGTCCCTCTAGTACAATTCGTAGGCGAAAGTATTATTGCCTATCTCGCTCCCACTTCTCAATAAGAAAGGGTGTGGAAAAATCTAGATTATAAGAAATATATAAAAGCAAATATGCAGTTCTATTTACCATTATAGTCGATATTGTCGGGGCAAAGCTCGTTTCGCCCATTGCGCCTATTGTATAGATTGAGATGCGATTATATCAATTTTGACACACCCTCTATAAGGGGCATCGGCAGGGACAGGGCATGTCCTGTCAGATTAATAAATTTATTGATTCTACCATTGGACTATGTATTTTGACTCATTCCGCAATGAGCAAAACACCTTTCTCTATAACACAACACTGATACCGCTAGGACTCAAATGCAAATAATTGATACGCTGCACGCGTCGTAATACTAGCGATAGTATCAAGTGGGGTGGTTCGCACTGTTGCTAGCCGTGTACCTATTATAGGAATATACGACGGCTCATTACGTTTCCCTCGAAAAGGGGTAGGAGCTAAGTACGGCGAATCTGTTTCGAGTACTGTGCGCGAAAGATCGAGAGCGCAAAGCACATCTTCTTTCAAGCCGTTTTTAAATGTAGCTATCCCCCCTATTCCAATCATGAGATTGTCGTTTTTAAGTGCGCGAGCCAACTGTTCGCGAGTTCCCTCAAAAGCATGTAAGATTCCACATACCATCCGGAACTCTCTCCGTTCCAGAATAGAGAGTACCATATCAATCGTATTGCGCGCATGTATCAAAACAGGAAGCTTGTAGTAGGTTGCCCACTCCAGTTGTTTCTCGAAAACTGGGATTTGTTGAGCCATAGTCTCCTTGTAGTGAAAGGCATCGAGACCTATTTCGCCTATCGCCAACGCGCCATTGCAATCGATATGATGTTGCAACTCCTTCAATTGCGGAGCGGGGTCAGATGCGATCTCGCCAGGATGTAAGCCTATAGCAGGATAGCACAGCGTAGGAGCACTCGCACAAATTTCAAGTACTGCAGGGTAATCTTTTTCACTACAAGCGGGTATCACGATCTTCTCAATCCCACTTTCCTTGGCTCGTTGCAAGACTCCATCCACTTCACCTCGAAAAACCTCGTCTTGTAGATGTGCGTGTGTATCAACCCAAGTTAACATCCCTTTACAACTATTCCAAGATATTGAGTTCCTTTTTTATCTGTTCCAACCGCTCACGAAATTCCTTATCATACATACGGTCGTTTACAGCCTTCACGGCATGGAGCACCGTCGAGTGACTCCTCTTCCCCAAATTCTCGCCTATAGCAGCAAGCGAACTCTTGGTGTATTGCTGCGCGAGAAACATCGCAATCTGCCGTGGTTCTACTATGTTGGCACGCCTAGTATTTTCACAAAGCTCCTCTACACGTAGCTTATAGAATTTTGCAACCCCATTTTTAATATCATCCAACGTGAGTGGCGTAATGAGACTTTCACCTACGATATGCGTAATAATCTCTTGTGCAAGTTCGAGGGTGATTTCCTTCTGTAAGAAGGTAGTACGTGCGACAAGCGAAAGATAAACTCCGATCAGCACACGTGTACTGGTTGTAATATTCTGTGCTATATAATCAATTACTTCATCGGGTATATTTTCGATACTATCAAGACTGGCCTGTAACCTAAGGATTTCAGCACGCTTCTCTTTATCGAGCTGTTGTATCTGTATCACCGTTCCACTCTTTAAACGCGTGAGCAACGTCTCGCGAAATCCCGTAAGCGAGGCAGGCGAGACACTACTCGCTACAACCAGTTGCCCATTAGTATGCTGGAGATTTTCGATAATGTTAAGCAAAAAGTCCTGTGTCGCAAAGCGTGAGGAAAGTTCTTGGATATCGTCCAGAATCAGAAGGTTAATCGAATCGTAGTAGGCTTCAAAGTCGTTTATCGCTTCCTTCTCCCCTCTTTTCTTCCGAGTACACGCATCAGTAAAACGCTGTGTAAACTGATTTACAGATATATAGTGTACGACTTTGTTCGGGTAGAGTTTTCTGAATTCAAATCCGAGACTTTGGATTAGATGTGTCTTCCCCACCCCTGTACTTCCAAAAACAAATAGCGGTGGCTTAGCCCGTTGCGACGGATAGTCTGCTACAATACTCTTGCTAGCTTTGTAAGCTGCCATATTGCCATCGCCGACAATAAAATATTCATAACAAAATTGCGGCAAGAGTTGTGGATCTACTGTAAAGTTGCGTGTTACCGATTGGTTCGTTCTGTTTTTGGGAGTCGTAGGTGTGGTTACCACCACATTTTGATTTCTGCGCGGATAGTCTGGAGCAGCAGGTACAAGCGAGAAGTCGCTCTCTGTTTGCTTAATGAAATAGTAAATTTTCGGATCCTTACCCAAAATTTGAATCAGGGCATTCCGAATATGTTTTATCAAGTTGTCCTCTATATATCGCTGATAATATTCGCTCGGTACTCGAAGATACAATTTGTCGTTTTCGAACTTCACAAATTCAATCGACTCAATATAAGTCGCAAATATATAGGGCGAAACTATCGCTTTTACACTATTCAAACATGTTTGCCAGATTTCTTGTGGATGGCGACTGTTCATGATCTTGGCGGTTCGATACTATTACAATAATACAGTAAATTTAGATAAACGTATAAAATCGCTCTTTCAACTACGCTATAACATACCCACATTTAAATGTATTGCAGAAATTACCTACTAGAAGTTACGAACCCCCTTACAACCATTATTTGAGAAGATCGCCACGACAAAATAGATTTGATAAAAAGAGGAAAACTATCAAAGAGTAAGATACATTTCATTACAAGTCGCTAAATTTGCAAAGCAAGAAGAAAAGAAATGAAGAGAGGTTATTTTCAATATTTTACAACTCGTTGGTCAAGACCGAAGAGCCTCTTTTCATGTAATTTCACCCCCCCCCCCGATTTTTAAATTATTTAACAGAGTTTTTATATCAAAAGCTCTGTCATATTCCTTGTTTAGCGCTTTATTGTGTAAGAGTGTAATATTGCGTGCGTCGCATCTCTGTTCGTTGCGACATTTTACGGTGCTTTTTTACAAAAAAAACAAATATTATGAAGAAATTTGTTGTAGTTGCGCTACTATTAGTAGCAGTAGTCTTCGCGGCAAATGCTCGTGGAGGCGTGGGAGGATTCAAAAAAGGTGAATCGCTCATCGGTTTGAACTTTGGTATGAAGGGCTTTATATTACCGCACATAGGCGCTTCGTACGAATATTGTGTACTTAGCGACTTCTATAGTAGTGGTCGCGGCTCGCTTGGAGTGGGGGCATACCTAGGAACAACTTTCCGCACACTCCATTCCGCCAATGTTCGAGTTACACTCCACAATCAGTTTGACAAGCTCGATGTCTATATCGGGATGGTGAATGGTGTGAACATGGTCTATATACCAGCACTTACTTGGACAAATCCAACGTCGGGAAAAGAAGAAGCCCTAACCCCTGCAACTTTTGCAGCAGGTTATAGTTTTGACTTCTATTTTGGTCTGCGCTATGCATTTACTGAGAATTGGGGTATGAACTTCGAACTTGCAGCCATACCTTACATAGGTCTTTCTATGCCTATGCTTTCGTTAGGCGCTAATTACAAATTTTAGTTGAGTCCTAGTTATATTTTTTTATGAGCGAGCACTTTGCTTTAGGGCGAGTGCTCGTTTTTTTTGTTCGTCTCTATCCCTCTGTATCTAAGACTTCTTGCGCTCGTTTCAGTGCTAAGTGTATATTGGGTAGCACATTCTCTTGTCCGAGTTCGTGCAAAAGACCTGAGGAAAGAAGCGTGTGTAGTACATCTTTATTCACTCCACTGAGAATTAGGTGAACTTTGTTCATCTTACACATGCGCACGAGGTTGGTTAGGTTATGAAGCCCCGTAGAGTCCATAAACGATACAAAGCGCATACGTATAATACGGACTCTTGAGGTTCGCCCAACGGCAGTTACCGTTTCCTCGAATTGATTTGCTATTCCGAAAAAGAAGGGACCTTCTATCTCGTAGACCTCAGCGCCCTTAGGGATCTCTATACTCTCGTTTTGCAAATCGAGATTCTTTTGTTCTTCAAGATCAAGAGGCAAAGTATCCTCCGAGACGCGAATATGTACCGATTCGATCATACGACGCATAAAGACAAGCATCGCTAGCAATAATCCGATCTCTATGGCCACCGTAAGATCTAATAGCACCGTAAGCGCAAAGGTTACTGCCATGATGGCGATGTCTGCACGTGGCCCGCGAAATATCCCTACGATGGAGCGCCACCCACTCATATTATAGGAAACAATGACAAGCACTCCTGCCAAGACTGCCATCGGGATATAATCCATCAAAGGTCCTAAAAATAGCAGTAATAGAAGTAGTACCAGCGCGTGAATTAGCCCCGCAATAGGGGTTTTCCCGCCATTGTTTATGTTGGTCATGGTTCGCGCAATTGCTCCCGTTACGGGGATGCCTCCAAAAATTGGCACGACTAGATTCGCAGCTCCCTGTGCAATAAGTTCGGTGTTCGAACGATGGCGATCGCCCGTTACGCCATCGGCAACACTTGCAGAGAGCAACGACTCTATTGCACCTAAAAGGGCAATAGTGAATGCCGAAGGGAAGAGCTCTCGAATTGTTTCGAAGTTTAAGGATGGGATCACGGGAGTAGGAAGCGTTGTTTGGATGGTATAGCGATCGCCAATGCATTCTAGCCCTTCGATATGTAAAAATCGTTTGAGGAGGAAGGCAAGCACGGAAAGCAGCACAATGGCTAACAACGAGCCTGGGATCTTCTTAGAGAATCGCGGCGTAATAATAATAAGTAGTACACTCCCAAGCCCAAAAAGAAGCGGTAAGAGAGAAATATTCTGGAGTGCGCCAATATATTCGCGCCACTTACCGAGAAAATCGCCGGGGAGCTTCGTCAGTCCGAGTCCTAAAAGATCATTAATCTGTGTGGAAAAGATCGTAATAGCTATTCCAGCCGTAAAGCCGACGATAATGGGGTATGGAATGAATTTGATAAGAGTACCTAGACGCAGCACACCCATGACAATGAGCAAAACCCCCGCCATGAGGGTTGCTAGAATAAGCCCGTCGATACCATATCGCTGAATTATTCCGTAAACGATTACGATAAACGCCCCAGTCGGTCCGCCGATTTGCACATTCGAACCTCCAAGTAATGAGACAATAAAGCCGCCGAGAATGGCAGTAAAAATTCCTATTTCGGGGGATACGCCGCTCGCAATACCAAAAGCGATGGCAAGAGGTAGCGCTACAATCCCGACAATAATGCCCGCCATAGCATCCTGCGCAAAGCTTTTGGCAGAATAATTCTTTAGAGAATCGAAAAGTTTAGGAGAGAAATCAAACCACGTCTTCCTTTGCATCTTCCTACAATTTGACTATGCAAAGGTAGCGTACTCTTGCAAGAAAACCTTATTTGTACTTACCTCGGGGGTGGCACTCCTCAATCGTTTTACGCAGATGTTCGCGAGAGAGATGCGTATACAACTCCGTAGTAACGATAGAAGCATGCCCTAGCATCTCTTGTACTATACGGAGATCTGCGCCCCCAATTACTAACGCTGTAGCAAAACTATGCCTGAGTGTGTGCGGACTAATATTTTTAGAGAGCCCCACCGTTTGCGCAAGACTCTTTACGAGCTTGAACACGCTAATTCGGCTGAGCTGTGCGCCACGAAGATTCAGAAATATCACGTTTTCGTACTCTTTATTCACATCCCAAGTATTGCGCACAACGAGGTAATTCTTGAGATCGTTCAGAGCTTTCGCACCAATAGGAACGAATCGTTCTTTCTGCCCTTTGCCTAATACTCGCACGACGTGGTCGTCCCAAAAGATATTATTGATTTTGAGATTGGTTAGTTCGGAGACTCGAAGCCCACAACTGAAAAGCAGTTCGATTATTGCCAAATCGCGCAAGCCAGATTTACTTTCGAGATCAATAGCCGCCTCCATTGCATCGACCTCCTCCGTAGAGAGCACCGTAGGGAGATTTTTAGGGAGTTGTGGTGAAGCTATCAATTCGGTGGGATCTCTGGTAATAAGCTCTTCGAGAAGGAGGTAGCGAAAGAAAGAACGCAAGCCCGAGAGTACTCGATTTTGTGAGCGTGCACCGAGGTATTCATCGCGTCCAATCTCAAAAATAAGTAGCTCGATATCGTGTTGATCTATCGCGGTGGGTTTCTTCTCGAGTTGCGTGAGCGCAAAACGCGCCAGGAGGTTTACATCATGCTCGTATGCCTGTATACTCGCCTCGGAGAGTGCACGCTCAAGGCGGAGATAGTGTATGTACTCGCGAATTGCTCCCTCCCAAGCAATCTCAAGCTGTGACGACATCGTTAAGAAAAATCAGTAGATAGGGTGAAAATTGGGCTTGCACGCTAGGGGAAAGTCAAAATATAAATTATGAGGGATATAAAACAAATATGCCGTTATCTTTACCAGACAGGATATGCCCTGTCCCTACATAAAAACCTAATCATCAATGCTTTGCTGAGATGTTTTGAGGTTTCGTTTATAGCGTCTCTAACTCACCTAGCTTACGCAACTATCGCCACGAATGATTATTCTTCTGGGATATAGACAATATCCCCATTCTCGAGTTGGTAAGCAATACCAATTTTCTTCCCCTTAGATTTGTTGCTTGACTCAGTGCTCTCGCTGGGTTTGTATTTTTCAATCTTTTCGCCCTTTTTCATCAAAATCTCCATATCGTCCTTCCCAGGATTCTTTACAATCGTATAATCCTCCTTCGAGAAGACTTCTGTCATATTGAATTTGGTAACGAGCGCCACCATAAGCGCGAGGGCAAAAACCATAGCAATATCGAACAAATTCGATACTAGACTTGAGGGATCTACCTCCTCCTCAGCAAATCTGCGTCTATTTACTTTCATCGCTCAAGGTCTCGTTTATGTAGTCTAGCCAAATAAGATCTTGCTGATTGTATGCACGTAGCGCCTGAAGAAGAAAATAGCCGATACCCGAGGCGAACATACCTAAGACCGTCGTCGCAAACGCAACTTGCATGTTATATGCCATGGAAGAGACATCGCCCGTGCCGAGAGCAACTAACGCCGGTCCCATAGGGATAAGAGTCCCCATGAGCCCGAGTATAGGACCAAATTTTGTTAAGAACTTCGGACGCGCCAAGCGTTTCTCTAGTTCGAGCTCGTAGGTAGAGATTAGATAGTTTCGCTCCGCAGCGGTCACTTGCAGGAGATCGAGCGCTACTTTTTCGAAAGGAGTAGAACGATCTGCTGCAGCAAGCGTCTCGCGAAGGGGTTCGAGACCGCTGTATTTGATAGTACTAAAGAGCGGAGAGTATTTTTTGGCATGAGCTCTCTGGCGCTGACGTATCCCTAAGAAACCTCCAAGAAGTAATAAGGAAAGGAGAAATAACACAACGAGTCCGATTATTACAGGAATAAGCAATCCGTTCGAGACCCAGAACATAATGTCCGTAATAAATTTCATCTGTCAGAATATTATGTAACGTCCGTTGTAATCTAATGTGTTTGCGTTTTTCGCGTACGATGTAGCAAGCGGTAAAAAAGAAAGCCTCCACCAGCGACCACCGCAAAGGCTAAAAGCAATATGCCCGCATGCACAAGTTCTTGCGGCAGATCGGCTTGCGAGACCCCATGTACGAGCCCCTCTGGCGCAAAAAGCATAGCCGTAATTACCAGAAGAAAAGTAAGAAAACTCAGCAGTATTGCACTCTCGCGTACCAAAGAAAAGAAGCGACTAATGTATGGCGCAAAGAGAACTAAGAGAATGACTACAAGCGCCAAAGCATACGTAACGCCGCTGAACGAATAGCCCGTGAGAAGGAAAAGTAACTCCACGCGAAAATAAAATAGTGCTGGCAGTATGAGTAACGGCGGGATATAGTAAGTAAGTTTGTGGAAACAATCAAAGATTAGTTGCAGCAATCCGTAGTATCGTAATCTGCGTTTGGAAGGCCAGCGTACTTCTTGCGATGTTACGGCGAGTGTTGCCAGCAACATATCGAGCATGACTAATAGCGTAACATCATTAAGCCATTTGAGGGTATTAAGCGTCTCGTCGACCCACATCTTGTTGATCGTAAGTGCAATGGGTTGAAGCGCTATGATAAAGCCAGCGTAAAGAAGTGCATGAGCCGCTCGCAAAAACCACGAGCGACGCTCCCCCTCCTCTACCACGAGCTTGAATACCGCTAGAAAGCTGAGTAACAAAAATACGTTTTCCACAACCGAAAATCCTGTTTATGCGAAAAAGTCTGTGTTTTCCGTATCCTATCCGAAGGAATAGAATACGATAACGACTTTTCTTCTCTACACTATTTTTTACGTCTGGCGCGTCTTACTATCTGTACAACAACTAGGAGCAAAATTACAACTCCAGCCACAATTGTCCACGGGAGTTTCGAACTAGAGGTTTGCGTCTCAGCACCGCTAACGTCGCTATTTTCTTTCTTTAGGACTTTAGCTTTTTCGCCATCAGCACTCTTAGGGACTTCGCGCACTTGCGTAATACTCTTCTTATACTGTTGTGCTTGCTCGGCACTCACATTTTGCGCAATAAAGTCATGGAGTTTTACATTTCCACAGACCATGCCACTACACCCCGCATTGAATTTCTCTACAGCTGCTGCATGCACTTCTGCAATCTTCTGCACCTGCTCGGGAGTTGCTTTCCACATCCCTTTGCGTACGGTCTCAAGCATCGTGGCCGTGAAATCTTGCAAAGCTGCAGGATTTTCGCGCTCAAAAAACTCCTGAATACCTAGATTTTTATCATCAAGGATATACGTCTTGTAGATATCGTCCCAGAGCTCTTTGTCGATCGCCGAAGGCTTCATCACATTCCAAGAATAGGTATTGCGTACAATCTCGTCGAAGCTATTCGCCGAATTAGCCCCGCCTTTAACCATCTCCTTAATATAGGTAGGGTTAAGTATTGTGGTACGCGCCTCGACGCCAATTGACTGTTTCAATTCTTGCGTACGAACACGTCGTCTATTACGTAGGTCGCTAAAATATCCTTCAGGGTCTTTCCCCGTTACTTCGCGTACGGTTAGTGTGAGGCCTCCCATAAATTCGTATACGTGGTCGAGACTCAACGCGCCCCAAGTGTTACTTTGACGCGGTTGTACCACAGCATCCGTATTTTGGATGGCAGCTTCAAAGACACCGTTGGTATACGACTGCCAGTTCTCTTGATCTCCATAGACAGCGCCCATGTTGTTAAGATATGCGTCCGCTATTTCTTTGCGCGTTTCCCAGCTATCTCCACTCTCAACCATTCCCTGAATCCCCGTCCCGTAAGCACCGTTAAGACCACCAAAGACGCGGAATTTACTGAGCTTTCGCGCTTCGAGTGGCGAGAGTCCCTTATCTAACAATACACGCTCGGCATCTCGAACACCTTTCAAAACTTCGTTCTGTTCGTCTGACTCCTCTTGCGCTTCAGAAGCCAAATTCACAGCCTTTTGAATTAAGAATAGTCGACTTGCGGCGAGATCACGGAACTGTCCTGAGGTCTGCACCAAGACATCGATACGTGGTCTCCCGAGTTCTTCGAGCGACATTAGACGTACATCTTGCACACGTCCCATACGGTCGTAGACTGGCTCAGCGCCGAGCAAATAGAGGATCTCGGCAATTGTAGTCCCCTCACTCTCTATGAAGCTACTACTCCAGAGGGAGAAACTAACCTTATGGGGCAACTCTCCGTTATTGCGTTGTTTATAATCAGCAATTAACCCGTCTGCGAGCTCCTTACCATGCTCCCAAGCATTCTTAGTGGGGGTTCGCTCAGCATCAATCGCAAAAAGATTACGTCCCGTAGGCAGCACATCTGGACTAGAGATAAAATCGCCCCCTGGAGAAGTTGCCGTATAGCCACCAGCAAAAGCATTACTGATTGCATCTAACTCTATTTGGGGACTCTCTCGCAAATATTTGTCGTAAGTACCGACTTTTTGCAACGAACGGTTGAGTAAGTTTACAGCATCTCCTAGGCGCTCTTGTTCAGGCGTAGGTTCGTTACTCGCTGTTTGCGCGTTGCCCATCTGGGGCATTCCTGAGGGATGTCCGCCCCCCATACCTTCTGGTTTGGCTTGTGGCTTTGCGCCTCCCATATTGGCTGGCATCTTACCACCTTGCCCCATCATCTTACTCATCCCAGCGGGTGGCATGCCGCTCCCCATCATTCCCATCATCCCCATGCCCTTCATCTCTTGTTCTTCCTGCCAAGCAGCAACACGCAAAGCTAGCGCTAGATCGTCGGCAGTTACGCCAGCCTCACGCATTAACCCCTCTACAGCACTCTTCGGGTTCGCTTGAAGTTTGCGTACAAGAGCCTCCGCTTTCTTGAGATAATGTGTATCGAAATATGCAGTCTTTTTAAGTAGTTGCGGCGTAGTTTTACCTCGGCACAAGTCAATTTGCGAGAGAGCATAAGCCACAGGATCTGCAGTCATAAGAAGGACACTCGACGATATTTTAGCATCGACAAAAGGTTCGCCCGTAATATAGTTTCCACCCACAATTTTTGCAGAGGCGAGCTCTTGCACAAAATCTGCAAGGGTTTCAATTTCGGTACGCGAGTACGGTTTTTCGGGGATCGTATCCAACTTGAGGTCGCGATGATACCCCTCTTTAATCGCCAGTTGTTTGATTTGGAGCGCTAGCTTCTCGTCGTCCTTTTCTTGTGCAAGGAATTTGTCGGTCAAGCGCATAAAATTACCGACTGCACCTTCAAGCTGCGTAGCAATGAAAGGTGGGGGTAGGTAAGAAACCAGACGCGCATAGCTCCGACGCTTTGCAATCATCCCCTCCCCTATATTCGCCGTAGTATAATAGTAGACATGGGGGAGATCGTAAACGAGTCGATCAGGATAATCTTGACTCGAGAGCGCCACTTGCTTCCCCTGCACGAACTCTAAGCTTCCGTGCGTACCGAAGTGCATCATAACATCAGCACCGAAACCATGCCGTGCCCACAAATAGGCTGCAATAAAGGGATACGCAGGGATGCCAGCAGAGCCATGCACCATCTTGAAGTCGTTAACGCCCACCCCTTGTGCGGGTTGAGGGATTAATACCACATTTCCGAATTGCACCTTCGCAACGCCTACACAGAGCTCCCCGTCCTTAACCGTAACTTGGTGTTCGCCAGGTATTTCTCCAAACTTTTTGCGGAGACTATCGAGCTGTTGCGCGGTCATCACTTTACGCATCCATGCCTTGAGCGAATCGCCACGTACCAATTCAGGATATCCACTCTCCAAATATTTGCTTGACGAGCCTTCTGCATAGCTGTTAAAAAGTGGCGCTTGCTGCATCAATACTTTGCCAAACTCAACAGCAGAGGCAGGGAGGCCCTCTAGATTATACCCTTTCTTTTGTAACTCTTTAAGCACGTTGTAGAGCGAGGGGATTACCTCCAATCCGGAGGCTACCAGCGTATTTGCGCCGGGACCTTTCAGATAGTAGAGCGCCACCTTTTTCTCGGAATTAGGCTTTCGTTGCAACTGTGCATACTTCCAAAGAGTTTGCGCAAAGGTTTCCATACGGTCAGGTAGCGCGAAATTGTAGTTGACGCCGTCTTGATCCGCTTTCTGCGCAACAACGACATAAGGGAGGAGGGCTCCGTCCATTTCGGGCGTTGCTACACTTTGGCTCAAAAAGCCTCCAATCATCCCATTCGGGTTGGCTTCCCACTCTTCACGGAGCAAATTGATCGTGAGTGGCGCAAACAAAGGGGTGTTATGTTGTGAGAACCAATCGCTTACGACTTTTGATGCCCCCATAATGAAGCGTCCGTGAGGCATATATACCACAAGATCGGGATCTATCTCGTCTAAGTATTCGAGACGACGCCCCATAGCATTAATGGGGTAAACATTAAACCCAACGCGCTCGAGGGTATTAATAATCGAGTCTAAATGTTCGCGGTCTGGGCTGAAAGGACCACTCGCCATCCCCGTAAAGAAGGCGAGTTTGGGCGCACCTTCCCGAAATCCGTTCTCTTTATAGAATGCTTGAAACTCAGCAACCGTGGCAAAGCTCTTATCAGGGATATTCTTAGGGAATAGACACTCCGAAGGATATTCTATGGGTTCTTTCACCTCCCCCTCGCGAAGAGGTTTCCCAAGAATCTCAGTACGAAAATAATTGAACCCCGAACGGAGATTCGTAGCCCCTGCACTTAACCCCGCATTGCGAAAATAGGTCAAGAAGGTGCGTATCTGCGCCGAGTCTATATTCGTAAGGGCATTCTCGGGGGTTGTGGTCATAATTGATATGTAACGAATCCCCTTTGTGTCTAACGCTTTCACTCGTTCACGATCTTCATCCGTCCATTTGAGCCCCATTCCAAAAGCGATGACAGCATCGTAGGAGGCGAGCTCCTCGGTATTATTGACACTATGTAGCGTGACATTCTTTTTGTCGACCGAGAGCATCATCCCCTTAAGTGAAGACTCGGGGTAGTTTACCAGTGCGATACGAACTGCACGGGGACGAAACATAAAAATTCCCCCACCGACAAGGACAAGCAGGAGAAGAATTAGTAGCACCCAAATGATTCTTTTTTTCATCTTGGCAATTAAAAAATTTAGCGATGCACAGTATACGTCATAATACGCTTAAGATGCAATTTAGTAGCGCAACGCGAGTGAGATATAAAAACTCCTACCGGGGGAGAGGGAAGTAACGACGTCGCTCTGCTCAGCTTTGTAGTCGAGTAGATTTTCGCATCCTAAAGTAAGCGTTACGTATCTTTTCCAACTCCCGGAGATGCTAGCACGGAGGGTGAGATAGGCGGGATAGTCCTCGTAGCGATATTCCTGCATCTTAGACCCCTCAATAGGAAATGCGGTATGGAGAGGACCGTAGAACTTACCCGAGATATCTACCCCTAGCCCGTAAGTCTTTGCAAACATATAATGAAAATCGAGAGCCGCCGAGCCCGTATGAGGGCGTACTTGCGATAGGTCGTACAAGCGCCCATCCTTATCTTTTACCTCAAAGACATCGTAGACGAACGAATGATTGAGTCGTAAATTCAAGGACGACAAAATACGATAGGTAGCCATTGTCTGCACACCCAATATATGCGAACGATCTCGATTGATGTGACGACGGTAGCGGTTTCCATTCTCTAATACATCATACTGCACAATCTGATTGTTGAAGTAATTGAAATAGAGCGTGCTATTGAGATAAAAGTCCCCTAAGGTAAGCTCGGGAGCTAGCGCCGCCATTTGGCTTGTTTCGGGCTTAAGATCTGGATTTCCTTGAATGGTAAAACCACCGGCCATCGGGTGTCTCCACTCCATAAAGAGTTCCTTAAGTGTGGGAGAGCGAAAGCCCATAGAGTACGAACCGCGTAGCGCCCAATACTTCTCTCGCCAGAGGAGCGCAACTCTAGGTGTAGCATAGAACTTGTATTCTGAATGTATATCGCCACGCACACCACTGGTTACGGTAAGTTTTTCGATGATGTGCCACTCGGCTTGTATATAGGGCGTTATTGTGGTTGCCGTGTTGTAGTTCAACGAATCTCGAAAACGATTGCCTCGCGACTGTTCATGCAAGCAATCTACCCCAGCGTTGAATGTAGGTAGCGCCTCGCCCCAAGGTTTCGCATTCAATTGTGCTCTCGCCGTATGGGTCTGATAGTCGAATACGCGTTGGATTCCAGTGCGCGTCGGGTGGATCTCATCGCGCAGGTAGATATCAAAATTGTACGCGCCGTCTAGGTTATAACTATCATTGAAACGGTATTGCGTATTCCCTCCGACCTTGAGGGAATGATATAGATTATAATTATCTAGGAAATCTTCGAACTGTTCGCGGTGACTATATGCACCGTTCAGCTCGGCTTTAAATCGTCCGTTGGTATTCGTATACCCTACCTTCTGCGCCAGATTCCAAATCTCGTTACCAGGGATGCGGGTAGTAGCCTGAGCATTTTTGAGGGGTAGATCGTAAAAGGGTTGATAAGACCAGCCGCCACTTGTAGTGGATTTCCACCCTTTCTGTACAACCCCCACCATAAGATTATGGCGTTGAATGCCTTGTTGGTGGTCGTAAAGCCCCGTGTAGCTTCCTTCGATGGGGCGTTTCGCAGTCCGTGTAATGATATTGATTACTCCCCCAATAGCATTCGAGCCATAAAGCGCAGACGAAGAGCCTCGCACCATCTCGATACGCTCAATATTATTAGGGTCTATACGGGTAAGGTCTACGGTGTTACCTCCATCATTCGGGATACGCTCGCCATCCACCAGAAAGAGTACGTAACTGCCCGAGAGCCCCTGCACCGTGACTTGATCTTGCCCCCCATGAATACTGAACTCGAGCCCTGGTAGCACATACTCCATCACGTCTACCATGGAGCGCGGGTTGAGCTTCTGAATCTCCTCATTCCGCACCACATGCGTTATGACGGGGACACTACGAATGGGTCGTACTTGCCGATCGGAGGTAATTACGACGTCCTCCACATCAACTTTCTTCATGAGTGTGGAGTCGGAGGTTGTGGTATTTTCTTGTGATACCGTTTGCGCAAAGAGGTGGAGGCTTGCAAAAAGCAACGTGGCAAGAAGGAGTATTTTTCTCATTACAGCTGATTCAGACAAGAAAAGCAGAGTGCGAGAAGACCATACTCCCATCGCACCCTACCATTTCCGCAATCTCGATTTACAAATTTACTGGGTACTGATATTCTAGACGATATACGACTTTTTTAAACGTATTTGTATTGTCCCACCCCGTTAAGCGACACTTTGCGTAAGTACCATCAGCGCAACGAACATAGAAAATCTCGTTACTCTCTTTAACATCAGGAGATCCGTGCTCTGGTGCTTTAGGATTGTAGAGCGAAACAACACCGTGCTGCTTCACCTTTCCCATCCAGTCGCTCTCATTTTCGTATTGCGTTGTTAAGGAGAGATTGAGCCCCGTAACTTCCCACTCAGCGTTGCGTGGCGAGAATTTCACCATCACCGAGTAATCTTGATCCTCCACCCAAGCGTTAGGATCGGGTTTGTGGCTAAAATCTTTCATATCCGCTTTGTGCGAGTCAATCGCTAAGCGTGCCGCTCCGCCTTTTCCCTTCCCAGAAGTTCCGCTGTTAGTTTTGTAGTAAAAGAAATTAAGCCCCATATCCCAATCGAGGCTCGCTTTCGAATTGTTTAAGTTTACATTATCGAGAACCTTGCCCTCCTTGAAGCTTACAAACTTCCAATTCTTAAGCCCCGACACGTCAACTTTCAAAGTCTTTATACCTTTTGCCGCCTCCTCAGCTCGTCTTCTCGCTTCCTCTTCTTGGCGCTGCTTTTCTCTCTCGCGCTCGTCACCTACAGCGCTTTTACGACAAGAGATCGCACCCAATGTGATGAGGGCAACTAGAAGGAAATAACTTATGTTTTTTAACATGTTTTCTGGGTTTTAATGTATAGACGCAAAGTTATGTCGCATAAACAATTCTGACAATCACTAAAATAGAGGATTTTGCTCACTAATTTTCGTAGGAAAGAGAAGTGGCTACAACAACTTTGGTGCTATAGTATATAGAGTCCGTGGGGCATATGGGCGTAAAAATCAAAAGTTGGGAAAGTATGAGACGATGAGTTGTAATCATTATTACGAGAACAATTCACACAAAACTTCTATTTTTACGCATTCTAATTTACGACAAACCACTATGGCGCAGCTAAGAGAAAAAGAAGCGACACCCAAACCTCCAGTACTCAAACGGTTAGCGGTGTATATGGAACGGAAAAAGCATCTCATTCCGCTAGCGATGTTTTTATCAGGAATGAGTGCCATTTTGCAACTCATACCTTTTATCTTGATATGGCGAATCGTCCAGATCCTCTTAACAAAGGGCGGGATTGCGCAAGATACCCCCATTTACAGCTACGCTTGGTGGGCTGTAGGTTGTGCCGCAGCAGGCATCGCTATTTATTACTTGGGTTTAATGCTTTCGCACGTAGCAGCTTTTAGGCTAGAAGTAAATATCCGCCGCAGGACGATGCAAAAGCTTCTTACGCTACCTCTTGGCTTTTTCGAGCAGAACGAAAGCGGACGGATGCGTAAAATTATCGACGACAATGCGTCCGAGACGCACACCTTTGTTGCGCACCTGTTGCCGGATCTAACGGGCAGTTTTATCTCGCCGATAGTTATTGTAGCTCTTATCCTCCTGTTCAATTGGCAGTTGGGGTTGGCATGCCTTATCCCTATCATTTCGGGCGTTGCAGTACTCAGTTTTACGGGGAGTAAGCGTCAAAAGGATTTCCAAGATCGCTATCTCAATGCACAAGAGCGGATGGCGAGCGAGGCAGTCGAATACGTTCGTGGCATACCTGTGGTCAAAGTTTTCCAACAAAGTGTTTTTTCGTTCCGACGTTTCTACGAGAGCATCGTCGTCTATCGTGACCTAGTAAGCAAATACACGCTCGGCTTCCAGAAACCCATGGCGGCATATTCTTCCCTGATCAATGGTTTTGCCTTTTTTCTAGTCCCAGTAGCGATACTCGTAATTGGTAGGACTGGGGAGCTCGTTAATGTAGTCTCCGACCTTTTTCTCTACATACTCATTACCCCGCTGCTAGGAGCCAATGCTATGAAGATTATGTTTATGCAGCAAGATCTTCTACGGGCAACACAAGCCATCGATCGCCTAGAAAACCTTACTGAGGGTCATTCTCCTTTAGTAACAGAAAAGCTAGCCACCCCAGAAGGGAACAGTATATGCTTCGAGAATGTAACTTTTGCATACCCAGATAGCGAGAAGAACGCTATAGAAGGGATTAGTTTTACGATCCCCGAGGGGCAAACCTATGCATTAGTAGGGGCTTCGGGTGGTGGCAAGACGACCATTGCACGGCTTATTCCCCGCTTTTGGGATGTAAAAAGCGGCAGTGTGCAGATTGGGGGCGTGGATGTTCGTCGTATTAGTAAAGACGAGTTGATGCGACGCGTAGCTTTCGTATTCCAGAATACGACCCTGTTCAAAACGACGCTACGCGAGAATCTTCTCTATGGTAATCGCACGGCGAGTGAAGCACAAATAGAACTAGCCCTCGAACAATCTAGAAGTAAGGAGATCATAGCACGCCTACCTAAGGGCTTAGAGACTAAAATCGGGGTGGAGGGAACCTACCTCTCAGGTGGCGAACAACAACGCATAGCGCTAGCTCGGGCTTTCTTAAAAGATGCACCCATCGTTGTGCTGGACGAGGCTACAGCATTTGCCGACCCCGAGAATGAGCATCTAATCCAAGAAGCACTCCAGGAGCTGATGCGTGGGAAGACCTCTCTTATGATTGCACACCGCCTTACAAGTATTCGGGATGTGGATAAGATCTTGGTTATCGATAACGGACGAATTATTGAGACGGGGACGCATGACGAACTCCTTACCCAGGGAGGGACTTACAAGAAGATGTGGGATGAGTATCAAAAGACCATTACATGGACGGTGTAATGCACTATGAAAGGAACTATGACAATGAATCTTTCTAAATATTTTCAGCATCGTTTTGCGCTATCACCCAAGGGTGCGCACTCGTTTGTTAAGGGGATCTTCGCTACCCTACTCTTCAATTTGGCACTGATGCTCCCGGTGACGTACATCTACCTCTTCATCGTAGATTATCTCCAACCCATTCTCGCACCCACTGAGCACGAAAAGACCTTTACATGGGGGCTTCTATACTATATACTTATTGCCGTCGTCTTTTTGCTCATCATTTTTGCAGTGGCGATGTTGCAATATAAACATACCTATTCTGGCGTCTACCTAGAAAGCGCGAACCGACGCATCAGTATAGCCGAAAAGTTACGTAAGCTCCCTCTGGCATTCTTTGGCGAGAAAAACTTGTCTGATCTTACGAATACGATCATGGAGGACAACAATTTGATCGAGATGCTCTTTTCGCATGCCGTTCCGCAGCTCTATGCCTCGCTTGGGAGTCTTTTTATAGTAGCCGTAGGGCTCTTTGTTTACAGCTGGCAAATGGCGCTAGCGCTCTTTTGGGTAGTACCAATCTCGGCTCTACTCTTGGCACTAGGCTACAATATGCTCTCGAAGGCGAATATTGCTTTTTACCATGTCAAACGCCAAGTTTCCGAACGGATTCAGGAGGGGATCGAATGTATTCAGGAAATTAAAGCATATAATGGTGAGGTGGAGTACAACGAGACCCTGGCGGAGGATTTGACTCGGTATGAAGCGAGTCTGAAGTACGGCGAATTTCTAGCAGCAAAGCTTATTGGGGGCGCTACTGTAATACTTAAGCTCGGGCTTGCTACTACGATCATTGCCGGAGCCTATACCCTCACAACAGGGAGTATCTCACTGCTAACATATCTTGTATTCTTGATGGTGGGAGCGATAGTATACAATCCGATTAGCGATGTGTTCAATCATCTGGGAGCACTTCTAATACTGAAACCACGTATAGAACGTATGCGCGAAATGGAAGAGATGCCAGCCCAGCAGGGTACGGAAGCATGCGAGGTTACTAATTATGACATCACATTCGAAAATGTTCATTTTGCCTACGAGACTGGTAAGCAAGTCCTACAAGGCGTAAGCTTTACAGCAAAACAGGGCGAGGTTACGGCACTCATCGGGGCATCGGGAAGTGGCAAAACTACCCTAGCAAAGCTTGCTGCACGTTTTTGGGACATACAGCGTGGGCGGATTCTCCTCGGTGGGCAAGATATTAGTAAGATCGACCCTGAGGTACTACTCACCCACTATGCTATAGTATTTCAGGATGTCGTCCTCTTCAATGCTAGTGTGAAAGATAATATCCGAATCGGTAAGAAAGATGCGACTGACGCAGAGATTGAACGAGCTGCGACCATTGCACGTTGCGACGATTTTATAGCACGACTCCCCGAAGGCATTAACACCATTATAGGCGAGAATGGAGAACGACTCTCGGGAGGGGAACGCCAACGTATTTCTATTGCACGGGCTATTTTAAAAGATGCACCTATAATCTTAATGGACGAGGCAACAGCCTCACTTGATGTAGAGAACGAAAGTCTTATCCAGGAAGCCCTTTCGGAACTCGTTAAGAATAAGACGGTACTGATTATAGCACACCGCATGCGTACGATACGCGGCGCTAACAAAATAGTTCTCCTAGGCAAGGGAACGGTTGAAGCAATAGGTACAGATCAAGAACTGCAAGCATGTTCGGCTACGTATTGCAATATGTTACAAGTCTCAGTAGAAGCCTAAAGCTCAAAAAA
The DNA here is from genome assembly GCA_965240855.1 of uncultured Bacteroidia bacterium. Lineage (GTDB taxonomy): Bacteria > Bacteroidota > Bacteroidia > Bacteroidales > CAJPTX01 > Bacteroides_D. The sequence goes on along the minus strand of CBDEMG010000007.1, from coordinate 364 downwards.
ATGTATCGGTTTGTATAGTCCCTCTTCGTACAAATTACTATATGAAATATGCACTAACTTCGTAATCAAAGAACGGATATACTAGCTATGGAAACACCTCGCGTACTCCCCGTCGGAGTGCAAACCTTCGAAGATATACGCAAGAAAGAGCTACTGTATATAGACAAAACGCGCTATATAGCATCGCTAACGGAACGTTTTAAATATCTCTTTCTCAGCCGACCTCACCGTTTTGGTAAGAGTTTGTTCCTTTCTACCTTGCGCGCATATTTCGAAGGGAAAAAAGAACTTTTTGCGGGGTTGTACATCGAGCAGGTGGAGGAGAAACTGGCGCTGCAACAAAGACGAGAGCCGTGGACTCAAT
>CBDEMG010000006.1:0-59624 GCA_965240855.1 uncultured Bacteroidia bacterium | reverse complement strand
TGGGACGATATAAAAAAACGTGCGCTCAATACGGGCGCAAAAAAGATGGGTTGTAGGGACAGGGCATGCCCTGTCCGTTTTTCTGCCCAACGTACCAACTGGGGGCTTAGCAGACAATATACTCGCGACAAGCATCATTATTCATCCAATACTACTCTCTATTATTCTACAATTTGATATGGGTTGAGAAATAAAAAGCGCCCCAGAGGATTCCTCTAGGACGCTTATTAAATCTTTCAAAAAAAGTTATTCCTTGTAGCCCTTCATGATTAAGCGAACTTGAGTAGATTTTCCAAAAATCTTGTTGTAAGCTTGCTTTACAGAGGAGGCTGTGAGAGCTTCTACGTATTTCACGTAGTCTGTATGCATATCTATGCCTGATGTCTCAAATTCGCTCAAAACGACCAACCAATATTCGTTTTTACGAACATTTTCGCCGTGCGACTTAAGGAAGTGGAGTTTTGCTTTGAGTACATCATCATCTTTTATTTCATCGCCTAATGCAGCGAAGAGCGATTCAACTTTTGGCACCAGTGGATCAGCCTTTTCGGGATCAGTATCGAAAGCCATTAGTATACGTGCTGAAGCTTCTGGGCGTAAAGCGAGTGTCCCCTTTACATTTACACCATAAGTGCCCCCTTCCTTCTCGCGGATCTCTTCGGTGTTACGAAGTCCGAGTACATGCTCAATGGCGTCAACGTTTACCATGTTCTCGAGGGTGTACTTTGCTGCAGCCCCGTAGGCAATAGCAACGCGTGTTTTAGGCGTTTCCATTTTTTGCTGGAACGTACTACTCAGAGCAGAGCTCGGATAGCGGAGTTTATCGTCCTTCCACATACGTTTTTCTCCTTTAGGTAAGGAACCAAGATATTGGCATACAAGAGGTTTTAGTTGTGCTAAATTCACGTTCCCCACAATATATACCTTGAAGTTCTGTGCGCCGTCGATCAATTGTTTGTAGATAGCTTGCATTCTCTCGAAATTGACCTTTTTTAGCGTTTCACTCGAAAGAGGTTCGCTGCGTTTATTATTGTTGTTGAGCATCAATGTGAGACGACGACTGAAGATAGTATTGGGGTCGTTCTCTCTGTTCTTGTATAGAGTACTTACACGATCCATCATAGAACTGAAAGCATCTGGGTCGAAACGTGGTTTAGTAAAGAGGAGGTGTACTTCCTGCAACATAAGTTCCAATTCGTCTATTTTGGCCGCACTTGAACCAACGATGTACGATTCGAAGCGTGATACGCCCGCTTGCGCACTTACGCGTTTTCCGGCCGTGAGTTTGTTGAGTTCGATAGCATCGAAGTTCCCCAGACCACTCATAGAAACTAGTGTCCCCAAAAGTTGTGCAGAGTAGATATCATCGTCTGCCAAGGCAGAGTAGCCACCATCACCTACAGCTTGTAGTTGTACTTCATCTTCTTTAAAATCAGTTGGTTTTACAATAACCTTCATGCCGTTATCTAGTGTCCACTCTGTCGAACCAAACTTCTTATTGCTCTTTTCACTTACTATTTTGCCAGCAGTTGGGAGCTCTGCTATCAGGGGTTCGTTCTTAGTATTGTCCTTCCATGGTTCGAGTTTGCTCTCACAGATTGAGTTATAAATTTCGCGAGCCTGTTCGGCTGTAGGGATAGTTGCTTTTTCCGATTCTGGCGCCGAGACAAAGCACAACACATCGCGCGAAGGCATTAAGCTTTTAAACATCTCATTGACCTCTTCTGCTTCCATCGAAGCTAACATAGGTATTGCTAGCTGTACCTCGGTCTCGATATCGGGCATCGAACTATTCGATGTAAAATGTCCGAAGCATGCCCAGATAAAGGAAGAGTTGGAGCTCTTCTCGCGCTCATCATAGGCCGTTTGATACTGACGTGTTAGATCGCTTGTAACACGCGCAATCTCGCTAGGCAAGAATCCGTGTTGTATTGCGCGCTGAGCTTCGGTTACGAGAGCCTTATAGGCAGGTATGAGCTGTCCTGGTTTAGGTACTACAACGAGGGTATAGATATCCATAGGGTGTACAATGCTCCCATAGGAATTTTGCGCCATTAGGAAGGGTGCATCCTTTTTCTGTGCTAGCTCACTCATTCGTTCGTTGAAGCAGGCGATAGCCACCTCGCGCAGCAATTCTTCGTGCAAATTCCCAATATTCTTAGGTTTATCGAAATCAGGAGCGTGACGGAAGGTGAGATCGAGCGTTGTCATAGGCATTTCTGGATCCGTGTACGAACCAAAGCGGAAACCCTTGGCTACGGGAATTTCGTATACGGGTTTAGGAGTGAGATCTTTGGGAACGCGGATAGCACTTGCAAATTTCTTTACGCGTGCCTCCATCTCGTCTGCATCAAAATCGCCGACAATGACAATTGCCTGTAGATCTGGGCGATACCACTTATGGTAAAAATCTTTAATAGTCTGGTACTTGAAGTTTAGAAGTAAATCCATCGGACCGATTACGTCGCGGTCAGCGTATTTCGACCCCTCAAAGAGGAGACGGTTTTTCGTATCGCGTGCTCTCCAACTTGCATTGCGGCGAGTACGGAGCTCTTCAACGATCACGCCACGCTCGTCATCAATCTCCTTATGGTCGAAGGAGATCTCTCCAGACCAGTCGCACAACACCATCACACAGGAGTCGAGAAGCCCCTTTCGTGTAGTGGGAACATCCGAAATATTGTAGCAGGTAACCTCTTGCGCCGTAAAGGCGTTAACATCGGCTCCGAATTTTACTCCGTTGTGTTCTAGAAAGTTTAGGAGTTTCTTTCCAGGGAAATGGGTCGTACCATTGAAGGCCATGTGTTCTGTAAAGTGTGCTAACCCCTGCTGGTCGTCGTTTTCGAGGATCGCGCCAACATTGTGTACGATGTAAAATTCTGCACGTTGTTGCGGTTCTTTGTTGGCCATGATGTAATATGTCATGCCATTCTCCAGCTTCCCGTATTTTACTTTTTGGTTCATAGGGATCGGGAGTTTCAATAATTGTTCGATCTGGCTTGCATCCTGTGCGTGCAAAGCATTCGAACCCATAAATAGTGCTAGGAGGATGAATAGCATCGCAACTAGTCTACTTCTTACATTCTTGTACATACTTCATTGAATATTAGTGACACATCTATACAAAGATAGTGACGCGTTGGAAATTATAATAATTTTGTACACTATCGTGTGTAGGGTATACTTTTATGAAGATTGCAGTAATAGGTGCGACGGGGTTAGTGGGTTCGGCAATGTGCGAGGAGTTAGCACGACTCCTACCGAACAATTTTACATTGTTGCTAGCAGCCTCTGAGCGTTCTCGAGGTCGAAAAATCAGATTTAATGAGCAGGATTTTTTTGTGCAAAGTGTAGATGAGGTACTGAACCAAAGACCAGATATTGCACTCTTTGCTGCAGGTAGCGCATTATCACTCATGTATGCTGAAAAGTTTGTTGCGCAAGGGACATACGTAGTAGATAACTCTTCGGCTTGGCGTATGGATGCAAGAGTTCCGCTCGTTGTGCCTGAGATAAATCCAGAGGCGTTGAACTCCAAAACCAAGATTATAGCGAACCCGAACTGTAGTACGATACAACTGGTGATGGCTCTCGCTCCCCTCCGCGAGTTTGGTCTGAAGCGAATGCATGTGAGTACCTATCAGTCGGTTAGTGGATCTGGGATGAGGGGCATTGGCCAGTTGCAAGCAGAGCGTGAAGGTCGTACTGTCGAAAAGCCTGCATATCATCACGCCATAGACTTGAATTGTATCCCCCATTGCGACGATTTTCTAGAAAATGGTTATACCAAAGAAGAAATGAAGTTGGTGAACGAACCGCGCAAAATCTTTGGAATGCCAGAGTTGCAAATTTCGGCTACAGCTGTTCGAGTTCCTGTCTGGGGAGGGCATTCGGAGGCTGTATCGGTAGAGTTCGAAAAAGAGATTACCCCCATCCAAGTGCGTGAACGTTTGCTTGCCACCGAAGGGGTTACGCTTTGCGATATACCAGAGCAGAACATATATCCCTTGGCGCGAGATGCTTATGGGAGTCCTCAGGTCTTTGTGGGACGAATTCGGCAGGATATTGCTGTGGGAACGAAGGGGATCAATCTGTGGATCGTTGCAGATAATATACGTAAGGGGGCAGCCACGAATGCCGTGCAGATAGTACAGTTGCTCGTGCGGCGTTTCTTTTAATTTTACAATATGAGAGGATCGAAACATAACAGTCTAGAGAAGATGACTAACAATTTTTTTAATCGACGGTCGCTACTAGTGTATCTTGGTATAGCAATCCTAGTAGTAGGATTTGTCATAGCAGCCTTTTTTTATCGAGATCGAGGTGGAAAGTCAGTGCATTCGACTTTCGATATTCAACCGTATATATCGGCTTACACGGCTGGAGTCATCTCCAAGATGAGCTCCATACAAGTGGTCTTTACCAAGGACGTGATCTCTGCAGATAAGATTGGTCAAAGTGCCGAGAGTGGTCTACTCAAATTCTATCCGAAAGTAAAAGGCGATCTCGTATGGACAAATGCGCGTACTATCGAATTTACACCGCACGATGGGTTTGAATCCGACAAGATGTATGAGGTGCATCTCGCGCTTGAGGATCTTTTTGAAAATTTACCGAAAGAGGCTCGCGAGTTTGTCTATTCTTTTCAGACTATCAAACAATGTGCTTCGTTTTCTGCGACTTATACTCATTTAGAAGCCAACGGAAGCAATATTTCGGCGACTGTACGGGGTAATATCTCCTTTGCAGATTTGGTGAGTCTCGATGAGGTACAAAAAGGATTGTCACTAACACAGGAAGGCAAGAAGATCGGAATAACTCTGGAACAGGGACGTAGCGATCGCGAGTTTCGTATTATATCGAATCCTTTAAGCTCGGAGATGGATTGCGAGCTCGAGTTTGATGGTAAACATATTGAGTTTGATAAGAAAGTGACTGAGACGGTGGTCTATCCCCCCTCCTCCCCATTTCGCTGCTATTACCATGAGGTACAAGAGATTGATGCGCAGCTCGTGCGTCTCTTTTTCTCACAACCTTTGGATGCTAAACAGGATTTTCGCGGTTTAGTCTATGGAGAATCTATGCAAGATGTCCGTGTGAAAATTGATGGGAATATAATGGATGTCTATTTCGGCAATCGCCTCGAAGGGGAGTATACACTGAATCTCGCCAACGGGATTCGCTCGTATGGAGGAACGCGTCTTAATAACGAGCAGAGTTTAAAACTCGAATTCACCGGCAATAAGCCAGAATTAAGGTTCTTGCAAACGGGGACAATTCTCCCTGCTACTGGACAAATACAACTCCCTTTTAAAGCCGTGAGTTTGAAAGGGGTTGATGTGGAAGTTTACCGAATATTTGAGAACAATATGGGGCAATACTTCCAGCAGAATAATTTTAATTCATCGTATATCAGTGAGCTACAACGGGTAGGTCGCCGAGTTTTCCGCAAGACGCTAATGCTAGAGAATTTAGCGACCTCGCGCGCAGACAATGTTTTTGCGCTAGATTTGAGTCAAATAATACAACCTGAACCAGGGGCGATGTACCGAGTGAGTTTAGGAATGCGACGTTGCCTATCTACCTATAGTTGTGACGAACCTGTAGAATTCGTCCCATTGGAAGATACGCCCGCAGAAGAGCATGATTATGACTATTACTATTCTGACTTTGACTGGGACGAACGCGATAATCCCTGCTCGAATTCTTACTATACGTATATCGGAAAGCAATGGACGAATATCTTGGTTTCCAACATTGGTCTGATTGCAAAGCGCAATGGTAATGGTTCGCTACGTGTTTTTGCTACAGGAATAACGGAGGGTAAACCCCTCGGAGGCGTAGAACTCCAATTGCTCGACTATCAATTGCAAACCTTGGGAACTGGTACAACGAATGCTGATGGTATGGTGGAATTCGAGGCCGTAGAAGGCATCGACCCCTTCCTAATTATTGCGCAACAAGGCGTACAGCGTTCGTATCTCGGGGTACAACAACATGATGCGCTATCTTTTTCTACCTTCGATGTTGGAGGCAACCAACTTAAACGGGGTTTGCAAGGTTATATTTATGGTGAGCGCGATGTTTGGCGTCCTGGAGATACTATGCATTTAACCTTGATACTCGAGGATAAGATCGGATCGCTGCCTGAGAGTCACCCCATTGAGTTTATTTTGTACAACTCGCGGGGACAGCAAGTGGAACGCAAGGTTGTGCCAAGTAATCCATTCGGTATGTATAGTTTTGCACCTGCGATAAATGTGGATGCACCCACAGGGTCGTATAATTTGGTGGTAAATATTGGTAAGGCTCGTTTCTCCAAAAATCTGCGTGTTGAGACAATAAAACCGAATCGTTTGAAGGTGAATCTAACCTTCAATAATGACCTCTTACATGTAGATCAGTATACCGACTACCAGATCGAGAGTCATTGGTTGCATGGTGCTCCTGCACGCGGTCTCCAGACAGATGTGATGGTACGGCTCATTGCTGCTAAAACGACCTTTAAAGGGTACGAGGACTATCTGTTTATGGATGAGACGAAGGAATTCCATTCCTACGAATTCGAAGGCGACAAAGCGCGTCTGAATGAGAATGGTGAGCTCCGTTCCAATATCTATATTCGATCTGTATCGGGCGCCTCGGGGATGTTGGATGCCATCTTCCGTACGCGTGTCTATGAAGACGGTGGGGGGTATAGTATGGGTGTTTCATCGAAAAAATTATCGCCCTTCTCCTCCTATGTGGGTTTATTAGTACCGAAGAGCGATACATACTATATCGAGACGGATAAGCCACAACACTTCGACCTCGTATCGGTAGATGAGAGTGGATCGCCTCAATCAAACCAACACCTCAAATATACAGTGCATAAGGTGGCTTGGAGTTGGTGGTGGGAGCATTCCGATTCAGACTTGGCTAGCTATATAAACTCGCATTCTGCTAATTTGATAGCTAGCGGCGATTTGTATACCGACTCACAAGGTCGTGCCAACTTTAATGTGGAGGTGAAATATCCAGAGTGGGGGCGCTATCTTGTGCGCGTGCTAGATACGGAGAGTGGTCACGTAGCGGCGGATGTCGTCTATTGGGATTGGCCTGCATCGCGGGAGAGAACGGCCGACCGCGCTATGTCTGGTTCGACAGTACTTGCACTCACGCCCGACAAAAAGAAATATGAGGTAGGCGAGACGGCGAATATAGAAGTCCCAACCCCGTTGGGGGGTACCTTGCTCGTTTCGATAGAGAATGGTGCTTCGGTACTTAAGAGTGAATGGGTAGAGGCAAAAGAGGGAACAACAGTAGTTAAGATCCCTATCGAGGCAGATATGACACCGAATGTATATGTTAATATCTCATTATTGCAGCCCTATGGGCAGACGGCAAACGATCTCCCGCTACGTATGTACGGAGCGACGCCATTGATGGTAGAGAATGCGAAATCGAACCTTGAGCCTGTAATAGATGCGCCAAACGAGGTGCGACCGGAGAGTAAAGTAGAGATCTCCGTACACGAAAAAGAAGGTAAGCCTATGACTTATACTCTTGCAGTAGTAGATGAGGGGTTACTTGATCTTACGAATTTCCGAACACCAGATCCCAAGAAATTCTTCTTTGCGCGACAAGCTCTCGGTGTGAATACGATGGATATGTTCGACAACGTGATTGGTGCCTATGCAGGGCGTATTGCGGGTGTACTAAGTGTTGGTGGTGGTCTAGAAGAAGCGATAATGTTAAAAGGAGATATGAAGGAGAAGGCTGAGAAGAATCCTCTCGCAAATCGGTTTACTCCAGTGGTGCGTTTCTTCGGTCCGTACAATATTAAGGCGAAGGGTACGCAGCAGATTAGCTTCCAGATGCCCAATTATGTAGGTTCGGTTCGTATCATGGTTGTTGCTGCGGGCGAGAATTCGTATGGTGCCTCCGAAAAGACTATGACAGTACGCAATGCGTTGATGGTACAAGCGACACTGCCAAGAGTGCTTGCACCAGAGGAGGAGGTTGTGCTCCCTGCAACAATCTTTGCAATGAAAAATAATGTTCGTTCGGTAGCGGTTCACTTAGAAACGAACAACTTGCTACAAATTCAAGGAAACTCACAGGAGGCGATTTCATTCGATAGTACGGGCGACAAGGTGATCAATTTCCGCGTACGTACTACAGAACGTACAGGTATTGCAACCGCTAAGGTGATTGCAGAGTGCAATGGAGAACGCGCGGAGTATCCCATTACTGTAGAGGTTCGGAATCCGAACCCAGAGATCCATCGTACGATAATAAAACGAGTGGAGGCAGGTAAGACCCTAACAATGGGCGCGGACGAGTTCAATAACTTTGAAGCCAATCAATGTATGGTAGAAGTGAGTAGCTTGCCTGCTCTCGGTTTGCGCGACAAACTCGCTTATATGACAAGCTACCCCCACACTTGCCTAGAGCAACAAACCTCGCGTGCCTTTGTACAGATGTTGTATGCAGAGCTTGCAAATATCTCGGCCGCCGAGAAGGATTCGCTCTCCAAACAAGTAAAAGCCTTTATCGCACGTGTTTCGCAATTTCAGCTGCCAAGTGGTGGTTTTAGTTTGTGGCCGAATATGTCGACGCCTAGTTATTGGAGTACCTCCTATGTAGGACATTTCCTTCTCGAGGCAAAACAACGCGGATATAGTATCTCGAGTAATATTCTTAGTAATTGGAAGCGCTACCAGCAGAATACGGCTAATATTTGGTCGCCCAAACGGAGCTTTGATAACTCCTCGTTAACGCAAGCCTACCGGTTGTATACGTTAGCCCTTGCAGGCAGTGCACAAATCGGAGTAATGAATAGATTGCGGGATGTGGACGATCTCCCTCTTGCTGCCTCTTGGCGTTTGGCTACAGCTTACGAACTCGCGGGAGCTAAGAATGCGGCCGAGAAGCTCATCAGTTCGCTCTCTACTGAGGTGGTAAAAGACGAGGATTTCGCAAATTTCGGCTCAACGCTCCGCGATAGAGCTATGCTCCTTGAGAGTTTAACGAGACTAAGAAAGATGGAGCAGGCGGTACAATTGTTACAGACTATTGCAGACGAGATGAATTCGCGCAAGTGGCTCAGTACACAAGAAATTGGCTTTGGTATGCTTGCGTTTGCACAATTTGCCAAGGAAGCCAAAATTGCTAAAGATGGCGTACATGGAGTGTTGGAGATCGATGGGGAGAAGACGACTTTCAATACCGAGCTACCCACATCAAGCAAAGAGCATATCGGCGCGACTTCGAATGTGAAATTTAAGAACACGAGCAAGGGAAATCTCTTTGTTACAGTAACGGTGAGTGGAGTCCCGAGTTCGAGCGCTGTAATGAGTACGTCTAACAATCTAGAATGCAGCGTTAGCTATATGAATATGAGTGGGAATACGATAGACCCGAGCGTGATCTCGCAAGGAAAGGAATTTGTTGCTCGAGTAGTGGTACGCAATCCTGGGTATAAGGGCGATCTCTCGCAGTTAGCGCTTACCTATGCAATCCCCTCGGGTTGGGAATTGCGGAATACACATCTTGAGGGTGAAGCAAATTTTGAGAGTTCGAATAGTTGGTATCAAGACTATCGCGATGATAGAGTCTTTACCTACTTCGATCTAGCCGCAGGCTCTAGTAAGACCTTCTATTTTGTGGTCAATGCCTCGTATCGTGGCAAATATCAGTTGCCACCCACATCTTGTCAAGCGATGTACGACGGTGATGCGAGCGCTTCGACGGCTGGGGGTAGTGTAGAAGTTGTACGCTAGGCTTTCGCCATTTAGGCAGAGATATCTTTAAGGGTGTAGTACTAGAACGGTACTACGCCCTTTTTTTTCACGAAGAGACTAGGAGCTGCTTTAGTTTTTGTAGGAATGATAATCCTACAATATTGATTAGAAAATGCAAGTTGGTTTACTTTAGTTCTCAGTCTTTCAATCTTTTTTTTTCGATATTGCCTATTAATCAGCTAATTATAATATCTCCCATTTGTTTTTAGCACGCTTGCTCTCTATAAGAGTACTTATTTCGGAGCATATCAAAGCGCATGATGCAATGGAAAATTAAAAACACCCGATTGGGTATAATTAATTACTTATGATTGAGATAATATACCAGAAAGGGGGTATTATAAAGTTACTTTCCTATATTTGCCACCGATAAGGTGTATAAAGACTTTGGCGGAGTGTTTTGTACATAGTAATATGCCTTAAATATCACCCCAAAGAGGCAAAACAGGTACATATTCAGAGTACGGTACTTCAAGTAATTGATATAAGATGATAGCGAGGACAATTATAGCGCAGTACGTAAAGGAGATGCGCAAGAAATATAAACTAACACAAGCAGATCTTTCCGAGAAAGCAGGTGTGGGGCTACGCTTTGTGCGTGAACTCGAGCAAGGTAAGACCACGCTTCGTCTTGATAAGGTTAATAAGGTCTTCGAACTCTTCGGCTCAGAGTGTGGACCTGTACCCATGAAACGAGAAGGAGATGAGATATGAAGCAGGCTATTGTTTATTGGAAGACGCTCAAGGCTGGTATTCTTACAGAAAGTGATGAGGGCTATTCCTTTGCTTACGACAAGAATTATCTTACTATGCCAGAAGCTCAAGGCATAAGTCTAACGATGCCTTTGCGAGAGGAACCCTTCCAAAGTAATACGCTTCATCCATTCTTTGACGGACTTATCCCTGAGGGATGGCTGTTAGATATTGCTCAGAAGAATTGGAAGATAGACGGAAGGGATCGAATGGCTTTGCTTCTGGCTTGTTGTCGTGACTGCATTGGAGCGGTAAGTATTGAGCCCCTAAATACGACTGAAGATGAAAAATAGATGCCTATACTGCTACGAACCTTTGGTTGATGGAGAGGTTGATTACCATGCCAGGTGCTCTCGTAAATTGTTTGGAACGCCCCAAGCTCCGATATTGTCTTATACAAGTAGCGAAGTTCGAGCGTTGGCTGACGAGGTTGTTCGTTCGCAAACCACAGTGACAGGTGTGCAACCCAAGTTATCTCTCGACTTTGATCAGATAAGCAATTCGCCCAAGCGATTTACCATTGTGGGCTTGTGGGGACGGTTTATTCTTAAACCTCAAACAGAGCGTTATCCGCATCTCCCCGAATTGGAGGATGTGTCGATGCACCTTGCAGAGATTGCCAAGATTGAAACGGTTCCTCATGGATTGATGCGATTCAGCGATGGCGAACTATGCTATATCACTCGTCGTATAGATCGAACAGAGCAGGGCGAAAAACTCCCAATGGAAGATATGTGTCAGCTATCAGAGCGTTTGACGGAGTATAAATACAAAGGTTCACACGAGCAGATAGCCAAACTCATTTCCAAGTATAGTTCTGTGCCTAAACTTGATCTTGTCAAGTACTGGGAGCAGGTACTCTTTTCGTGGTTGATAGGTAATGCGGATATGCACCTCAAGAATTACTCGCTCTATGCACCAACAGGCAACGAATATCAACTAACACCTGCCTACGACCTGCTCTCTACAGCCCTTGTTATTTCTGAGGATATGGAAGAGCTTGCACTGACCCTCTGTGGCAAGAAGCATAAACTCACCCGAGAACACTTCATCGAAGCAATGATAGCCTCAGGTCTGGATGAGAAAGTATGCTACAATATCTTCGCTCGCTTTGGGCGCATTCTCCCTGAATGGGAAACCTGCATCCGCCAGAGCTTCCTCCCGTTGGAGATGCAGAAACAGTATGTTGTATTAATGAAATATAGATTTGAAACATTCAATCTAAGTATATAATAGAATGACTAAAAAGAAAAAGGAAGAGAGATTAAATCTCGAAAATATGCTCCGCAAAGCCATTAGAGAGTATAAGAATACCAATAAAATCGCAGCGGAGAAGTATGAGGTGCTACTAAAGGAAACACTGGACAAATATCACGAACGTCGATCAGCTCTTTCGGCAGAAGAAGCCTCGCAGACACAAGCAACAGCAGTTTCAAAGATTATGGAAGAGGCAACGAAACAGGCTCTGGAACTACTAGAACAGCTTGGTAAGGATCGAGAGAGTTTTCGGCATCTGGGTTTAACCTTTGAGGAAAAGGCATTCTATGATATTTTAATGCACTTACGAGATAAGTACAACTTCGAGTATGGAGAGGATAAAGAGGAGAATGGTTTTATCTTCAATGACAAGTGTAAGATATTGGCGAAGAAGATCAAGAAACTGATAGACATCCAGTCCTCTTTCACAGACTGGCTCAATAATAGTAATATCCGTGCAGACCTCAACAACAAGATATTCATTTGTCTACACAAAAATGGTTATCCACCTCAGTACAATGACGAGGTTATCGACCAAGTGATGGAGCAGGTCGAGCACTTCAAGGAGCATGGAGGAAAATAGAGAAAATTCATAAATCAAAATGATACTAGCCTCTTAGTAAGTGAAATAATATGCATATACCCAAGAACTTAAAACGCCCAGCTTGGGAAATCATCCGTGCAATTATAGGATTCTTAGTCCTTCTATTATCTATAGTTGCTATCTACTCTTTATGTGAGGGAGTCGCCAATAAAGTTTGCTTTAATATTAACTCAACACGAGCATCTGAATTTGGAAGTTTTTTTGGAGGTTATGTAGGAGTAATGTTCTCCATCTTAAGTACTCTTCTACTAATATATACCAGTATTGATCAGTTCGTAGAGAGACAGAAAAGATGGGCTACAGATAACTTCTATAGGATGCTAGAGTTCCACAATGACATGGTTAACCAACTCAGCGTTGCTCATATTGATACAACTAAGCCAGAGCGAAGCGATGGGCGTAGAGCATTTGTGGTTTTTAAGCTTCAAATTCACCATTTACTGGAGCTAATAGAAAACCTCAACACAAGAGAGCAATGGGATCTAAAAAAGGATCAGATATTACGCATTGTTTACATGATCTTTTATTATGGGATCGATACACAGTGGATCGAGTTTCTTCAAGACAAAATAAAAGAGGATATTGATCCTGATATTTTGAAGAAGATTCTAGATAAAATTCTATGTGAAATACAAAAAGGAAAACTGAAATTAGGTAGGACAAACCAAACTAGCCTAAGCTCATATTTTCGAAATATGTACAATCTTATCAAGCTTATAGATAATGATAAATATCTTAGTAAGCAAGAAAAGAAGGATCTTATTACTATTTATCGTGCACAACTATCTAACCCAGAGCTGTATGTTCTATTCTTTAATCTGAGGTCATACTTTGGAAAGAAGTGGAATGACAAGGGGTATGTCGAAACATATGAGCTCCTCAAAAATATACCTAAATACTACTGTGATGGATATAATCCTGAAGATTACTACCCAAAAATCAAATTTGAATATAACGACTGAACATTTCCAAGGAGTTAGAGGCTGTGTCAAAATGTAAATTAAGAGAGAGAGAAAGCAAGTATACCATTATCTTTTCCAGGCATGCCCTGTCCCTACATAACACATTAATAATCAATATTTTGTAGAAACGTTATAATATTTATGCATTGCGTCTCTAAGGCACATTTTATCGCTCTTGCTAACGAGATATGTATTTTGACACAGCCTTTTCGATATTTGGTGATATATGCTTATCGGTTGTAATCAGAAATTACTTGCCGATGCAGAAGTGGCTAAAGATATTGTGTAGGATGTCTTCAGTGGGGATTTCTCCTACAATTTCGCCAAGAAGGTGACGGGTTTGTCGTAGGTGTACCGCCAATAGATCTGAGGAGTATCCCGCTGCGATGGCTGTTTGCAATAAAAGGATCTCTTCTTTGGCTCTTGAGAGAGCTCTGAAATGACGGATATTCGTGAGCACAAAACCCGATTGGGAGGGGAGGAGTTCGTTCGTTTTTTGTTCTAGCCATGTGTAGATATTTTCTTTTCCTTCGAGGGTTTTAGCACTCCAGAGGGTGATGGTATACGCAGTGAATTCGTCGTGGATCGATTTCAAGAGCATTTGTGCCTCTGAGCTGGAGATAAGGTCTACTTTAGAGAGGAGAAGGAGCGGAGAAGCCTTTGGAGGTAGCAGTTGAATGAGTTGTCGGAAAGCTTCAAGAATTTCTACTCTTTGATTCTTAGTGGAAACATCGACGAGAAGTATGGCAAGGGGACTTGTTGCTAAAGATTGCCTCGTACGTTCTATCCCTAGTTGTTCAATAGTATCGCTCGTAGAGCGTAGTCCTGCTGTATCTGTAAACCGTATTGTAATACCATTTACTAGGATTTCGCCTTGAATCGTGTCGCGTGTAGTACCAGGAATATCGGATACTATAGCACGCTCTTGCCCTAACAGAATGTTTAGGAGCGCACTTTTCCCCACGTTAGGAGCCCCTGCAATGGTAATAGGCAGTCCATTTTGTATAGCCTCGCCATTACGAAAAGAGCTACAGAGTTGTGTAAGTTCGTCTTCTAATTCTTTGGTAAGAGCAAGGAGCTGCTCGCGAGGTACAAATTCCACGTCTTGATCTGAAAAATCGATCTCGAGCTCAATGAGGGAAGACAATGCAAGGAGTTTTTCGCGGAGCGAGCCTATTTTTCGCGTTAGGGCGCCTTCTAATTGAAGAAGTGCTGTACGGTGCTGCGTGGCGGTATGTGCATTGATAAGTTCGTTTACAGCCTCTGCCTGTGTAAGATCGAGCTTCCCATTGCTATAGGCACGGTAGGTAAATTCTCCTGGTTCGGCAGGTTGAGCACCTGCGCGTACAAGGGCAGTGAGGATTGTTTGCACGATGTATGGAGAGCCGTGACAAGCAATCTCGGCCATATCTTCGCCAGTGTAAGAGGCTGGTGCGGCAAAGAGAGTGAGGAGTACTTGATCGAGTTCGTTGCCATCAACATACAAGTTCCCAAAGATCGCTGTGCGCATTTTGGGAGGCGTTCTGGGATGTTTTAGATGTACAAACTGGAGTGCGAGGGTATGAGCATCTTCCCCAGTGAGACGTATTAGGGCTATTGCAGCAAGATTTTGCCCCGTAGCGAGTGCAACGATTGTAGACATTGTTCTATCCCCCACACTGTTGTCTTTATAGAAAAAAAGTAAATTTGCAAGAGATTCTTTAGGCTGATATAGACAACGCAAAGGTAAAAATGAAAGCGGCAATACTATCGATACTTTCACTCACAGCAGCAGTACTGCTGTATTTGTTGATAACGAGTATCATGGCTCCTATTAATTTTCAACACGAGAAGGACATCCGTTACAATGCAGCCATCGCACGATTGAAGGATATCCGTACTGCACAGGTCGCATTTCGCTCGGAGCACCAACATTATACTGCTAGCTTTGATTCTCTTATCTCGTTTGTAAAGAACGATTCGTTTCGTGTTGTTCGTCAGATTGGTTCGTTGGACGACTCTGCTGCAGTGGCTGAGGGTCGCGTCTTTCGCGATACAGTAGCAGTCTGTGTGCGTGATAGTCTTTTTAAGCGTGCTAATTTTGTTTTGGACTCCTTGCGTTTTGTTCCATTTACCAATGGTCAGCAGACTTTTGAAATGGCGGCAGGTGAGCTTCAAACGGGGTCTAAGGTAGTCGTGCAAGTCTTTGAGGCAAGTGTATTGAATATGGTACTACTTAACGGATTAGATCACCAAGAGATCGTGAATATGAACGATGTAGCCGCGCAGCTAAAGCGTTTCCCTGGGTTGAAGGTTGGTTCGCTTACCGAGGCAACGAACAACGCTGGAAACTGGGAATAGAGCGCTTACTTCAAACCCATATTTTTTATAGTGCTGCATGCGTCGAGTATCTCTTTTAGACGAGACATTCGACCCTTGCCAAGCGAGTACGTACGATCTCCTATTGGTTCCTCATCGCACGGGGATTGAAGTCGGAGTGCATGATAATCTACGTAAGCTCTACATTGGCTACATCGATTTCCATTATATTGTAACAGACGACACGCAGTGGCGTGATGCGTTCGTTGCCTTACTAAAAGCCTATCCGTGGTTGGCTGCGCATTTTCATAGTATTCGTATCGGATGGAGTGCTCGCACCTATACCTTGCTACCCAAAGCTTTTTTTGTACCAGAAGAGGCGAAGCTACTTCTAGATTGCCTGAGTCCTATGGGAGATCTCGATACTCTCTATTTTAACAGAGTAACGGAGGAGATACTACTCCTTTTTGCAATTCCGAGCGAATTAATAAATGCTCTAGTTCGCACATTCGAGCACTTTATGGTACTCCACCAAGAGACTACACTCCTCCGGCTAGGATTGCAATTTTATCGTAAGACAACAAACATTCTTATACATCTTGCACAAGAGTTTGCAACGATTTCGGTCTATCAATATGGTTTGCTATTGCACCATACGAGCTTCGAAGTAAGGACATCATCAGACGTTTTGTACTATATAGCAGCCTTTGCTTCGATGGTATCGAAACAGGGTGGGATACCGACCTATCGCATTGTGGGCAAAGGTATAGTCGAGCGTGAAATTTTGGGTGGTAATACAGAGCTAAGCCTTTTGCCAAGTGAAGTAGACGAATTAGTTCACGAATATTACGCACGCAACGAACACAAGCTACAACCTCAGACGGAGACATTTTCGTACGGAATAGCTGCTTATCGAGAGGTTGCAGTAGGTCTCTTTTCTTTGATATTGGGTGAATAATTTTACTGCGCTTTGCACAGTCCTTCGTATACTTTCCTTCTTAAGTTGGTTCTTTTCGTATTTATCTGTGTGATGGGGGTATGTACGCGAGCGCAGGATACGACAATAGTTATCTCACCAGTGTCGATAACCACCACGCATTCTGCTGATCTAATTCCACCCATGCGGATGGACAGTGCAGCATTGCAGAGAATAAGTGGTCAGAATCTAGCAGATGCACTCCGATTTTTTGCTGGTACACAGATTAAGGATTATGGTGGAATAGGAGGACTCAAGACTATCAATATCCGTAGTATGGGTTCGCAGCATGTAGCAGTGAGTTACGATGGAGTATTGGTCGGGAATGCACAAAATGGTATTGTAGATCTTGGACGCTTTTCGCTAGCGAATCTGGAGGCAGTGGCACTCTATGCATCTAATCAAAGTAGTCTAACTCAGTCGGCTCGAGCTCAAAGTATTGGGGCTCTTCTCGAATTATCATCTCGCACACCCAGTTTCCGTGAGGGGGAGAAGTTTCGTTTGCAAGCAACTTATCAGGGAGGTTCGTTTGGTCTCATAGCTCCGTCGTTTCGTTATGCTCAAAAACTCACCTCAAGACTCTCGTTGAGTGCAAGTGTAGAGCTTGTGGAAGCTCATGGGCGCTATCCTTTCCATTACAGTCGTTACAATCTACGTGGTCAGAAAGTTTTTGATACTACGGCAGTACGCAAAAATGGAGATGTCCATCTCCATAGAATCGAGTTGAGTTTGCATCAGAAACTTTTAGGTGGTTTAGGGCGCATAAGAGCCTACTATTACAATTCTGAGCGAGGTTTGCCTGGAGCCATTGTTACCAACGTCTGGCGACGAGGAGAGCGTCAAGCCGATCGTAATTATTTTGTACAGGGATTGTTCAAAAAAAAAATTACAGCGTTCTATACTCCCACCATTGCACTAAAGCTTGCAAGCGACTATCAGCAATACAAACAGCTAGATCCGCGTTTTTTTTTGGCTCACCTTACTTTCCACCAGTTAGAAGCCTCGTTTTCTACAACGCAGATTTTCTGTTTTAGTAAATATTTCGCAAGTTCCTTAGCGTATGACATGCATTGGAATCGCCTCGCAGGCTACAATCATACTCAGGCGCGTTCGCTCTTTGAGCAGCAACATCCAGAACGACTCTCCCATTACATCGCAGCCTCTGCTCAATATACTCTGGAGGGATTACAAGTTCTCGCTAGTCTCTTGAGCATTGGTAATACTGTTCTACACTCCCCCAGTGAAAAACCGATGCCGTGGACACTACTCCCCAATATAACGTTAGCCTACAAACACCGTTCATTGGGTATTTCTTGTTTCCTGCAATACAGACATGCACTACGTCTCCCTACCTTTAATGAGCTCTACTATACTGATTTTGGAAATGCAAATCTCCTTCCGGAACGTTCTACACTACGGAATGCCGGGGTACGGTGGAGCATAAGAGCACCAGAGCGAGTAATAAACGACATATTACTTTTGTTCGAGGGCTACTATAGCCATATAACTAATAAGATCGTAGCCTTCCCAACTCGTGGACAATTTCGTTGGAGTACGCTCAATTTAGGTAAGGTTCGAACCACGGGCGTGGATTGTACTGTACGCCTTGGCGTGCAGGCTTGGAATGTTCACCAATTTTCTGTGCTCCTCCAGTATTCCTATACACATGCTATAGATATTTCTGATCCGAAGAGTACCTATTTTCGGCATCAGATACAGAATATTCCTCGTCACAGTGGATCGCTAGTGGCGAGCTATCAGTACAACCATTTCTTACTGATCTACAACTTTTTCTATGCGGGATCGCGCTATCACCTCCCAGAGAATATCCGCAGTAACTACGAACCTGCTTTGTATATCTCAGATCTGGCATTTGACTACGAGTTCAATATCTTTGCACTCGGTGTACGTACGCGTTTGAGTATTAACAATCTATGGGGACGTCCGTATTCGGTAGTACTCAACTACCCTATGCCAGAACAGAATTTTAACGTAATGCTACAAATAACATGGTAAAATCAACGAAAAGAGTTCAAACTATTTTATTCGTCTTGCTTGCATTGCTATGTTTTACCTCGTGTGAGAAGGGGAAAAAAGTAGGTGATGACGAGGACACGAATGGCAATGTGACTATAGAAAATGGCGAGAGTAGAGAATACTCGGGGATGTATGTACTCAATCAGGGCTTGCAAGGAACAAATAAAGCGCAACTTGATTATATAAATTTTAAAGAAGGAAAACTCTATCGCGATATTTACACGGAAAATAACATGGGTACGGATGCGCTGGGTGATATAGGAAACGATTTGAAACAATACGGAGCACGACTCTATGCTGTCCTCAATGGATCGAACAAAATAGAGGTAATGAACCTTGCGACAGCTAAACGTCTCGGTCAGATTGATATCGCTAATGCGCGTAATATCTGTTTTAGTGGTAGTAAGGCATATGTGTCTTCATACGTAGCATTGAGTGCTAGTGGGAATGGTGAGGTGGTAGAGATTGACACTGCGACCTTGCAAATAACGCGTAGAGTAGAAGTGGGGCGACAGCCCGAAGAGTTGCTTGTACATGAAGGTAAACTCTTTGTTGCCAATTCGGGAGGACTTAATACACCAAGTTATGAGAGAACGATCTCGGTAATTTCGCTCGAAACGTTGAAGGAAGAGTATACAATTGATGTAGCAATAAACCTCGAACTCATACGTAAGGATCAGTATGACCAGCTCTGGGTAACCTCGCGTGGGGACTATAACGATGTGCCTCCGAGTTTATATTGTCTTGTAAAGAATTCGACTACAAACAAGTACGAGGTAAAAAAGAATATGGAGCTCCCTTGTAGCAAATTCGATATTCGCAATGACTCGCTTTTTTATTACTATTCGAAGTATATTCCTAAAGCGGATCCTGAAAATACCTATGGCGTTGTGGATATAAAGAAACACGAGATACTCACCAAGCAACTATTGGCAGGCAAGGACGTCGAGACAATAAAGATCCCTTACAACATTGTAGTAGCTCCTAAGGGTGGACAGATCTATATATGCGATGTGGTTTCATACACTGGTAGTGGGAGTGTGGTGAGTTTTACTGGACGAGGTTCGAAGAGTTGGACTCGGCAACTTGGTGCTCTGCCTAGCAATATAGTATTAGTGAAAAAGTAACAGTAAATCTTTCTTGAACGGATGTAGCATTGTGCGATGGAAGAGCAAGCAATTACCCCTCAAAACCATATTATTATTGAGGGTGCAAGAGTGCATAACCTCAAGGATATAAGCGTGAATATCCCGCGTAATGCACTTACGGTTGTTACGGGTCTGAGTGGTAGTGGGAAGTCCTCGCTAGTCTTCGATGTGATCTATGCCGAGGGGCAACGTCGCTATATGGAGACACTCAATGCGTACGCGCGTCAGTTTTTAGGAAATCTCGAGAGACCCGATGTAGATTATATCGACGGTCTCGCACCAGTCATTGCTATTGAACAACAAACCACGGGGCGTAACAGTCGTTCTACTGTGGGAACGATCACCGAGATATACGACTTCCTACGTTTACTCTATTCTCGTCTGGCTACGGCTTACTCTCCTGCAACAGGTGCGCCCCTAGTGAGTTATTCTACAGAAGAGATTGGAGAGCGGATATTGCATGAATACAGAGGAAAAAAAATTGCTCTCTGTGCCCCCTTAGTCCGAGGTCGGAAGGGGAGTTATAAGGCGCTTTTTCAGTCGCTTATCCGCAAGGGCTATCTCTACATTCGTATAGATGGTAAAGTGGTAGAGATGTCGCCCAATATGCAGTTAGATCGCTATGTAGTACACAATATAGAGCTCATTGTCGATCGTCTTGAAGTCTCTCCCGATCCTCCCGAGCGTTTTACAGCCTCGGTTGTGGAATCTGTACGGCGCGGTTCGGGTATGCTACTCGTAGTAAATTTAGAAGACAATAGTAGTCGCTATTACAGTACAACACTTCTTTGTCCCGTTTCGGGGATTGCACTCCCCAATCCAGAGCCGCATACTTTTTCTTTTAATTCGCATTTCGGAGCTTGTCCTTACTGCGATGGGATAGGTACTACAACAGGAGTCCCCTCGCATACCTATTTTACAGAGCGATCTTCGATTCCGTTTGAGATCTGTTTGAAAGAGCTCTATAAGGGAGCAACAAGCAGCAAGGGTTTTAAGATGGTGAGTGCTTGGCTCAATGGTTGGCTCTTAGGGCACAACTTACCGTTGGATACCTCCTACCAAACCTTACCTGTAGCTTTGCGCGAGAGAATCTTTTTTTCGCGAGAAGAGGAAGCCTTCGATCGTAGTGCATTGCAGCGAAGTAAAGAGCTTGTGAATTTTTTATTTTCACAGTGGGCTATGAATCGTTCGCAAGATCTAGAGAATCTCTTCGAAGTTTTCAAAACACTTGACGATACGCAAATACTCGGACAGAAGTCTGGATTGCTAGCCATGATAGCCGTGAGTCGTGACTATATTCCACAGGAGCTCATTGATAGTTTTAACGAGGAGTATGGCGAGAGTGAGTGTTTTATGTGCGGCGGATCTCGATTGAACGAAGAGGCACTTTGTTTCCGTGTAGGAGGGAAAAATATTGCAGAGGTTTGTCAGCTCTCCCTCGATAAATTTGTATTGTGGATTGAGGAGCTTGATGAGAAGCTGGAAGGTACGCGCAAGGCAATTGCGAACGAGATTTTGAAGGAGATTCGGAGTCGTGTGCATTTTCTTCTCGATGTAGGGTTAAGTTATCTCTCGTTAGGTCGTGCTTCGAACTCACTCTCGGGGGGCGAGAGTCAGCGCATCCGTCTTGCAACACAGATAGGTACGAATCTCGTGAATGTATTATACATACTAGATGAGCCGAGTATAGGGCTACATCCTCGAGATAATACGAAGCTCATCAGTGCACTACAGAAGCTCCGAGATCAAGAGAATACGATAGTTGTAGTAGAGCACGATGAGGAGATGATGCGTGCTGCGGACTATCTTGTAGATCTAGGTCCTGGAGCAGGTCGGCACGGAGGACGCGTAATCGCTGCGGGGACGCCTGACGAGCTTGTACAGCAAGGAGGCATTACGGCAGACTACCTTAGTGGTCGGAAACAAATAGTCACTCCTACCGAACGACGTTGCGGTAATGGCTTCAAGCTAGAGTTGCGAGGTGCTCGAGGAAATAATTTAAAAGGGATAGATGTGGATTTTCCGCTCGGGACTTTCATTTGTGTTACAGGCGTTTCTGGTAGCGGAAAGTCCTCGCTGGTTAATGCGACGTTGTACCCAATACTTAGTCAGGCACTCTACAAGTCTAAGAAAAATCCGCTCCCTTATAAAAGTTTTGCAGGTCTTGAATATATCGATAAGGTGATACAAGTGGATCAGAGTCCATTAAGTAAGAATCCGCGTTCGAACCCTGCAACCTATACGGGAATCTTCACGGATATCCGCAATATTTTTGCTGCGACCGAGGATGCAAAGATTCGAGGTTTTACAGCGCGTCGTTTTTCTTTCAATGTAAAAGGAGGACGCTGCGAACAGTGCAATGGATCGGGCTATGAACTCATCGAGATGAAATTTCTCCCCGATGTACACGTCCTTTGCTCATCTTGCGGAGGCGAGCGCTACAATCGAGAGACATTGGCAGTACGCTATAAGGGTAAGAATATCAGTCAGGTACTGGATATGACAGTAAACCAAGCCTACGATTTTTTTAATGCATTCCCGTCACTAGAGCGTAAACTAGGCGCCATACGACAAGTGGGGATGGGATATATAAAACTTGGTCAGATTTGTGCCACACTCTCGGGAGGCGAAAATCAACGTGTGCGTCTAGCGACTGAGCTATCAAAGCGCGATACGGGTAAAACGCTTTATATTTTTGACGAGCCTACTACGGGTTTGCACTTCGAAGATGTAAAGCTTCTACTCTCCGTACTCCAGACATTGGTAACGCGAGGTAATACGGTGGTAGTTATCGAACACAATCTGGATGTAATTCGAAGTGCAGATTATATTATAGATATAGGTTTGGAGAGTGGCGAAAGAGGCGGTGAACTCGTTGCCTTAGGAACGCCTGAAGAGGTAGCACAACAAAGAGGTTATACTGCAGAAGCACTGCGTAAAATATTGAATATCGAGCTACGAAACTAAACGAAGTAATCGGGGAAGAGGTACGAATTGAGTTGCGGAATAAGCTGTTTTCGTGTAATATTGTTCCACGAATATTTCAGATCGATACGTTTGAGCGGTTCGATGCCGTATTTTGTGCTCCCAAGGAAGCACTCAGTACTGCGAGAGATCATTTCCTGCGTAAGAGGTCGTTCTATAAAACGGAAACCAGCTTGCTGTACGACGGCTTTTACAACCTCGCGGAAGGGATCGTAAACCAAGCCTAATTCGAGAGGTGCGGCAAAGACCTCGTCGTTAATTATACAGAATAGATCGCGTTCGAGAGTTTGGAGGCTCTCGTTTCGTTCGTTGTAAAACAGACAGTCTTGTACGCCGCGTTGGGTGCAGAAGCGTCGAGCTAACATTTGCAGGGGGTCACCTAGCCAACGTACGGAGCTTGCAGGCGTTGCGATACGTCGGATATTGAAATAGGAAGCTATAGGGACAGCTGGACACTCTGTGTTATAAAACCTCCCTTCGAGTGGATGGGCTTCGATGAGTAGGGTAGTAGTGGGGCGTTGTAGCGTATTGAGATCTGGAATGTAGCGTAAAAAACAGGTAAGCCGAACGAGAGCGTTGAGGTGGTAGCGGTTGCGCTTGAGTAATGTTGTACTTGTCTCCTGTAGCATCTGCGCCGAGAGATATACATAGTCTGGGAATTGTGACTCGCGCAGCATAGTACAGAAGGCATCGTAGTATAAGCCAAAACGGAGTACGTGAGTCCCATGCGCTCGCATATCGAACGTAAAGCCGAGATATAGGGCATTGCGCCAATCGGAGAGAGTGAGAAGAGGGTCGTTCTCGAAGAGGAATTTCCCATCGAGCCAAACCTGCATACGAGGTGGTAGTTTATAGCGACGATAGGGGAAATGCTCTTCGGCCATCCTCGTCTATTCTATTAGAAGCAACTTGTTGAGGAAGACGAAATATAGATGCGGATCGATGGCAACCATAGGGAAGAGTAGACCATAGAGTGCACCGAAAAAATGCGCATGGTGATCGATGTTATCTTGCCCTTTACGTGCCATGTACCATGAGTAGATTAGATACCCGACTCCGAGTAGGATACCCGGAAGAGGTACGAGTCCAAAGATATAGAGTGAGCTCCAAGGATCGAAAAAGATGGATGTAAAGATGAGCGATGAGACGCCTCCCGAGGCTCCTACACTCATGATTTCTCGATTGCGACGAAAAAGGAGGCTTAGGAGTGCCGAAGTGATCCCACCACCGAGATACAACCAAAGAAATAAAGCACGAGGCGAGTGTACGAGGTCGTACGTCGTGAGATCGTAAAATTCGAAGAGTACAGCTTTACCAAAGGAGTAGAAAACTATCATATTGATAGCAAGATGGGAAAAACTACCGTGCACGAACATGTGACTAACGAGTCGATACAACTCGTAGCGGTGTACCACCTCATAGTAGGACATAGCGAGTTTCCGAAGTAGTTCAGGCGTACGGAAAGCAAGTACCGAGATAAGACAAGTAAGGATAATAATGCTGAGAATCATAAAATCTTAAGCTGTGAGTATTAGTACCATAAGTTGCTTCATCTCTTCGTAAGGCGTGCTAGTGTTAGCAGAATTTACACCCTTTAGTTTTAGGTCAAATTGGCGCAGTTTAGAAATGATTCTAGCACAACGTTCGGGGGGGAATTTTTCGGCAGCGTTTTTGTAGCCTTGGATTTGCCACTTCTGTATCTTCATGTGTGCCATGAGCTCCGTATTGCCCATTTTTTTCTGTAAAACACCCCAGATGAAAATTCGCTTGAAGTAGTTGTAGAGCGAGCTATTTAAGCTGATGGAACTATCTTTTTTGTTCGCAGCCATGTAGTAGACTATTGTTAGGGCACTCGCATAGTCGTTGCGTGCGATCGCATCTGTGAGAGTATAAATGGCATATTCGCGATTGGGGAGAATATGTTCGAGATCTTTTTCTTCGATAGTTTTCTGCTTTTCGGGGAGAGCGGATACTAGTTTTCGGATCTCATTGTCTACAAACATAAGTCCAGTTCCAAACAAGGCTTTGAAACGGAGCACCGCAGCTCTTTCGATCTTGTGGGCATAGAGGGAAGCGATGTGTTCGATAACTTTATCGACCTCTCGTTCTGCAAGAGGGAGCGAATTGTAGAGCACTCCACTTGTCTGAGCAAAGTCCAATATTTTCTTAAAATCGGTATTCTTGCTAGCGGGGAGCTTAGTAAATTGCAGTGCTACACACTGGTGTTCGCGTATAGTTGTTAGGAGTTGCAGGAAGTATTCCCAATCTTTAATAGCATCGGCTTCGCGTACCAATACAATGTTGTATTCAGCTCCACCTCGAGGTTCGCGCGAGAGAGCTTTGAAAATATCAGAGAGTCCTTCTTTGGAGTTCTCTGCAACAAACTCAGATTGGTTAAATGCTTGTTGCTCAGGAGGTAGTACGGAATTTCGTAGCAGTGAGATAAGTTGATCTATAAAAAAAGCCTCCTCGCCATAGAAAATGTATAGTGGAGCTATCTTTTTCTCTTCAATAGTCTTGCGGATACTCAGGTATTCAGCAAATACTTTAGGTAGCTCTTGTTTTTTTTGTTCGGCCATATAGTAGTCGCGTATTGCTAGAAGCGTAGTTTGCGCATATTGTGCTCGGAGTTTGCAAGTTCGTGCAAGGTATCGATTCCGATCTGAAGGTGCTGTTGAGCAAATTGTAGGTTAACCAATCGATCGCTAGCCCCCGTCTTGATACCTTCGGCTATCATCGGTTGGTCTGAGATAAGTAGGAGTGCACCATTAGGGATCTGGTTGTAGGCACCAACGGTAAAGAGTGTCGCACACTCCATATCTACGGCGGTAGCGCGAATTTTGCAAAGGTAGTCCTTGAATTCATGATCGAATTCCCAGACACGTCGATTGGTTGTAAGGACAGTTCCTGCCCAGTAATCAGTGCCATTGCGTTGTACAATTTCGGCTGTAGCACGCTGGAGATTGAAAGTGGGTAGTGCAGGTACTTCGGGAGGAAAATAGTTGTCCGAAGTACCTTCGTGTCGGATGGCTGCCACGGGCAGGAGATAGTCGCCCAGAGCAATTTGTTCGTGTAAACCTCCGCATTTCCCTAAAAAGAGCGCTGCATGAATGGGAATGGCACTCAACAAATCCATAATAGTTGCTGCATTGGGACTCCCGATCCCAAAATTAATCATGGTAATTCCCGCTCCAGTAGCCGAAGGCATATTAGCAGAGGTCGAGGTAATGGTTGCTCCCGTGAGCTGGCAAAAGAGCTCGAGGTACGACTGGAAATTTGTAAGCAGAATATAGGGGCAGAAATCCTCCAGCGCAACCCCGGTATATCGCGGTAGCCAGTTGCGTACTATCTCTTCCTTGGTCTTCATCCTCCTATTATCACCGAATTTAAACTAAAGGTAGCGAACTTTAGGAAAATCATACTTTATGCATTAGTTGAGGAGTGTATAACAGAAGTCATTTCGGTGTAGGGAGGTAAGTGTGTTTTGGCTTAAATAGGACAAGAGGTTCTTTTTTTATTGTTAGCTTTGCATAAGTATTTTAGTCTTTGTGAGTTAGGTATAAAAACAGTTGATCGTATTTCGGTTATGGTTAAGGGAGTAGTATCGCAGGTGATAGGACCCGTGGTTGACGTGCTGTTTGATGTGTCGGAGGAGCAAATGCCCATGATACACGATGCATTGGATTTGACGCGCTCGGACGGATCGCACCTGATATTGGAAGTACAGCAGCATATAGGCGACAAGACGGTTCGCACGATTGCAATGGACTCGACGGACGGTTTGAGTCGAGGGATGGAGGTCCTAGCTACGGGAACAAGCATTACGATGCCAGGAGGCGATCTCTTGCGTGGTCGTTTGCTTAATGTGATTGGCGATACGATTGATGGGCTTCGGAAACTGGAGGGGAAAAAGACCAACCCGATTCACCGTGATCCGCCTAAATACGAAGATCTTAAGACGGAGAAGGAGGTTCTCTACACAGGGATCAAAGTTATTGACCTTCTCGAGCCCTATATGAAGGGTGGAAAGATCGGACTCTTTGGTGGTGCAGGTGTGGGAAAGACGGTGTTGATTATGGAAATGATCAACAATATCGCGAAGGGATACAATGGAATGACCGTCTTTGCTGGTGTGGGAGAGCGTACACGTGAAGGGAACGATTTGCTACGCGAGATGATCGAATCCAATGTAATCCGCTATGGCGAGGAGTTTAAAAAGTCTATGGAGGAAGGTAAATGGGATCTTGGGAAAGTAGACTACGAGGAACTCGCTAAGTCGCAGGCTACGTTGGTCTTCGGTCAGATGAATGAACCTCCGGGAGCTCGTGCAACGGTTGCTCTTTCGGCCTTGACGGTAGCAGAATCTTTCCGCGATGGTGGAGCTGATGGCGAAGGGCGAGATATTCTGTTGTTTATTGACAATATATTCCGTTTTACGCAAGCAGGCTCTGAGGTCTCTGCGCTCCTAGGACGTATGCCCTCAGCGGTAGGGTATCAACCAACGCTCTCTACGGAGATGGGGAGTATGCAAGAGCGAATTACATCTACCAAACGCGGATCTATTACATCGGTTCAAGCTGTCTACGTGCCAGCAGACGACCTTACTGATCCTGCACCAGCCACTACATTTTCACACTTGGATGCTACGACGGTCTTGAGTCGTAAGATCTCTGAATTGGGTATTTACCCAGCAGTAGACCCCTTGGATTCGACCTCACGTATCCTCACACCCGAAATCGTTGGACAGGAGCATTACGATACGGCGCAGCGCGTAAAGGCTCTCTTACAGCGCTACAACGAGTTGCAGGATATTATAGCTATTCTGGGTATGGATGAGTTGAGCGAAGAGGATAAGCTAACGGTACATCGCGCACGTCGAGTACAACGCTTCTTGTCGCAGCCATTCCATGTGGCTGAGCAGTTTACAGGGTTGAAGGGCGTGCTAGTTTCGATCGAAGATACAGTTAAGGGCTTTAATATGATAATGAATGGGGAGGTAGATAAATATCCCGAAGCGGCCTTTAACCTTGTAGGTACGATAGAAGAGGCAATCGCCAAAGGCGAACGGTTATTGCAAGGTGCTGATAAATAACAGGCGTTCGCAGCCAGTTGAGAAACATTGTGATGCATATAAGTATAATCACTCCCGAGCAGACGGTACTGACTTGTGATGCGGTACAAGTCCTAGTACCAGGAACAAAGAGTCCGTTTGCGATGCTGGAGCACCACCAAGCTATAATATCGTCGTTGGTCTCGGGTGGACTGATAAAAATCACTCGAGACGACGGTTCGATTATTCGTGTGCAAATTGAGGGGAATAGTATTGTGGAGCAGCACGAGAATAAGATCTCGATATTAGCAACAGGTGCAAAAGTTTTGAAAGGGGAGTAGTTAAAGAGGCTTGCGCGATGGTGCAACGTGTACTGTTCGTGTGTATGTGTATGCTTGTCTCGTGGAGTGCGGTAATGGGACAGCAGGTGCTACGAACACCACAGGGAGTCGAAGTAGGTACAAAGTTGGTGGTGAATTCTCATGCGCCATACTGTATTTTACTCTCTGATGGAGTGCGTCCTACTACAGAGTTGATTGCACTGGGACGAAAGGTGAACAACTTGGGTGCTAATGTACTCTTGGTGACTATGGCAGGTATGTATTGCAACAATCTTGCACCTGCTGACTCCCTAGTAGACGAGATTGGATGGCGCATAGCAGAATTGCGAAAAGTAACAACAGCACCTATTTTTTTGTTAGCCGAACATCGGCTCTCTGCTGCAGCTCTTATAGCAGCAACGAAATATTTTGCAATAAAAGGTGTGATTGTGGCTTCTACGGGCGAATACTTCTTTGAGGAGCACTACGTAGAGCATTCTCTTCGTATGTTGCGTGCCCCAATTTTATCTTTGTGTACACCGCAAGAGGTAGAGACTGTGCGTGGAGTCTTTCGTTCTGTACCGAGGAAATTTGTCGTATTCGCCTCGGATCTCGAAACTTCGGGCTTTTCTGATCTTCTTAAAAACACAAAACAAGCAGGGAAAATCTGGTTGGCGCTCTCGCTTTTCTACCACGAACATTTCGATGCACCTGTCCTGAATTAATTATATACCTGCTATGCGACACCCTAATGCTGTTGTGTTTTAGTAGGGTATATGCAAGATCAATTTCATAATATGTAAGAGTGAATTGTTTGCAGGTCAACTGTGGGATATGTCATTCTCGCTCGTTGTAAAATTGTTGTTGCAATCATTAATTTGGACGGTATCGTATTAAGTTCTCTGCTAGTGGGTGTTGTGAAAAGATCATTTTCAAATTGCACAACATTTTATTGTATAAAAAAAACGAACTTTGCACAGTGACGTAATTAATAAAACCAGAAGAAAATGAAAATAAAAACGCTATTTTTTTGTACAGCAATACTAGCAGCAACGTTGCTTTTTAGTTGTACTAAGAAGGAATTGCGAGATGCAGTAGCACTCGAGTTGAGTGAAGTAATAGGTACATGGGAAGGAGAATATGCTCCAGCTGTTACCAAGTTAGGGCTTAGCGAGATTTCTACTATTACTATAAAAGCCGTTGCTGGGAGTAAAGAAGAAGTCGTGATAGATACGCAAGCACAGAAGAACATTAAGGCTAAAGTAAGTACCAACGCTATCGTGGGGATTACATTTGATTTGATCGAGCAGAGTGATCTAGAATCTGGGACATGTGTGTATACAAAAAATGGTACAAAACTTGTTTTGACTGTTAAGGGTAAAGGTGAGGGTAGTAAAAGCTACCTCTTTAAGAGTACTACCAAGAAGAATTAGTAGGGTTTCATTGTAATAAAAAACGCACTTCTTGTGGAGTGCGTTTTTTTATTCTCTTTATTTTCCTTAAAGTTTGAGTAGCTTTTCGAATTTCTCAGTCGTGTCTTTCTCTTCTAACCAATTTCCCTTATAGAGCAAGCGTACTCGGTAGAAGTATACTCCGCGTCCAATGACACGCCCATACTCATCTTTTCCATCCCAAAAATACGGACCTAAACGGTAGGCAGGATTCGCTTCCATAAATTGCAGATTGCGAACTAACAAACCATCGGGGGTGAAGATTTGTATCTGCACCTGAACAGCTTGTCCTGGACGTGTGGCATCAAGGTAGAAACTCGTAGTGCTCGTAAATGGATTGGGGTAGTTTAGTAGATTCGAGATTTCTGCTTTTTTAGGAGTTCCTACTTCAAAGGTAAGACGGGTATTGGATCTATTGTTGTAAACATCGTAGGCTTCTATATTCATAGTGTAATGCCCCGGTGTGAGATTCGTAAAGTGATAGCGCACTTCGCCAGATTGGTATGTATCTTTATCTGCCACATAAAAGTCATTGAGTACAATGCGTTCTTCCTCCCCCTCCGCGCGACGGAGTTTTGCAACTAGGTCGTGTCCAAGACCTGCACCAGAGATATTGATTCCACTCTCGTCTTTTAAACGTACGAGAAGTAGTGCATTCGTGCTTATTTTTGCATTGGGGCGTTTGGCATAATCGTTCCACGATACTTCGATATCTGGTCCTTTTGTGTCATCGTTTTTCGTATTTGTATGCCCTCCTACGATAAAATCGTCGTAGCCTCCAGCAGCCAACGCATCTTCCGAAACGGCAAGCATTGTCACTTGTCCCTTCCCATAGTCCAAATTCATGTCGGTTGGTACGACAAATGTGATACTGGCTTGTCCTTCTTTTACACTCGCTAGTCCACGGAAGCAAGTATTAGTCCGCTCGAGGTATTCGTAGCCCCCCTCGCTATCGTTATCCTGTGTACGAACTTTGCGTTTTGCACCGAGCAATTGTAAATGTACATCGCCCGTAAAAGGGAGTCCGTCGGAGTGTTTCACCTCTAAATCCAATTCTACTTTCATACCCGCCCGCACCGTATCGTTTAGACCTGCAAGAGTGCTCCCGTTGATGCGTAAGAGTTTCGCTTGTGCGGTATAGTTAGGTAAAGGCAGTGCAGGATTGCCTATCAACATATACTTACTCCGATTTTCGTTCCCAGGTGTTTTATTCTTTGCTTTGCGCAGAGCCTCTCCCAGATTTTGTGCCTGAGGTTGCATAGTGCCAGTTTTAGGAATGATCGCGCGCAACAACTGTGAATTGAAAAGCTGATTCGAATAGTTGAAGGTAAGTCGACTTGCTGCTATCATCGCGATACTACCCCCTTGTGGCATGTAGAGTAGACGTTGCCCCAGAGGTAAATGTTCATCCCAATCGGCGCTGGCAAAAAAGCAAGAGGCTGCAAGTAAGATAGGTAGGCGTCGCAAATTGCGCCACGATGCACCATCTTCAAATGCAAAAAAGGCTTCATGACCGAGCACTCTAGGATTTCCATGTCCTATATAGTTAAAGAGAAAAGCTCCTTTGTTTATTTGCCTATTAAGTTCCTTGTTAACAGCATAGTAGTGCGACTTACTCCACGAATTGTCCTGCTTATAGGCATCAGCATAAATACGCTTAATAGTGAGATCTTTACGATCTCGCTCAATCCTTGTAGCCATACTATCCGTACCTCGCATATAAGCGAAGCCATCACCATCATCTGCGAGCATCACTGCATTGGTTAGCCAGGGCCCCCAATTGGATGCGGTATGATAAGCTTGTTCGTGACGGAGCAATAAGTCGGCCTGCTCAGTACTTGTAATGGAATAGCGACCTACACCAATATCCATAGCCCCACGTTCTGGCGATTCATTCGGATCTAACAAGCCAAAGATATCGTCCGAACAAAAAGAATAATCGCTATTTACAGAATTCTCCGACTGGTAGTTTGGCACAAAGTTAACCTCATCTCTGCGCTCGCGGAGACGATAATAAGGTTTTCCAATCAGTAGGATATTCTTATATGGCGAGGTTGCTCCGCCGCCGCGCCAATACAAATAGCGAGAGTAGTTGCGTATGGCACTAACATCGTAGTTGCCCGAGGAGAACTCGTTGTAAATTTGTTGCGTCGTGGTTACGACAACTTTGGGATGTCCCGCCAGCGACGAATGACGGTAAATATCAGCTATAGCCTCGGCCTGAGATAAGAAATTCTCGTGTGTTACGATTAGGAATTCGGGGATCTCGCCTCCATGCAAATCTTGATTACTTATCTCGTCGCCATATTCTACTTCATGAACTCTCGAGCGTGCAAAGAGTATTACCCTAGCTGGATTGTTTCCGTCGACAGAGGCCTCTCCGAGCGAACTAAATCGCTGTGCTTGAAATCGGTTACTAACCTCCCATAATTCTATATCTGTATCATATTCTGGTAGAGAAAAACCCAAACGTGCACCATTTACCTTGTCGGTATAGAAAAGATGCTGCGAGGGATGCTTAGGAAAATACTGGCGCGCATTGACCCAGACACGTGACAACCACCCCGTCGACGAATAGGTTGGACGATGGTAGCGAAAGGTTAGATCTAACTTGCGATGTTGTATAGGAAAGGTTACGTTTACCTGTGAGAATTTTGCAAGATCGGCGGCATCGGACGGGCAGGGTTCTATCTCGGTATAGGCGATGCGCTCCTTGTCTATCATAACACTAAAAGCACTCTTTTTGGGCGAGAAGGCTGCAAATCGTGCAAAACATTTAGCAGTCGATCCGTCTACGCAAGCCTGAAGGTCTGTTTTGAGTTGTTGTTCTACTCGAAATTCGAATTGCAAACCAAAAGCCTCGCGGCCAGAAAAACGGAGTAGGGTATTATGCCCCCAATATCCCCAACAACCCAGATAAGAGTCCTGTCGTTCCGTTGGAGTAGGGGTACGGATATTAGCGACTTCCTTAGGGGTAAAATCGGTCGTTATGAAGTAGTGTGAACTAGTATCGTAGTCGTGTTCGTAGTAGTCGTATATATCGTGTGCTGAGTTATATTTCCACCAAGTAGGTCCGTCTAGATATACCAATGCATAATCTCCAGAGGCAGGACTTGAGCCTCGTGTTACCCAATAGATGGGGATTTGCTCTAGATCATCTACATGCGGTGTACTATTCTCGTAAGGTAACTGAAAAGGTTCGCCGCCCCAGACAGAGAGGTTCTCGGGATTATAAAAACCTTGTTTTTTAAGCTCGTCGTAGCTAATCTTGTAGACCCCAGATTCTGAGATATGTATTCCCTTCCAACGTCCTGTACGCAACTTGGAGTGCGAGATGCGGGTATAATCGTTTGTTGTAGATTGACGAGTCTGTAAAGAACTTCTTAGGGAAGTTCTACTCTTTATAAGTTGAAATCGCTTCAACCCTAGCAGCTTACCATTAACTATTCGAAAAGCGGGCACGAGAATATCTACTAAATACTCACCACGCGCTTGCACAATCGTGGTTTGTGCTTCTTGCGAATATGTCTTAACCCAGTTTGGTATACTTATCACGGCAAAAGGGAGTTCCTCGTACTCTTGACCGATAACCTCGTACGAACTCCTCTCACTACTCCCTTGTGAGAGTTGCGTATAGTAGAAAACTTCGCCTCTGATTACCGCGCCATGGCTTAGTGTGTAGTCGCGACCGAGCGAATCTAAGTTAACACGTTCGCACTTTCCTTCCCACTGCACCGTGAAATCTTGTGCTTGCGTGCAAAAAGTTGTAGAGAATAAAATGCTTAAGAACAAAAAAAAACGTCCTAAGAATCCGTTCATTTTTCTATCAAGATTACTCGTGCTTCAGTTTTGCTTTGCGTAAACGAAGGCTATTGAGTACTACAAACAACGAACTACATGCCATGGCGATTACCGAGATCATCGGGTGCATCTCTATGCCAAAAGGTATGTAGAGAGCTCCTGCAGCAATAGGGATGGCAAGAAAATTATAGATTACGGCCCAGAACAGATTCTGGCGAATAGTGCGCATTGTAGCAGTACTCAAACGAATCATATAGGGAATTGTTTGCAGATTTTGATTAACCAGAGTAAATGTGGCACAACTCTTTGAGATATCGTCGCCTGTGGCCATGGCAAAACTTACATCGGCTGCTGTTATAGCTAGGGCATCGTTTGTACCATCGCCTACCATCCCTACGACAGTCTTTGTTGTCTTGTTATTCTCTTCTCGCATTTTGCGAATATGTTCAGCTTTTTCCGTTGGCAACAAGCCACTTGCCATATTTGTCATAGCGATCCCCGCCTCGATCGAAACGCGTGCTGTAGCCTGTGCGTTGTCGCCCGAGAGAATATGGCAAGTAATCCCCATCTCCTCGAGTTCGGAAATAGTAGAGCCGATGTCCTCGCGAATACTATCGGCGAGGGCGAGTGCTACTAGGATTCTCCCCTCTTCTTGTAGCGTTATCAATGTAAACCCCTCTTCGCTCCAGTCGCGTAGGAGATTGTGTATCGGTAATAGGTTCACACGCTTCTCTTTAGCAAATTCCAAATTACCCAGTGAGAAGGAAATCCCTCCGCAAACACATTCTACCCCTTTACCTTGTATTACATGATACTCATCTAGGAGTAGCGGTCGTCCGATTCCTAACCACGAAACAACTGCTTTGGCAAGTGCATGTCCCGATTTGAGCTCAAGGGTATATAGTAGATCGCTTACATATTGTTTTTCTTGTTCATCTACACACCAATGTGCTTTAACCACCTCGGGCATTCCGCGAGTTAGTGTGCCCGTTTTATCAAAGAAAATGTGGTTGATATCTTTTGCAATCTGCAGTCCTTGAGCATTTTTCACGAGCACTAAGTTTTTTGCGGCTAAACCGATGGCCGAGATAATAGCTGTGGGCGTGGCTAAGCCTAGTGCACAAGGACAAGCAATAGAGAGTACGGAGGCTGCTGCTACCAACCCCATACGCCAAGAATCTTCGCTAGAGACTCCGAGCCCCCACACCAGAAATGTGACAAGGGCTATCCCTACTACAATGGGGACAAACAGCCCTGAGACGCGATCTGCCAAACTCTGTATTTCAGGTTTGCTCGTCTGCGCTTCTTCTACCTGACGGATCATCTGTCCGAGTTGCGATTCCTCTCCTATATGTTCTGCACGCATTAGTAGCGAACCATCTTCTACATAGGTACCTGCTAGTAAGCGATCGCCTACTCTGCGAAATACGATTTCAGCTTCTCCTGTCATGGAACTCTCATTGATCGACCCTGCTCCTTCGATTACAGTGCCATCGACGGGGACTCGTTCGCCATGATGTACTAGGATGCTATCTCCTAGACGTACGTTATAGAGATAGTCCTCTTGGTAGACACCATCACGGTATACTGTCAAACGCTCGGGTTGTAAGGCTATCAGTGAGGTTAACGATGCTGCCGCTCTCGATTTGGCTAAATCTTCTAACCACTTGCCGAGAGAAATTATGGCGATGATCATAGCCGAAGAATCGAAAAAGAGTGGGTACGGATTCTGTGTATGAGTGGAGAGATCTAACCACAAGGCGTAAAGACTGTAGAGGAATACGGTGTTCGAACTTAAGAAGAGCAAAGTGTCCATACTCAACTCGCCGTGGAATAGTTGTCGTATGGCACGGCGATGAATGGGGGCTCCCAACGAATAGGTTACGATGCCAGAGACTACGAACTGTATTATGAGACTCCCGAAATTAAAAGGCTCATAGAGCATTAGCACCCACGTGAGCATGGCTCCTAGGATACCTGCTAAAATGTAGGGTAATCTGTTTTTCGTTTTTTGCAAATGCTTCCGAGGTTCGTAGTGGATAGCATCCGTGAGATCTATCTCGAGATGGTAGCCAATTTTCTTTATGGCTTGTTGCATTTCGAGAGGCGTGAGTAATGCGTCGTCCCATTCTACGAGGACGCGATTCGTAGTAATATCGATCTTTGCACTACGGACTCCCTTGAGTTTACGTAGCACGGTTTCGATTCGTACTACACATGCAGAACAGCCGATCCCCTCTACTTGAAAACTCTTTTTGACCTCTGCCATGACCGATATTATATTTTAAGGGCGCAACGAGTTACGCCCTTATGAAAAAAAATCCTACGACAAAAAAGACGCTACTTTAAAAAGCTTTTTTCTCGAAAAAGGTTTAGAAAGAGTAATTATCGACAACCAAAAAAACATCATGCTCATTTAGCTTCAAAGTTTTTGTCTTTTTCTGCTCTTTTTCTGCCTTTTGTGGCGACTCCTTTAATTTTTCTTTAGCCTTTTTGGAATCCTTTTTTGCCTCTCCCTTCGTTGGCGTTTTGTCTGACTCTGTTACCATATCCTCAGGGCTCACCAAGAGTGCAGTTTCTTCTTCAATAAAAGATCGCGCGTCCTTTAAGAGTTCAAGTTCTTCACGATTGAAAAGAGGTTCATCTTTGGTCAATTCAGCGACTAGGAAACACTTAGCCTTTTTCCAATTTTTGTTTTCTTCAGCGAACTGTCCCCGGTAATCTCCAGCTTGCATCAAGTTGAGTGTATTCTCTTTTTTGTTAAAGCGGTATGCCCCCTTGTCTGTCACGACAAGTACGTTATACTCGTCGCCCTCTTCGTAGAGTAAATCTTTAATCTGAGGTACTTTTTTCGGATCTAAGTTGTTTAGTAGTGTGCTTAACAGATCTAGAGTCAGAGGCATATCCGAGAGTCGCGCTACCTCGTTTTTTTTGAATAACTCGGCAAGTTCAGTAGCTTTTTTCTTATTCGACGGCTTTTGCTTAGAGGGTTGCAACGATTGTGGTTGTGGCAATTTATATACCTTCTGAATTGAATCTGTTTTTGCAAAACTTGCAATGGAAATAAAAAGACCTAAAGACAATAACCATATACTTTTCATCCTAACTGTGTTTTTAGTTATAAAACGGTAATTCCTGTTGTTTGAGTATAGTTTGTCGCCAACTAGCGATTTTTCCAAGGATATATGGATAGGAGGGGTGTACGTAGGGTAATAGGCGTTTGTGTACCGCCTCAATTTCTTTTTCGACATCAGCCAAAATACTCTCCGCATGTAAACGGTATCGCTCTGCATACGAATTGGTCTCTTTTTGGCGTACTTCAATGGGTAGTATTCGAAAATTTTCGCGCGCTCCTCTTGTCTGTTCTACGTAGGTTAGGAGATATTCTGGTGCGCGTATCGCGAGTCCGTGTTTCCCCTGCTCTACAACCAAGTGTACGAGCATCGCACCCGCTCGTGGAAAGGTTCGTTGTGCGGAAATAAAATTGCCCAAGGAGTAGATACACATTTGTCGCATTACGCCGTTCGAATCACGTACTATACGGATTGGTTGTACTACATGGGGATGATTCCCTACTACGAGTGTTACGCCTTGTTGCAGCAAAAAATCGGCTAACACTCTTTGTTCTCTGGAAGGTGCGTCGTGGTATTCTTGCCCCCAGTGCATAGCCACAACTATGAAATCAGCTACCTGCTTTGCTTTCTCGATATCGCGAGCAATTTGTAATGTATCGATCAGATTCACGATGAGTGGTGGCGCAAATGGGATACCATTCGTCCCGTACGTGTAGGCGAGTAGCGCCATGCGGAGACCGTTTTTTTCAATAATTCTCGGCGTCAGCGAGTCGCGCTCCGCAGCATTACGAAACGTGCCCGTAAAAGGAATGTCTGCTTCTTCAAGTTGTCTGATAGTGCGAAGAATACCCGTCGATTTACGGTCGCAAGTATGGTTATTTGCTGTTGTAAGTACTGAAAAGCCTGCCCGTTTCAAGAAGTAGAGCAATGT
Source organism: uncultured Bacteroidia bacterium (assembly GCA_965240855.1). GTDB lineage: Bacteria > Bacteroidota > Bacteroidia > Bacteroidales > CAJPTX01 > Bacteroides_D. The sequence continues at coordinate 22,192 of CBDEMG010000006.1, read as the reverse complement.
ATCTGGGGCACTAAAGCACGGATAGCCAGTATAGGGAGGACCGCCGAGTGTTAACTCCAAGTTGCCGATAGCTATGTCGCTGGTTTGTAAGTAGGGAGCAATCAGATGGAAAGAGGAGGAGTAGTCAAAACGATTCTCGCCACACCTTGCTGCTACAATTTGTGGTAAGTGTTGCATTATATCGCCAGTTACGGTGATGCTCACTGTCCGAGCCTCAAGCTCTTTGGGAAAATAATTCCGCCACTGAGCCTTCGCCCCTCCTAATAGCCACAGACTAAACAGGAGTAATACATAGAGCTTTGTGTTCAGTACCGGGCTCACTACTTTCCTTTTCATCGGATATACTTCAATTGCCAATGGATTGGTACAAACCGATGAGTGAGCCGAATGAGTAAGACAACCAATGCACCACACCCTGCTCCTAAAATAGCACCACACAAGATATCGCCAGGATAGTGTACGCCTAAATAGATACGACTATAACACACCAAAAGAGCCCAACAAAGGAGCAAGAATGTAAACCAACGCTGCCGTACAAATAGAATACTCAGGAGTGTTATACCAAAGACATTGGCTGCGTGAGAGGATACAAATCCATACAGACCACCGCACCGACCACCAGGTAGATAGACTAATGAAGCAATAGAGGGATTGTGGCACGGACGTAGACGTTCAAAGACATCTTTAAAACAAACTACTGAGAGTCGATCGGCAAGTAGAACTACTAAACCAATAGCAAGTATATACCACAACAGACCTTGCCATCTCTGTCGACGATAAACTATGTAAAGTAGGAAGAGATAGAACGGAATCCAAGTTAGCTTCCCTGAGCTAAAAAGCATTAGAGGATCGAGAAAATCGGTATGCAAGCCGTTTAGGAATAAAAATAGATCGCGATCGATACTCTGTAGTAGCTCCATCTAAACCCCCTTATCCTCTTGTAACAACTTCCATACCATATCCTTGAGTGGGATGATCCCCTCCCCTGTAATAGAGGAGAAGAAAACGTATGGGATATCCAACGATAGTTTTTGGATAATCGCCTCGCGTTGTTCCACATCTATAAGATCTGCTTTAGAGATCGCTAGAGCTTTCTTCTTTTCCAACAAGGTAGGTTTGTAGAGACGGATCTCGTTACACAAGGTATCGTAGTCGGTTTGTATGTCATCCGAATCAGCAGCAACAAGGAAGAGTAGTATCGCATTTCTCTCCGTATGACGCAAAAAACGAAGCCCTATTCCTCTTCCCGCATGGGCATCTACTATAATACCTGGTATGTCAGCCATGATAAACGACAGTGCGTCGCGATACTCCACAATCCCTAACTCGGGCACTAGAGTGGTAAATGGATAATCGGCTATTTTAGGTGTGGCATTGGATACTCTCGCCAGTAATGTAGACTTTCCGGCATTGGGGAAGCCGATGAGTCCAACATCTGCAAAACATTTTAGTTCGAGTACTACCCACCCTTCTTCGCCGGCTTCTCCTTGTTGTGCAAAATGAGGTGTTTGTAGAGTCGGAGACCTGAAGTTCCAATTACCGAGCCCACCTCGCCCTCCACGCTTAAGTACTAGCACTTGCCCATCTTCGGTGATCTCTCCAATTTGCTCTCCAGTACTCTCATCTATGGCTACCGTTCCCAAGGGAACCTCTACAATACTATCATCGCCCTGTGCACCTTGACTCCGTTGCCTTCCGCCAGCCTTACCATTTTGAGCCACTAAATGTTTCAAATATTTCAGGTGTAAAAGAGTCCATTTATTCCTATTACCCACAATCTGGACATCACCACCTTTTCCACCATCGCCACCATCGGGACCTCCCTTGGGTACAAATTTCTCGCGGCGCAGGTGTGTACTACCAGCTCCTCCGTGTCCAGCTCGGCAAAGTACGCGAATTCTGTCTATAAAATTCTGGTTATCCATACCAGATCCTTTTCCTCGTTATATTTTTTATTGATGTATAGATTACAACGAATCGATAATACTCTTTAAGCGAGCACTTATCTCTTCTACACTTCCGAGCCCGTCTACTGTATAGAGTTTACCAGACCCTTGATAATGTGAAGTAACGGGAGCGGTTTGTTCCTCATAAACTTGTATGCGCTCTTGAATTACTTCAGCCTTGTCGTCTGCTCGTCCTTCTAGCTTTGCTCGTTGTAAAAGACGACGTACGAGTTCGGCTTTATCTACGGTGAGTACGAGTACGGCATTGATCATCATCCCCTCATCGTGCAACATCTGATCGAGTTTTGTGGCCTGCGGACGTGTACGCGGAAAGCCATCGAAGATAAACCCTGTACTCGTTTTATGCTCGCGGATAAAATCCTGTATGATACCGATTACCATCTCGTCGGGTACAAGACGTCCTTTATCCATAAAAGACTTCGCCTGTACTCCTAATGGTGTGCCAGCGGCAATGGCGCTACGAAGGATATCGCCCGTTGAGAGATGTGTTAGATTGTAGAGACTGACCAACAGCTGAGCCTGTGTGCCTTTTCCAGCACCTGGAGGACCAAAGAGTACTAAATTAATCATGATTTGCAACCGTTGTAGTAAGTTATTTATCGCTTAAAATATACAAATCAGAGAGATTGCGCCCCAATCCATTGTAATCTAGCCCGTAGCCCACAACAAAGCGATTTGGGAGATCGAAGCCCACATAGTCGATGGCGAAATTCCCGACAAAGGCCTCCGATTTTGTAAACATTGTGGCTATTCGTATAGAATGGGCGCCACGCCCCTTTAGGTTATCGAGCAGCGATTGCATCGTTAGTCCCGTATCCACAATATCCTCAATAATTAATATGTCGCGGCGATCGATGCGCTGCGTCAGTCCTAACAACTCCTCTGGTTTTTGTGATGCATTCAGACCATGATAGGAACGGTAGCGCACAAACTCTACCGATATCTCAAAGGGGAGCAGACGCAACAAATCGGCCGCAAAGATGAAAGAACCATTGAGTATACAAAGAGCAAGGGGAGCTTCGAATTTCGAGAAATCTCTTGTAATATTCGTTGCTAAGCGGCTAAGTGCCTCTTGCAATACCGCTTGGGTATACAAACGCTCGAAATGCAACCCGAGTAATGAAACTTCCTTCATTCTATTTTACCTCCTCGCAACAAACCGCGCTCTGAGAGCTGTACAAAGTGTATTATCTCGTCTATTTCTGGGCTTTTTCGCATCTCTAATTCTATTCGTTCTACTCCCTGCGAGATATTCATACCTTCGCGATATAGCAGACGATAAGCCTCTTGGATCTCCTGTATAAGTTCAGGTGGAAATAACCTACGACGTAATCCTACGACATTCAAACCACAGAACATTATAGGTTCGCGACCGGCTATTACATAGGGTGGAACATCTTTATTCACTTTCGTTCCCCCTTGTACCATTACGTGTTTTCCCACTTTAGTGAATTGGTGTACAAGCGTTCCGCCAGAGAGAATAGCATAGTCGTCGATCTCTACCTCTCCAGCCAGTTGTACACAATTGCCAAGTATGACTTGATTGTGCAATATACAGTCGTGTGCCACGTGTGCATAAGCCATTATTAGACAGTGATCGCCTACCTTCGTAGTCCGTTTGGCAAGTGTCCCTCTATTCACTGTCGTACATTCGCGAAGGGTTGTATCGTCCCCGATTTCCACGGTAGAATACTCGCCTTTAAATTTCAGATCTTGTGGGATAGCTGCAATCGTGGCTTGTGGAAATACCTTACAGCGTTTCCCGATGCGAGCGCCATCGAGTATAGTGGCATGCGCACCCACCCACGTTTCATCTCCTATTTCTACATCTCCTGCTATGTAGGCAAAGGGATCTACGACGACGCCCTCCCCCAATTGGGCTTCAGGTGCTATGTAGGCTAGCGGACTTATAGTCTTCATCTTATTTTGTTTAAACTTGGCGAGCAATCTGCGCCATAAGATCACCTTCGGCTACCAAGGTATTCCCTACGTAAGTCTCTCCGTGCATAATCGCCATCCCCCTACGAATTGGACTGACAAGCTCCATACTGAGGATCAGTGTATCGCCAGGGAGAACTTTCTGACGGAAACGTACATTGTCGATGCGGAGAAAGTAGGTGAGATAATTCTCGGGATCAGGTACAGTACTCAGTACTAAAACACCGCCAACTTGTGCCATGGCTTCTACTTGTAAAACGCCAGGCATCACGGGGGCTCCTGGAAAGTGCCCTACAAAAAAAGCTTCGTTGATGGTTACATTCTTCACTCCGATCACCTTTGTATCGGTTAGAGAGAGGATCTTATCTACTAGCAAAAAAGGAGGGCGATGGGGCAACAGTTGCTGGATTTGCTGGACATCCAGTATAGGGGGTTGCAACAAATCGACCTTAGGTGCAAGATTTTTTTGTTGCGTCTGCGTCTTGATGGCTTTTCGTATAAGTTTTGCTAGCTCGGTATTAGCATGATGCCCTGGACGTATCGCGACTACCCTTCCTTTCAAACGAACCCCAACGAGTGCGAGGTCGCCTAGTACATCAAGGAGTTTGTGGCGCGCAGGTTCGTTCTCGTAGTAGAGTGGTTCGTTGCTCAGGATTCCATTCTCGGTGGAGTTCACTTTAGGCTTACCAAATAGATCGGCTAGACGATCTAACTCAGCTTGAGGAACTTTCTGTTCTAAGATCACGAGTGCATTGGCAAGGTCGCCCCCTTTTATCAGATTATGCGATCGCAACAGCTCTAGTTCGTGAAAGAATACAAATGTTCGTGAGTTGGCAATGGCGTTCGAGTAGTCGACTCCCTCGTCGTATACTGCATATTGATGTCCAAGGACTTGCGAGTTATAATCGACGAGAACATTTACGATATACTCCTCGTCTGGGTAAATAGTGATTTCGGCTCCAGTCGCAGTGTTCTTGAAACTTATTTTTTCTTCAGGAGCGAAATATTCAATTTCCCCATCCTGCTCAATTAGCCCTACCTCGCCTATCAGCCGGGCAAATTCACGGGCACTCCCGTCTAGGATTGGAATCTCAGAACCGTTGAGGTGTATCTCGGCATTGTCTACTCCCAGCGTCCAGAGCGCAGAGAGTAGATGTTCGAGTGTACTAACGCTTGCGCCGTTCTCCTCTATGACTGTTCCTCGTGAAGTATCTACAACATTTTCTGCTAGTGCATGCACCAAGGGTGCGCCTTCCAAATCGTCGCGAACAAATACAATTCCTGTTCCGGTGGCTCCTGCACGTACTTCTACTGAAACGTTCACTCCTGTATGCAAACCCTCCCCCGAGAATTGAAATGCGGAGGCTAACGTCTTTTGTTTGGCCATTCGTCTGTACTCTTAGCTTAAAAATCTGCCTATACACAAAGGTAACAATTAACTAATAAGGTGTAAATCTCTCAAATACGATGTTCCCACTCTCTTACCTGTAATATGAAAAGAGGCACATCTTGCGATGTACCTCTTCTTGCAAAATCACACGACTGCCAAAATAGGCAGATTACTTCGTTTCACTATTATTTGTTGACTCGGGCTTAGGGAGTAACACTTTGCGCGACAAACGGTACTTTTTTGTCACCTTGTCGATATCGATCAGCTTTACATCTACCGCATCGCCGACTTTGAAGTAGTCTTCAACCTTTGTTACACGCTTCCAATCGATCTCCGAGACATGCAATAAACCATCGCATTTCGGCATAAATTCAACAAAAGCTCCGTAGGGAGTAATCTGTTTTACGACACCATGGTATACAGCGTTCAACTCAGGGACTGCGGCTATTTTAGCGATACGCTCTCGCGCTCTCTCTACAGCCTCGGCAGCAGAGCCATAAATCACAAAAAGTCCCTCGTCGTTATTACTAATCTTTGTTCCCGTCTCGCGTTGTATCTCTTGTACAGTTTTTCCGCCAGAACCAATTACTAAACCTATCTTATCCGGGTCTACTGCAATCTGTGCATAGCGGAGAGAATGCGCTTTAAGGTCGGCACGGGGCTCTTGTATTGTCTCCGTGATCTTACCCAAAATATGCATTCTACCTTGTCGCGCTTGTTCGAGAGCTTGCGCAAGAACTTCGTAGGGGAGTCCATCGACCTTGATATCCATTTGGGTTGCTGTGATACCATCTTTGGTGCCCGTAACTTTGAAGTCCATATCTCCGAGATGATCCTCATCTCCTAGTATATCGGAGAGGATTGCAAAACGCTTATTTGTACTATCGGAGATGAGCCCCATAGCGATACCTGAGACGGGTTTACGCATTTGTACACCAGCATCCATCAAAGCTAGTGTGCCTGCACATACCGTTGCCATAGAAGAGGATCCATTCGATTCGAGAATATCACTAACAATACGTATTGCGTACGGGAAGTCACTCTCTGGAGGAAGCATTTTTTTAAGGGCGCGCAATGCGAGATTGCCATGTCCTATTTCACGTCTCCCAGGAGCACGCGTAGGACGAGCCTCGCCCGTAGCAAATGGTGGGAAGTTGTAATGTAAGGTAAAGCGCTCCTCTCCTTCGTAGAGAACCTCGTCGATCATTTTCTTATCAGACATCGTCCCCAAGGTTACGGAACAGAGAGCCTGCGTCTCGCCTCGAGTAAAGATGGACGAACCATGAGCTCGAGGTAGACAGTCTATCTCGCTCCAGATGGGGCGTATCTGGTCTGTCTTCCGCCCATCTAGACGCACTTTATCTTCTAGGATCATGTTCCGCATTGCATCTTTTTCTACAGCGTGGTAGTAGCGGTTCACCATCATTTTCAGTGCAGGACGATCTTCTTCGGGGATCGTTGCCCAAAAGTCGTTAAGTAGAGACTCGAATGCTGCCGAACGTTCTTGTTTAGGTAATTGGGACTTTGCTATAGTATAAGCTTTTTCGTAGCAAAAATCACGAACTCGCTGTTTAAGATTGTCGTCGTTTGTCTCGTGACAGTACGCCCGCTTTTTGATTCCAAGAGCTTCTGCCATAGCCATTTGTACATCGCAGTGACGTTTTATCTCTTCGTGTGCAACGCGTATGGCCTCGATCATCACCTCCTCACTCACCTCATTCATTTCGCCCTCCACCATCAAGATATTCTCGCGTGTTGCTCCTACCATCAGATCTAGGTCTGCACGCTCAAGATCGGAGTAGCGAGGATTGATAACAAATTGTCCATCGATACGAGCCACGCGTACCTCTGAGATTGGTCCACCAAAGGGGATATCAGAAACACTTAGAGCCGCCGAGGCTGCTAAGCCCGCTAGGGCATCTGGCATCTCTTCCTTCTCGCCAGAGTAGAGTATTACGTTGACAATAGTATCGGCATGATAATCGTCGGGGAACAATGGACGTAGTGCCCTGTCGATCAGACGTGAGACAAGGATCTCGTAGTCCGAGGCCTTCATCTCGCGCTTAAAGTAGCCTCCTGGAATACGCCCCGCTGCTGAATATTTCTCACGGTAATCTACTGTTAGAGGCATAAAATCTACGTCTTCGCCTGCCGTGGGTGCACTGACCACGGTTGCCAAGAGTACGGTATTACCCATTTTCAGCATTACAGAGCCGTCGGCTTGCTTAGCCAACTTGCCCGTCTCCAAAACTATTGTACGACCATCGGGTAAAGTAATGGTCTTTTCTATCACCTGCATATCTTTCCTTGTATTAACCTCAACACACGACGCAACTACTCGCGGTGAGTAATTCGGGTCGTGGTTGTATACTAATCTTTTAGAATTAAAACAATAAAAGGTGCTTTAATGCACTCGGACACTAAAGCACCTCTCCGACATCGTAAAAAAACTTATCGGCGTAAGTTCAACGCTTTGATTATAGCACGATACCGCTCGATATCTATCGCCTTTAAATAGCTTAGAATCTTACGACGACGCCCTACCATCTTCAACAACGCGCGTTGCGTAGAATAATCTTTCTTATGTGCGCGCAAGTGTTCGGTAAGGTGGTTGATACGGTAGGAAAATAAAGCGACCTGTGCCTCTGGAGACCCAGTATCTTTATTAGACTTCCCGTACTGACCAAAAATCTCCTGTTTTTTCTCAGAAGTTAAGTATGTCATGAAAACTACTATTTTTGCCACATCTCGACGGATGCAGCTGTTAAACTTTCGCAACAAAGGTAATGAAAATTAGCGCTTGCATAAAAAGAGAATATTGTCTAGGCTTCTCTCTTTTTCCCATATGACTCAAGAGTGCATCATTTTTTGTGTCATTCTGCTTCTTTCTTGTCGCACACATTAGCTATTGAGTGAAAGAGATACACCCCTTCGAACGAGGCTGTTTCAAAATGAATATTGGATCTAGTTTAATAAAATATGCGCTGCGAAGGTGTGTAAAAATGTAAATTATGAGGGATATAAAGCAAATATGCTATTTCATTGACCAGACAGGATACCCCGGTCTCTACAAATAATCTTATTATCCGTATTGTAGGGGCGAAACGAGATCCGCCAGCTGCGCCTAGGCGCATATTGTATAGATTGAGAATTGATTATATAGATTTTGTCCCCCTTTATAAAACACTCTGTAGTAAAAAAGGCGACCTTCACAGATCGCCTCGCTTCTTGTCGGTTCGGAGGGGCTCGAACCCTCGACCCCATGATTAAGAGTCACGTGCTCTACCAGCTGAGCTACGAACCGAACTCTTTTTAACGTCACAAAGGTAGCTATTTTCTAATAACTACCAAAAGCAGCACGACGTTTTACAGCTCTTGCCGCTATTCTACGGTTACCGATTTGGCTAAATTGCGAGGACGATCCACATTGCAACCTCTTAATAGTGCTATATGGTAGGCTAACAATTGTAGTGGGATTACAGCCAGTACAGACTCAACCATCGGGATAGCCTCTGGAATCTCGATGCAGTAGTCTGCCATTTCGCGAAGTGAGGTTTCGCCTTCGGTTACTACGGCAATTACACGACCACGACGCGCTTTTATTTCTTGTATATTGTTTACCACTTTTTCGTACGAACTATCTTTAGTTGCAAGTACGACTACGGGCATATTCTCGTCGATCAGTGCAATGGGACCATGCTTCATTTCGGCAGCTGCATACCCTTCTGCATGAATGTAAGAGATCTCCTTCAATTTCAATGCTCCCTCTAGAGCTATTGGGAAAAAGTAACCGCGTCCCAAATACAAAAAGTTCGTGGCCGTATAGAATTGTTTTGCAATGCGTTCTACCACATCGCTATGTTCCAGTATCTCTGTAACTTTCTTTGGAAGTGCTAAGAGCTCGTATATACCACGTTTATACTTCTCTGTGGAAATTATTCCCCGCTCATGCCCTAATAGGAGTGCTAGCATCGAGAGTATCGTAACCTGTGCCGTAAAGGCCTTTGTGGAAGCTACGCCAATCTCCGGACCTGCATGTATATAGATTCCTGCCTCCGTCTCGCGAGCTATTGAAGATCCTACAACATTGCAAAGCCCTAAAACAAGCGCACCGCGTTCTTTAGCTAGGCGTATGGCTGCTAAAGTATCTGCAGTCTCTCCACTCTGGCTAATAGCCAATACAATATCCTCCTTGCCTATTATTGGGTTACGATAGCGAAATTCCGAAGCATATTCCACCTCTACGGGGATGCGAGCAATATCCTCCAAAAAGTACTCCCCCAGCAAACCAGCATGCCATGACGTTCCGCATGCGATAATAACGATTCGCTTCGCCTTTATCAGACGAGGCAAAACATTGTATAAACCACCAAGGGTCACAAAGTCGCGTGCTGTATTTATCCTACCTCGACAAGTATCCTGTAACGATTGCGGCTGCTCATAAATCTCCTTGAGCATGAAATGGGCAAAGTTTCCCAACGAAACGTTCTCAACATCCCAGTCTACGATTGTTATATCAGGCTGAAGATTAGAATTACTCTTGTTCTTCAAATGGATGGAATCCCGCTCCATAACCACTAAATCGCCGTCCTTCAATAAAATAATATTGCGTGTATGCTTGGCGATGGGTATAGCATCCGAGGCTACGTAGTAACCGTTACTTCCAGATTCTACTCCTATCACGAGTGGACTTCCAAGGCGTGCCGCAATCATTACATCCGGGTGCTTGAGCGGATAAACGCATATCGCATAAGTTCCAATCACCACACTCAAGGCTCTCCATACTGCTTCTTCAAATGTTTTATGATAGTGCAGGTAGATATACTCTATGGCATTGACCAAAACCTCTGTATCTGTATCAGACTTAAAAGTATAGCCATGCGACTCGAGACGTTGCTTTAGTTCAGCATAGTTTTCAATTATCCCGTTGTGTACTAGAGCAAACTCGCCGTGCATAGAAACATGAGGATGTGCGTTAACATCACTCGGGATACCATGCGTAGCCCAGCGAGTGTGTCCTATACCAATAGTACCTTCGGGAATCGTATTTCCTATACGTCGAGCCAAATTGTTTACATCTCCTTTAAACTTGTATAAATAATTTTTCGTGCCTGTTATACAAATCCCCGCGGAGTCGTAACCACGATATTCGAGTTGTCGAAGTCCTTCTAAGATAATGGGGTAGGCTTGAGATTGCCCGATGTACCCAAAAATGCCACACATAGCACTACTTGTGGTGAATATACGTAAGGACTAGTTGCATTGGAGTGCTGTTCACACTAGTATTGTTGAGTATTGCACGTCCAAAGCCTAAATACTGAGTATCGCCTACTAAATAAATCTGGTTCTCGGGAAGTTCGCCTCGCAATAATGCCTGTATACTATAGGTTAGATTGAGGGAATAGTACCCCTTTTTACGATTGTAATAGCCATCGTATACAGCTTTCCCTTTGTCTACATCGGGCGAGTTTACGAATCGGTCGTTTACGCGAAGAAAAGTATACAATCTACTTATTAACGTATCCGAGAGAGGCGAATTATCATTCGAGAGGGGGATACGAAGCTCGGCGCGCAGTATCGTTGTAGGTACGGAGTCCTTCCACCTCTTGTAGACGGAGCTTAAATCAATTACAGTACGGACATCTCCGCCCGCATCTACGTATGTCTTCCCCGTCAAATTTTGTTCCTGTTGCGATTTCTGTACGGTAGATTTTAGTTCACTCCCAGTCCTATCTTTCTCTATCAACATATAGCGCTTTAGTTCGTTCACGAGTCCGAGCTTTAGGCTACGAACCGTATCCCGCGTTTTCCAAAAAAAGAAAACGCCGAACTGTGCATTGGCCATATTAAAGCGTACCATACTCCCTTTGTTGTCTGCTTGTGTCTTACGGCGTGCTGTTATGCGGAAGCCCTTGCAGAAATCCAGCCATTTGTTGTAACTCGACAGGTGGTTTGCAAGCTCGGCTAGATAGCGCGTCCCCCACCCAGATTGGTTTAGAGGAATTCGTACCAGATCTCCATATTTTGCGTTGAGCTCGTAAGTAGTCAAGACCTCCTCTTCTTTAGCCTTAGGATCGCGATGCGTACTATCGTTTAGTACTACGGGATTCTTCAGAAGCGAGACCTTGATTTCCAAGGGTTCGTTTTCATACTTAGCGCCTATACGGAAACGTAAATAGACCGAATCTAGAACAGTTGTCCCGGGCTGATATGCTGGTAAAGAGAGTTTATTTGGGAGCAACTGCGTCGTTAAGCCCGAGCGTTGCAAGCCAAAAATAGGGTCGTAGATCTCGCCTATAACCACTTCTACAGGATTCCTAATAATCCCGAGATTGGTCGTATCAGTCCAAGCAATAAAATCGGAGGTGACGCTCTCTGCTATCTTTAGCTTCTCTTGTTCGGTAATGAAATCGTCTCCCCATGAGGCGCGTTCGTCGGTTTTGCAGCTATTAGCCAAGAGTGCAGCAACGGCAAGAAGCATGCACATTGTAAGGAATCGTACCCTAACCATTAGCGAAAATTTTCTGGTAGATCTCTTCTATGTTGTCTGCAGTCTTAAGTTCGTGTATAGGCTTCTTGTGCTCGGTGGCGTAATTTATTAAGCTAACATCCACCCCATCCTCGCCCAGTAGGACTGCATCAGAATAACGGATTGCGAGTTGTGAAAGTACACGATGTGTTCCACTTTCCAAGAGTGCAATCTCGTCCTCTGGCAATTTTAGTACCGTTGCAGATTCCTTGAGTGAGAGTCCTACCTGTTCCTCCAGATTGTCGGCGTATAACGAAGTCGCAATTTTCACCTTCGAAAACAAAGGATCATGTTTGTACGCAAGTCGAACCATCGGCGCTACATACGATGCAAACCAACCATTGCAATGAATCAGATCGGGTATCCAACGGAGTTTTTTTATGGTCTCTAGTACTCCCTTTGCAAAAAAGACACCACGACGATCGTTATCCGTGTAGGGGGCTTCTCTCTCATCGTGAAGCACTCCCTTGCGGGTCGAGAAAAATTCGAGGTTATCTATAAAATATACCTGCAATCGAGTCCCCGGAATCGAAGCGACCTTTATAATCAGCGTATAATCCTCCTTAGCAATCATGAGGTTGAGTCCCGAGAGACGATGTACGTCGTGCAACTGATTACGTCGCTCGTTGATCACCCCATATTTCGGGATAAAAGTCCGAACCTCTGCACCGAGTTCCAGCGCCATGCGTGGCAACATCGCTCCTTGAAGTGCTACGTGCGATCCTTCGACGTATGGTTCGATTTCCTGATTGATATAGAGAACCCGCTTACCGTTCATACCTCTTAATTTCTAAGCTCGAGTTGAAAATTTCTATTGCTTGCAACACTACAAAGGTAGCCAAAACCAATAAAAGCATTTCCGAACTCAAGAATGTCGCCGAGAGCGAGTTTGTTATGCTTACCGATTTCTTATGTTAAGGGCGTTTAACTATCATTTATTAAGCACGTGTATAGAAATCGTAATTATCTTTGTACAACACTAGCAGTGCGCAGGACATGGTAGATAGTAATTTGCAACTTCAGCTCAAAGAGCTCGGGATATTGCCAGAAGAATATAGCGAAATCGTAAAGATTTTAGGGCGCGAACCTAATTTTACCGAATTGAGTATTTATTCGGTAATGTGGAGTGAGCATGCCTCTTACAAAAATTCTATTAAATGGATTAAGAAACTTCCTCGCACAGGGAAGCATCTTTTAGTAGAGGCAGGCGAAGAAAATGCAGGGCTCGTAGATGTCGGTGATGGAATGGCTTGTGTCTTCAAAATAGAGTCGCACAATCATCCTTGCGCCGTTGAACCCTATCAAGGTGCTGCTACAGGAGTTGGAGGCATCAATCGCGATATATTTACAATGGGAGCGCGTCCTGTAGCACAACTCAACTCTTTGCATTTCGGGAATATAGATAACGTACGTACTCGTTGGTTGCTCGATGGTGTAGTGCGAGGAATCGGAGACTACGGAAATTCCTTTGGCGTGGCTGTTGCTGGAGGCGAGGTTGTCTTTGACCCTTCGTACGAGACCAATCCACTCGTTAATGCCATGTCTGTTGGTTTGGTTGAGCACAATAAAGTAATCTCTGCTATTGCTAAGGGAGCGGGAAATCCAGTCTTTATTGTTGGTTCGGCAACAGGGAAGGATGGGATTCATGGTAGTACTTTTGCGAGTGCTAATATCACGGAGGATTCGGCAAAAGACATCCCTTCTATTCAAGTAGGAGATCCCTTTGCTGAAAAATTATTGCTAGAAGCAACTCTCGAGCTTGCACAGACCGATACGCTCGTTGGGATGCAAGATATGGGAGCTGCTGGAATTATCTGTTCGACTTCCGAGATGTCTGCCAAAGGAAAGTGTGGGATGAAGATAGATCTCGATCGAGTCCCAAAGCGTCAACCTGGAATGCAGGCACATGAGATTCTCCTCTCCGAGTCGCAAGAACGGATGCTTGTGGTGGTAAAAAAAGGACGCGAGGCTGAGGTGAAAGCTATTTTTGCGAAGTGGGATGTTCCCTGTGTACAAATTGGGGAGGTAGTAGACTCTCCTAACCTCGAATTTAGCTACCAAGGTCAATGCGTTGCGAGTGTCCCTGCCGAATCGTTAGTGTTAGGGGGGGGAGCTCCACAATACACTCGGGAACAAAAAGAACCTGCCTACTATCAACAATATAAAAAGTTTGATATCACACAAGTTTCTGAACCCAAGGAGCTCATTTCGATTGCAAAGAAGTTGATTGCTCTTCCCAACATCGCATCAAAGCGCTGGATCTACGAGCAGTACGACCGAATGGTAGGCAATTACAATCTGAGTGTTAATATTCCCAGCGATGCTGGCATTGTTGCGATTCGTAATAGCAAGAAAAGCTTGGTACTCTCGGTCGATTGCAATCCGCGTTATGTAAAGGCAGATCCATATGTTGGAGCCATGATTGCTGTTTCTGAAGCGGCTCGCAATGTTGTTTGCTCTGGCGGGACTCCATTGGCGATTACTAATTGTTTGAATTTTGGAAATCCTTACAATCCCGAGGTGTATTGGCAGTTTGTTCGATCGATCGAGGGGATTGCTGCAGCTTGTAAACGACTCGAGACTCCAGTAACAGGTGGGAATGTAAGCTTCTACAATCAGTCTACGATGGGTGGTAGAGATGAAGCTGTATCTCCAACGCCAGTGATTGGGATGCTCGGTTTGCTCGATGATATCAAATACCGAACTTCGCTAGCTTTTGCTAAAAAAGGTCATATGATATATCTCCTCGGTCACTCCCACAACGATATCGCTAGTTCGGAGTACTTGGTTTCTATTTGTGGCATTACGGAATCGGGAGCTCCTCTTTTCAATCTTGAAGAAGAGGTAAAATTGCAGCGATTGGTCGAACGTCTTGTAAAAGAACAACTAATAGCTTCGGCTCACGATGTGTCGACAGGAGGACTTTTTACGACACTCATCGAGTGTGCCATACCAAACCAACTCGGATTTGATATAACCTCCGATGCCGAGATCCGCTTAGATGCTTTTCTCTTTGGCGAGTCACAAAGTCGTATTGTTGTCTCTGTCTCCGAAAAAAATGAAGAGGCGTTTGTCGATTTTATGATAGAACAAGAAGTGCCTGTTTGTTTACTTGGTCATGTCACCCGTTCCGAGATCCGAATAGACGATATCTCGTATGGCTTTATTACAGATTATAAGCATACCTACGAGATGGCGCTAGAACAACGCTTGAACCCAAAAAGCGAATAACATTTTGCCATTGCGAGCTTAAAAAGAGCTACTAGCCCTTAGTTGCACACTAAGGGCTTCTTTGTCTCATGTGAGTTGTGTGAATTCGGAAATGCTGAATCTCAAACTTTCCGTTGGTATTCAGAGTTTCTTAGGAATAGTGTATTACCCCTACCGTAGGGCAAGGCGAGATGATAAAATTGAACTTTATAGCCTCCTGTGTCGATGTTTGAAAGGCAACTAGCGTAAAAGAAAGAAGTCTTGGTATTCACAGGTTCGAGTAAGTCAATGCAATACAAAAGCAACTGGTACTGAAAATAAAAAAAACTTAAGAACGTATATGTTGCTACAAAAAGGTAATACCGAACACACCTCCTCTTCCATTTTCCTCCATACTCAAAATTAGAGACAAAGTACCTATTAACACCCATTACGAGCTTGCAAATATGGAAATGGCGTAATGGAGTATTAGAAGGTGCAGAAATGGTACTGAATACAGGAAAAAACTGAAAGCGAGGAGCTACCTATTGTGTATTGATTCTGGTAGTGTTAGCAAAAACCAGCACGTTGTGAAAGAATAGTGCACTACGATTTAAAGAACTTATAGGCTCTTTCCTACATGGAGAAGCTTCTCTTTTTTGTATTTTAGCATAGAAAATATCAGTAGGTTACTTTATGAACATACGTCAACGAGTGCTCCCTATCGGTGGGCAGGATTTAAGCGATCTTCGACAGAGAGCTTTTATTTATGTTGATAAAACTCAATTTGTGACCGAATTAGTGAGTGCTAGCAAATATTACGTTCTCTCCCGCCCTCGTAGTATTGGAAAGACTCTTTTCCTGTCTACACTTAAAGCTTATTTCGAAGAAAATAAGGAGCGTTTTAAAGGGCTATACATCGAGAAAGAAATGGGAAAAGAATCAAGCTGCACAGGAAGACCGCCAAGCGTGGCAACAGTATCCTGTATTCTATTTGGATTTCAATGCAGGAAAATATAAAGAGGCTGCAGATTTAGAATATTCAGGAGTAGAAGCAGAAGGAATTAGAGTAAGGGGTATTAAGTCTATCATAAAATTTAATTGCGTTGAAATCAAAGATAAATCAGGCTTCGATCGGTTCTATGTTCGATAGTATAGCACGTCGGTACGATCTACTCAATCACATACTAAGTCTTGGCCTAGATCGCAGGTGGCGAAGACGTGCAGTGCAAGAGTTGCTTGCTTACACCCCGAACACTATACTTGACCTTGCGGCAGGTACAGGAGATATGAGTCTCGAACTCCTTAAGCAATATACTCCCTCTGAGCTTTTTTGTGCGGATCTTGCACCAGAGATGCTCGCGATAGGTAAGCGAAAAATAGAGTCAGTGTATACAACAACTACACTGCATTTTGTCGATTGTATGGCAGAGAAATTACCCTTTCAGGCAGCAAAGTTCGATGCGGTTATGATCGGTTTTGGAATACGTAATTTCGCGAATATTCCACAATCGCTCAAAGAAATCTATCGAGTTTTAGCTGCGGGAGGCGTACTCATAATCCTCGAATTTTCTATGCCCCAGCACGGACTCTATGCTCTCCTCTATCGTCTCTACCTACATTGTATTTTACCTATTTTGGGAGGATTAATTTCTGGTTCGTTTAAGGCTTACAACTACCTTCCGAGTTCGATGGTGCGTTTTGCACGAGAGAATCCACTCCCCTCGGCTATAGCAGAGGCTGGTTTGCACTTACGAAAGAGGGTTGCCCTGAGTTGGGGCGCAGTGCAGCTCCTCGTTGTAGAAAAGTAGGCTTCCTCCATGACACTTGTTTTACACACACTTAGCGAGAGTATGATATCTTTTACTTGCGATTATACCGAGGGTGCGCACCCTAATATCTTAAAACGTCTGAGTGAGACGAATTGGACTCAGGTATCCAGCTACGGAGATGACGAATACTCCCAGTCGGCTAGAGAGCGGATTTGCAGAGCAGTAGGATGCCCAAGAGCTCAAGTCTATTTCCTTGTTGGTGGAACACAAACCAATGCAACAGTTATTGATGCCCTACTCCCACACTATGCTGCAGTCATAGCTGCAGATTCGGGGCATATTGCAGTGCACGAATCCGGAGCGATAGAGTCCTCTGGTCACAAAGTAATAACCCTCCCTGCCCATGAGGGAAAGCTAGAAGTCACTGTACTCGCAGAGTATCTCCACGACTTTTACAAAGATCCTACCTGGGAGCACATGGCTATACCCCGTATGGTATATATATCTTTCCCTACGGAATGGGGAACTATATACAGTAAAGAAGAGCTGAAGAGACTCTACGCACTTTGTAAAGAATACGAGTTGTTGCTCTACGTGGATGGTGCTCGTTTGGGGTATGGGTTAGTAAGCCCCACTTCAGATCTCTCCCTAGAGGAGTTGGCACAATCCTGCGACGTATTCTACATTGGTGGAACTAAAATTGGAGCGCTTTGCGGTGAGGCTGTGGTTTTCCCATTGGGCAATGCTCCGCAGCATATTTTTTCGATCATTAAGCAACATGGAGCCTTATTAGCAAAAGGTCGTCTCCTCGGTCTACAATTCGACGAACTATTTACCAACGATCTTTACTTACAAATTAGTCGTAATGCTGTAGAGAGAGCGATGCAATTGCGCGAACTCTTTTCAAAACACACCATACCATTGTACATCAATTCTCCTACCAATCAACAATTTCCTATCCTTACAAAAAGCCAAATAGAAACACTTCGAACCCAAATCCTCTTCGAGGTGTGGAACGAAATATCCCCTAATAGGTTTGTTACTCGTTTTACTACAAGTTGGGCAACTACTCACGAACAACTAAAACTTCTCGAATCGGCACTTAGTATGCTCTAGTTCTTCGGGGCGTTTCAAAATGTAAGCCTATTGCTTTTTGTACATTAGCGTAGAAATACGTGCAAGAGGATTAATGACTACACAAAAACGAGTGCTTCCTATCGGGGGGCAGGATTTTGGCGATCTGCGACAGAGAGGTTTTCTCTACGTTGATAAAACATCATTTGTGGCAGACCTAGTGAGTGCTAGCAAATATTTCTTCCTCTCCCGTCCACGTCGTTTTGGAAAGAGCCTCTTCCTTTCAACACTAAAAGCTTATTTTGAAGGGAAGCGCGAGTGTTTCGAAGGTTTATACCTTGAGAAATGGGAAAAGGAGCAAGCGGCACAGGAAGGTCGGCAAGCGTGGCAACAGTATCCTGTGTTCTATTTGGATTTAAGTGCAGAAAAATATACAGAACTGACCGATTTAGAATCTATCCTACATGTTCAGTTAACGGAATGGGAGATACTCTACGGAGCGAAAGAGAGTGAGACAACTTTCTCTAGTCGCTTTAAAGGAGTAATTCAGCGAGCTTATGAAAAGACGGGGCAACAAGTAATCGTACTGGTCGATGAGTATGATAAACCCCTACTTCTCACTTTGGAGGAAGGTTTTGAAGAACTGAACAACGAGTACCGTAGAATCCTCAAGGGGTTCTTTGCAGTGCTCAAGAGTGGCGACCCATACCTTCGCTTCGTATTTGTTACGGGCGTCTCCCGCTTTAGCAAAGTGAGTCTGTTTAGTGATATGAATCACTTATATGATATCTCTTCCGATGAGAAATTTAGTGCGATCTGTGGAATAACAGAGGACGAATTAAAAGCAAATTTCCAACCTGAGATTGAAGCACTCAGCAAGAAGCATTCGCAAACTTACGAAGAGACTCTCGAGTGTTTGAAACAATATTATGACGGTTATCTGTTTGTAGATGGAGGTGAGCATGTTTACAATCCATTTAGTCTACTAAATGCCTTTACTAAGCGAGAGTTTCGCGATTATTGGTTTCGCTCGGGTACGCCTACTTTCTTGGTGAATTATTTGAAAAAGGCGCATTTCTATCTTCCAGATTTGCAAGGAGATATAGAAATGGATTTGAGTAGTCTGTGTGATTATCGTGCAGATGTATCCTCTCCCATTCCTATCCTCTTTCAGGCGGGTTATTTGACAATTAAAAGTTACGATCGCGAGTTAGATTTATATCGTCTTGGGTATCCTAATGACGAGGTGAAGTATGGTTTTATCAAGAATCTGTTGCCCGCCTATACGTCGTTGTACTTAGATGAGGGGCGTAGTGTAGTGGCTCGATTTTATAAAAATGTGCGTGATGGGAAAGTCGATGAGTTTATGACGTCACTCTCGGATCTATTAGAAAATATCCCTTATAGCTCTGCTTCAAAGGAAGATGTAAAGTGGCGCGAGCAGAACTATCAAATCGCCGTTGCATTAATCTTCCAATTTATGGGGATGTACACCCAAACAGAAGTCTATTCAGCCAAAGGACGCGCGGACTGTATAGTTCATACCAAAGATATCATCTACATCTTCGAATTCAAGCTCTGGAGCGCGGGCACTGCCGAGGAGGCTCTCGCACAAATTCAAGAACAGGAGTACTACAAACCATTCCGTTTACTTGGCAAAAAACTAGTGCTAGTGGGTACGAGCTTTGATGAAGAGAAACGGAATATTAAGGAGTGGAAGGTTCAGGAAATTGAAACTTCAAATCATTAATAAAAGTATACATAATCGGTTTTTTTACACTTGCAGAAAAACAAAAAATATATATCAGACAATGAAGAAAAGGTTTATAACCAGTGCTTTATGCACACTATTGTGCTTAGTAAGTAGCTACCATACGGTACATGCTGAAGAGAGCAAAGTCGATACGAAGAAGTGGATTACTCTTACCGTAAAGCAAGGCGAAAAGATAAAACTAGCCTTTGCTGCCTCCAGTGCCGATGTTTGGGTAAAGGTAACTGGCGTAAAGGTTGAAAAAGAAGTACAAGCCCCTACCGTTTTAAACGATATACAATCACAATACGAAGCAACAGGCACAGAGATTAAGGTATATGGCGCTATAGTAGCGTTTAGTTGTAGAGTCAACCCTACTCTCACTGCCTTAGATGTGAGCAACAATGACGTTTTGGAGCACTTAAATTGCTCTGATAATCAATTATCCAGCTTAGATGTAAGCAAAAATCTAAATCTTAAATATTTGAGTTGCATGACTGTTGGGTTATCAAACTTAGATGTGAGCAAGAATGTAAAGTTGACAGAACTATATTGTCATCAAAATCAATTATCCGACCTAGATTTAAGCAAGAATGTAAATCTGGAGATTTTGACTTGCGGGAATAATTCATTATCCAGCTTAGATTTAAGCAAGAATGCGAAGTTGGTAGGATTGTATTGCATTAATAATCAATTATCCAGCCTAGATGTGAGCAAAAATGTAAAGTTGACAGAACTATACTGTCATCATAATCAATTATCCAACTTAGATGTGAGCAACAATGAAGACATGAAGAGGTTAAACTGCTCCTATAATAAATTATCCGACCTAGATTTAAGCAAGAATGTAAATCTGGAGATTTTGACTTGCGTGCATAATTCATTATCCAGCTTAGATTTAAGCAAGAATGTGAAGTTGGTAGAATTGTATTGTGTTGATAATCAATTATCCAACTTAAATGTAGGCAAGAATGAACACTTGGTGAAATTGATTTGCTCTTTCAATAAATTATCCAATTTGGATGTGAGCCAAAATGGAGCTATGAAGATCCTAAATTGCACTGATAATAAATTATCTAGCTTAGATGTGGGTCAGAATATGAATTTAGAGACTTTGTATTGCTTTCGTAATCATTTATCCAGCCTAGATGTGAGTAGCAATATACAGTTGAAGTACTTACTTTGTTATGAAAATCAATTATCTAGCTTAGATGTGAGCAAGAATAAGAACTTGGAGGGATTGACTATTTTCGGCAATAACTTCTCTACAAGCGTTCTTAACAATATTTATTGTCAGCTTCCCGATCGGACTGGACAGTCTGAAAAAGGCTCTCTTTATCTTGTGGATAAAAAAGGCGATATCGAAGACGAGTTTCTGGTAAAGTCCACTAGTAAAGAAATAGCTGATGGCAAGAATTGGGAGATACAATACTTTAATGAACGTGAAGATATTGAAGACATCACGGGTAAACATACTTGTGGCTCAACTTATGGATTAACACTTGAGCCCGCCACAATCGCCAATTCATTTTCTTACCAAGGTGGCGAATGGAAAACAACGGTAACAAGCTCAGGTAATTGGAAGGTTGACGAAACCGCACCCCTGCCCGAGTGGCTTTCGGTAGATCCCAAACAAGGAGTAAGTGGGACGCAGGTTACTATTACAGTGAAACCCAATGCCACTATAGAAACACGTCGCACAGCCTTAACCTTTGTGCTTGCAGAAGACGCCACTACAAAACAGGTAGTTATTTTAAGTCAAAACCCCAAACCTCAACTTTTAGTAACCCCTTCTGAAGGTTACACCTTCCCTGCTGCAGGCGAAACGAAAGAGGACTTCTTTGAAGTAGAAAGTTTAGGAGCATGGGAAGTTACCAGCTCTAATGCTGCGTGGTTTCCTGTTGAAACCAAATCGGGCGAGGCGGGTAAAACGAAGGTAACCATCCAAGCTGATGCAAACAGTAATCTCGAGGAGCGAGAGACAGAACTTACTTTTGCTTTGAAAGACAACAAAAGCGTTAAGCAAGTGGTAGCACTGAAACAAAAGGGACAGCCAGCAGCAGTCGAATCTCAGTTATTAGCAGGTATCTCTGTTGCGCCGAATCCATTTTCTTCTACACTCAGAATCAGCAATAAAACGGCGCTCAATGCGCATTACGAACTTGTAAATATGAATGGCGTACGTGAGTTTCAAGGTGTGTTAGACGGTTCAGAAACGGTACTTAATACTGAAAAACTAAAGGCAGGGATGTACCTGTTGCGTATTCACTCAGATAACGGCAGCAGAACGTTGCACGTAGTGAAAGAATAGCGCACTACAATTTAAATAGCTTAGAGGATCTCTCCTACAATGGGGGACGATCCTCTTTTTTGTATTTTAGCATAGAAAATAGCAGTAGGTTACTTTATGAATACACGCAAACGAGTGCTCCCTATCGGAGGGCAGGATTTTAGCGATCTTCGACAGAGAGGTTTCCTCTACGTTGATAAGACATCATTTGTGGCAGACCTAGTGAGTGCTAGCAAATATTTCTTCCTCTCCCGTCCTCGTCGTTTTGGAAAGAGCCTCTTCCTTTCAACACT
>CBDEMG010000005.1:0-1568 GCA_965240855.1 uncultured Bacteroidia bacterium | reverse complement strand
ACACTCACCGCCCCTCCGGCGTAAGGAGTCGTCTGCTAAGACCGCTTTGCATTAGCTAAAGTTGAGAATAGAACATACAAATTCGTAACTTCGCATAGAAGCAAACAAAAGGCAAGATGGCTACCCGACGCATAATGCCCGTGGGCGAACAGAGTTTTGAAAATCTAAGAAATGATAATGCTATTTACGTTGATAAAACGAAGTACATCTACAGGATTATCACAAGCGGTAGAGTCTTTTTCTTAAGTCGCCCTCGTCGTTTTGGTAAGAGTCTATTACTCTCAACCCTCGAGGCTTATTTTTTAGGGAAAAAGGAGCTATTCAAGGGACTTTTTCTCGAACAGGAAGAACTCGAACTTGCGGCTGAAGAGGGGCGTCAGGCATGGATAGAATACCCTGTTTTGCATTTCGACTTTAATGCAAAAGACTACTCGTATACGGAGTCGTTGGACGAAATTATGCAGCGCAATTTCGATGAGAATTGTGAGCGCTATAACATTACGCTCTCTTACAAGAGTTACGACGATCGCTTTGCTGAATTAATCCGACTATTATACGAACAAACTGGGAAACAGGTAGTTGTCCTCATTGATGAGTACGACAAGCCGCTTCTTGAAACACTCCACAACCTCGCACAACACGAAGCGTATAAGGCGAAGTTACGAGCTTTCTATTCTGTTGCAAAAGGATACAGTCGGTATCTTCGCTTCGTATTCCTCACGGGAGTTACGCGTTTCGCCAAAGTTGGGATCTTTAGTGGACTCAACAATCTGAACGATATCAGTATGGATACCGATATGGCTGGGTTATGTGGCATTACGGAAGAAGAGCTTGAGATAAACTTTAAGCCTGAAATTGAAGCACTTACCCATAACCTCGAGTGCACATACACGGAGACGCTAGCTACCCTAAAGCAAAGGTATGATGGATACCATTTCACAGAGGATTGTGAAACCGCTGTTTATAATCCTTTTAGTCTGCTCAATGTGTTCCAAAAAAAGAAGCTCAACAATTACTGGTTTACAACGGGCACACCCACTTTTCTGGTAGAAGAGTTTAGACGTACGCATTTCAACATCCCAGATCTCGAAAAAAATGTAGTTGTTCGCAAACAAGTTTTAGAGAACTACAGCACTGATTCGCGAGATATTGTTCCAGTGCTTTTTCAAGCGGGTTATTTAACTATAAAAGACTATTTCCCACAGCGCGACGTTTATTTGCTTGGCTTTCCGAATGACGAGGTAAAGTACAGTTTTCTGGGAAATCTACAACCTATTTTAGCTCCTATAAAATCGTCAAGTGGTGGAGATGCCGTGTGGGATTTCCAGCAGGCGATCGAATCGGGGGATGTAGAAGCGCTAATGAGGAAAATTGAAGCGCTCTTAGCTGGAGTTCCATACGACAATATAAACGATGTAGAATATCGAGAGCGTGATGCCCAGGTTGCTCTCTTTTTTATATTCACGCTGCTGGGTCAATTCATTCAAACCGAAGTACACAATAACAAGGGGCGAGCTGACATCATAGTCCATACGGCAGATATTATTTACATCTTCGAATTAAAGCTC
>CBDEMG010000004.1:0-4402 GCA_965240855.1 uncultured Bacteroidia bacterium | reverse complement strand
AGAGCATCGCAACCGTAGATACTGAAGGTAACGTTAAGGGTGTGAAAGAAGGTTCGGTAGAGATTGAAGTGAATACGGATATTGATGGTCTGAAGGGCGTATGTAAGGTAACAGTGGAAAAGGGAACTGCCGTAGAGGATGCATTCTTTGCAAGTGTCCGTGTAATGCCGAATCCGTTCAATAGCCACATCCGTGTCGTTTTGAATGGAGAGATGCGCGAGATGACGTATGACATAATCAATGTGGTCGGAAACGTTGTAAGCACTGGGCGCATTGTTTCTAACGAAACTCAGATTGAGACCTCCGAACTTCAAGCAGGTATCTATCTCTTGCGCTTAACGACCGAGAGGGGGCTTGTTTCGAGTTATCGTCTTGTAAAGAAATAGGTTTTTCTCATCTTTAATGATTAGTGTTACGAGAGGGAGATCCCGCCTAGTGCGGGGTCTCCTTTTTTTGAATCTTGGTAAAGATTTTGCTTGGTAACCTTTGCAATATTTGTTGATATACTATCTTAGTAGGGAATCTCAGCATAGGATTTTCCCGGTAAGCTGCAAGAAAACCGCCTTGATTTTAGTGGAATTAGATGCAGAGGTAGAAACCGCTCTGTTATGTGATGAAAAATAAACAACTGCAATTATGAAAAGAAAACTCATTCTATTGCTTCTTGTCTTGCTAAGCCTTGGTAGCTACTCGGTATGGGGGCAAACCTACTACGAGTTCGCTTACAAGGATAGAGCAGGGCAGCAGTGCTACGGTTTTATGATTTACGAGGATGACGATAACTGTACAATGCGCGTTATCGAGGTCGCCGCAAATCAGGATATAACTGGCGCGGAGGATATCAAATATATAGGCGAACAAAGCTCTGCCGATGGGCAAATTTTTACTGCTTTTCGCCCTGAGCAACCGAGAGCCAATGCGCCTTTTATTGTCTTTTTCTGGAATAAGCTCAAGGATTCGAAGGATGTAGAGCTCATCCCTGCGATTAGTTTTGATCTCGACCAAGGCGATTTCCAAGACCCTGATTCTTTTGCGGAAGTAGGGTTAGCAGATATCACAAGTGAATACCTCCAGCAGTTTTATAGTGCGGAGGAGTCTGTGTATCAACGTCTCATGACAGCCAAAAAGGAGGTGCTTGGTCAGCGTGCGGAGATTAGCAAAAACCTTGGCGATGGTTCAGATATTTATAGCACCGTGATGGCATACCTCTCGGGTAAAGGAAATTCTGATGCCCAGGGCGAGGTTACAGGAGATGATGAGAGTGAAGGCGATGCTGATAATACGGGCAGTTTAGGGAATGAAGAGGATGAGGATGACGATGAAAATCCGAGTGGTGAGCGAGTGGATTATACTGCTGGGAATTCGCCTAGCCCTAACTCCTCAGGTGTTACATTGCATCTTGTCTCGGTTATCAATACGAACGTAAGTGATATAGG
Source organism: uncultured Bacteroidia bacterium (assembly GCA_965240855.1). Taxonomy (GTDB): domain Bacteria; phylum Bacteroidota; class Bacteroidia; order Bacteroidales; family CAJPTX01; genus Bacteroides_D. The sequence continues at coordinate 2,966 of CBDEMG010000004.1, read as the reverse complement.
CTCTTCTTGTGCTCGCGACTACGAGAACATAAGTAGTGAGTTCAAGGGTATAAGCCAAGCTTTAGGGATGCGTCTCAAAACCTACAATATCATGGGTAATAATTACTCGCGTAGTGCCGTGGAATCGACGATCGATAGACTACGTCCGGCCTCGAACGATGTTGTCGTCTTTCTTTATAGTGGTCACGGATTCCGATTCGACGACCAACAAAGTAAGTATCCGGCTATTGATTTAACGCGCTCTTCGTACGATAATCTCACGGATGGCAACTATCTCCTTATGAGCGATATTTACGATGCCATTTGTGCTAAGGATGCGAGACTTAATTTGGTCTTGAGTGATTGTTGTAATACACCCATTGGTGTCGAAACTCCTCCGACGCGAGAGGCGGGAACTTTGTATTGTAGAGCGAGTAACAATTTTTCCCTTAGTCGTTTAGGACAACTCTTTCTCCATGAGAGGGGTAGCATGCTTTCTACGGCAGCCTCGCCTGGCGAGACATCGATTTGCGATATGATGGGAGGCTATTTCACCTTGGCCTTTATTCGTTCGCTCCGTAAGGAGATCAATGCAACGAACGATCAGGCGGTCTCTTGGAATACGATAATAAACAATACGATTTCGACAGCTCGGCAACGGAGTTCGGAGGCAGGGAATCAACAGCATGGACTTAAACAAATCACGATCGGTGGCGATGAGTAACAATAAGCATTTTCTTTTTATAGCTGTACTCCTATTTTCTTTTTTACTTTCGGCGTGTTCGAGTTTGGAGTACGTCCCACACCAGCTCCCTAAAATTAAGCTTACGGTAGCCATGGATGAGTCGGCGCAGTTTATTGTCAATACGGGGCATGAGGTGGTATTGCGCGATGATGCTGGGGTTGTATTTCAGATTACGCATCTTGATCGGATGCAGTACGATGATGCGGGGATAGGACGACAAGTGATTGCTACAGTACAAGAGCAGGGATTTTCTCCCTCAGAGCTCAAGGTTGAGCGCCTCGATGCAAACAATATTTCGGGAGTTTATCTAGCGGGCAAGAAAGGCGATAGTCTAGTCGTAGTGGGAGGCTTTATTGGTCGCGAGTCGTTAGATGGCTACCTTAGTGTTTTTCATTTTCCCGAGGGGACCTCGGAGGTCGTCGAGAATGTGATGCGATCGATTACTTATAACGGTGAGTAACAAAGGTCTTTGGGAGTGCTTAAAGTTAGTAAAAGTTGTATCTTTGTGGATGATCTGCATTGGATTTTGAGAGAAGGTCATTTTTGTGGGGCTATGTGGAACTATTGAGTTGAGAAAAAGTTGGTATTAACAGTTTAAATGCTTTTATGATGAAAAAAGTACTTTTGGGTCTTATGGTTGTGCTTGCAGCAGCATTTTTATTTACATCGTGTGCTAGCAAGACAGAGATTTTGAAGAAGGCAGTAGAAAAAGCAAAACAAGAGATGGGTATCCCTAAAACACAGAATGGTGTGACCATCAAGGATATTGCTTTTGATCCCGCTACTAACACGATTAATTATATTTCTGAATTGCCAGCTGAGCAGTTCCCTGCCTTTAAGTTTATGGCAACACAGCCAGTTTATAAAGATTTTGTCATCTATTCTTGCAAGGATGATAGCTCGATGAAGGCTCTAGCTGATTTGCTTGTAAGCGCTAAAGGTTCTTTAGTACTTACTTATGAAGTACAGGGTGGTGGCGATTCGCCAGTAGTATTTAGCTATAACGATGCTATTCTTAAGCAGTTGGTTGATGGCACGATCCCACAGCCCGATATGTCGCAATTGCAACAGCCACAGCCACAGGCTGTATCTGCTGAAGAGGCTGGTATGACAATGGAAGAGGGTGCAGGCGCTGAAATGGAAGAAGGCGCAGAAGAGTAGTCTCTTGCATTCTGGGTATTAGAATTTATTTAGCCACAGAGAGGGTTGAGCTTCTCTGTGGTTTTTTACTACCCTTCTGTTTAGACTAAAGCTATTTTACTCCAGAATTTGGTTATATCGCCAGAAAAAAAAACTTTGTGGTGGCGTAAACTGCTGAGTAAGAAAGGGGGGTAGGGACGATTCTGGCTTCGTTCGTTTATGCATTGAGGAGTATTAAATTGTTTAGGAACTAAAAAAAATAGAGAGAGAATGAACCTAAGAGTACTGTTGTTTATTCCTGCTGTTGTTTTGTTTTTTTCTGTTACAGGGTGTAAGAAGGATGATACTAAGAAACCATTGAAATTTGAGGATGTCCTTGGAACCTACAAGGGGAAAGTGGTAGCGAAAAGCTCGTTTGGGGAATTTAAAAAGGATGGGAAGGTAACACTTTCTAAAAGCGGAAAAGAAAAGGTGGATGGTACGCTCGATGATGGCATAGTGAAGTATGATCTCAAGTTTACGGAAAATAAAGAGGGGAAGATAAAGTTCGAAGTGAATGGGTTACTTTCCTCGGGGACGGGGTATGTAACGGCAAAGGAGCTATACTATAAAGTGAACCTGGTGTTAGGATCTGAGGAGTTTAGCGGCCAAAAGGAATAGAAACGATTAGAACGTACAATGATAGAAAAGGCGAACTTCAGTGCGAGGTTCGCTTTTTTTCTGTTCATTATAGCAGATTTGCATGAGGGTATGTCAAATCAATATCTCAGCAGCGAGAACGATAGAATTTGTGTTGGAGATGCAACGATTCCACAAAAATAGTCTAGCAGACAGGTCCTAACGCCGGACGGGCGGTTACTGCGCAAAGCGTGTATATTTAAGCCCCCTTATGGGGCGAGTATTTCCTGCACGGCGGTGGAAACCCCATGCGTATAATCGTTGCATACGCAACGATACGGAGGGTACGCAACCCTCCGTTAAGGTAAACGTGCACACCTTGGTGCGCACGGGCTTCAGATAGATGGTGTTCGTGGGGGTGTAAACTCCACTTTTTTCGTACCTTTTTCAAACTAAACTTTTCTTAAAATGGAACTCACACAAG
>CBDEMG010000003.1:0-24783 GCA_965240855.1 uncultured Bacteroidia bacterium | reverse complement strand
ATTAGTGAGGGCGTGACGTCTGTTAAGATCGCGCAAGGCATGCACGTTTACCTTAACGGAGGGTTTCGTACCCTCCTCATCGTTGCGAGAGCAACGCAGAGATGTATCCAGCGTAAGACGCGCTTGTCGCGAGCGTGCCGTCTGCTAAGACCCCAATGTGGAAACTTTGGGCTGCGGATGTTATGTAGGGACATGGCATGCCATGTCCGCTTTTTATCATCTATGAAGAATCTATTATGATCGCTAGTCGCCGTATGCCGTCTGCTATGACGATATTTTTCCCCTCTTTTTTGTTGTTCATTTCCCTCTTTTTTTGGACGATAGCCCATTTTATGATGAGATTTTAGATTGTTTTTTTTTATATGTAATCTATTGAATATCAGTAGATTGCGTATATGAAACTTTTTTTTTTATGAAATGGAACAGGGATGGTTGTATTATGTCCAATCTTTGATTTGCTAAACGTAAAGAGCAAATAAAGTAATGAGAAAAATGAGGTTTAAAAACTGGAGTTTCGGACTCCTGTTGATTATGCTAGCTTGGCTACAGCCATCTAGCGTCTGGGCTGAGGAGTGGCTTATAAAACTTACCTATGAGCCTACTAGTAGTGATGACTATAGACCAAGGTTGTCGTTTAATTACGGCGCAGAGGTCTCTGGATCAGAGGATGGGCAATCATTTAGAAAAATAGGCACATTAAAAATACTACATTTTAATGGAAAAAAAACATATTGGATAAAAGGGAATTTTACAGAATTTACTCATTTTTATGACCTGCCTAGTAATGATGCGAAAGTTTCGGCAGTGCTGCAAAATTGTACTCAATTAAAAAAATTAGAATTTAAAGATTCGCGACATCCAGAGAATATCGAAATTATAAATGCACCTCTATTAGAACAACTAAAAATTTTTAATAGGTATAATTATTATGTTGAGTTGAAAGCTACTAATTGTCCTAAACTAAAAAAATTTGAAAAAAGAGGATTGGAGGTCTTCAAGTCTCTTGAGCTTACAAATACGGGCATAGAGACGATTGAAGAAATGGGAAACTTGGAGACATTGAAAGTCAATTTTTGCCCCAATTTAACTAAAATAGACGTTACGAAGAGTAGCAACTTAAACACTTCTGAGGTAAAAGGTTGCGAGAAGTTAGAGACTCTCAAAGTGCGCACTACGCACTTAACGACACTCGACCTTACTGGCAGTAAGATCGCTGTTTTAGACATTAGTGATTGTACTAATATATCTGAGATAAAAGGTATTGCCCAATTACTTTTTTTGCAAACCTTGCAAGCCAAGAATTGTGGGAAGTTAGAGACTCTCGGAGTGCACAGTGCGAACTTAACGACACTCGATCTTACTGGTTGTAAGATTAGTTCACTTGACGTTAATCTTTGCGCTAAATTGACCTCTATAACAGGTTTTGACACCTTACCCTTACGAACGCTGACAGCATACAATTCTGGTTTAACTCAGATAACAGGACAAGCCTCCCTAGAAACCTTGAATGCCAGCAGTTGCTCCGATTTAACTAGAATAGACGCTAAGCAGTGCAGCAAATTAAAGACTCTCGAGGCAAAGAATTGCGGGAAGTTAGCGACTGTCGAAGCGCGCAGTGCGAACTTAACGACACTCGACCTTACTTACAGTAAGGTTGCTGTTTTAGATATTAGTAATTGTACTAAGATATCTGAGATAAAAGGTATTGCCGAATTATCTTTGGAGACCTTGCGCGCTAACAATTGCTCCAATTTAACTAAAATAGAGAGCAGCAAATTAGAGACTCTTGAGGCAAAGAATTGCGAGAAGTTAGCGACTGTCGCAGTGAAAAGTGCGCAATTAACGACACTCGACCTTACTAGTAGTAAGGTTAGTTCACTTGACATTAGTTCTTGCGCTAAATTGACCTCAATAACAGGTTTTGACACCTTACCCTTACGAACGCTGACAGCAAACAATTCTGGTTTAACACAGATAACAGGGAAAGCCTCTCTACAAACCCTCAAAGCCAACCAGTGTTCCAATCTAACCGCAATAAATGCTGGCTCGTGCAGAAATTTAGCAACTCTCGAGGCTAAGAACTGTGGAAAGTTAGCGACCGTTGAAGTGGAAAGTAAGGAATTAACGAAACTTGACCTCTCGAGTTCGGCGATTACGACCCTAGACGTTAGCGCTTGTACTAAGTTAACGACAATAGAAGTTCCAAAACAGAACGTAAAGACGTTGAAATGCAATGCTTGTCCGAGCCTTAGTGCAGAAACGATTAAGAGTTTGCTTAATGCTAATGCGATTGAGGTTTGCGTAGCGCAGGGCGTGACCCTACCTGCACAGCTCAGCGTGAGCAAGAGTTTGAAAACTCTAGATCTAAATCAAGCAAAAGGATTAACATCGTTTACGGTGTTGGCACAATCGGCTCTAGAAGATCTAAGACTTAATGGTGTAGCAAGTTTGAACGAGATCAATGTGTTGGAGGCGAAAAAACTCAAAAAACTATATTTTGGGAATACTGCGGTAAAAAGAATTAGCTTAAAAGGGCTGGATGAACTTGTATATGTGGGTATGCCTAGCAATTATCCTGCGCGCCTTCTCAATGAGCTGATTTGTCAGCTTCGTGACCGTAAAAATATCCCAACTGGAGAGCTCAAATATGGATTCGCAGATTCTGATAAAGCGCTAGTCAATGGTAAAGAAGCGAAAGCGAGAAACTGGAAACTAGTAAACGCTTATGATAATAAAGATGTAACAGACGAGTGCACCGCTACAGCAACTTGTAATGATATCGTACTCCCTTCATCCCCAGACCAAGTGTATCTTGAATTAGCTGCGGATACTAAGGTTAAGTTGACGCTCGCGAAACCGACTATGCTTTGGTATAGTAAGACAAATAATATCAGCGATTTTAACAAAAATGAGTATTTCGAAGCTGGGGATAAAGAAATTACGGTAACGGATAAGGTCTATCTCTTTACGCAACCCAATGCACTCTCTGCAATAAAGATTGAAAGTGCTAGCAACGTAAAAAACATAGCCTTAACGCGCGTACCCGACCTAAAAGAACTCACGTTGAAGGGGGCTGAAAAGTTACAGTCGCTCAACATTACAAAGCAACCTGAGCTCACGAAACTTCTAGTTACAAAGGCAGAAAAGCTAACGTCAATTGACCTATCGCAGAATACGAAACTGACGAATATTGAGGTCGATGAGTGCGGCTTAACGGGCTCTTTAGATTTCTCTTCGCATAATGCTTTAACGTACCTGGAATTATTCAAAAATAAATTAACAGACGTAAAGCTCGGGAAAGCAATTACAAGACTACAAGTTTCTTACAACCAGCTTGTTACATTGGATCTGACGCCTGCTGCAGATTTGGAAAGGTTGTATGCATATAAGAACAAATTGTCGGAGATTAAACTTGCAGATGATAAGAGTAAGTACGTATATTTTGATATAGAAAGCAACAGTTTAGTTGCGTTAGATTTGGGAAATGCTATAAATCTAACACACTTGCTTATTCATAGTAATCCGAATCTTGCAAGCTTAAATCTCCGTGGTTGTGTAAAGCTTGGAGAGCTGCAAATCTATGGTTGCAAGGCTTTCAAAGAGATACAAAAGCCTAGTGAAACTACGTGGTTCTTGGATGGTTGCAAGGCACTAAAAACATTATATGTTTATAAGACAGGGCTTAGTGCGACTGAATTGACTAAACTCTACTGCAAATTGCCGACGGTAAGTGCCGATGCAAAAGTGCTTGTCGTAGATAAGAATAATCCAGACAACCTCGCGGAGGCTAAGAAGAGTGGTACGAAGATCGCAGAGGATAAAGGTTGGAAAGTCGTAGATAAAGAAGGAAGTACATTTGAAGGCGATAAGAACAGAACCTGTGAAGATCTGAAGCCACACGACGTGCCAGTGATTGAGTTGACTGTAGAAGCAGGTAAGACTATCGTAAAATTCAAGACGAGTGCTAAGAATATCTGGATAGAAGGTTCTGCAAATAATTTCGAATATGTGGAGGTTGAGGCTGGTAAGGAGAATACGTACACTTTCGAAACGCTAGTACCACGCACATACAAACTTCACGGTAAGATAACTTCGCTTGATATCACAGCTCAAGACAAGGTACAAGGGCTAAAGATTCTTAACCACGATGTTTTAACCGAGCTTAAGGCAAGCGATTGTACGGGAATGCTAAGTGTACAGCTCTCTAAAATTGCTAACCTTGCAAAACTTGAGATCAGCAATTCGCACGTAAAGGAATTAGCACTTGCTACTTTCCCAGCTCTTGTTGAGTTGAATTGCGCAAAGAACGAGCTTACGCAATTGAATTTCTCTACGAATACGAAGCTCGAAAAGGTGGATTGTTCCGATAATGCGAGCCTGAAAACGATAACGGCACTCAAGAGTGTGGGTTCTGCTCCTGCTCCACTAACGGAGTTAAGGTGTGGTGGCTCGGATTTGAGCATCGAAGCATTCAATCAGCTATTCTGTCTACTCCCCGCTCGCACTGCGGCTGCCAAAGGAAAACTCTATGCTGTAAAAGATGCTGCTGAGGCTACTAAGAAATTAGTCCCAGATAATTGCTACACATCGCGTGCTACGAAAAAGCATTGGCAGATTCTCATGAGTAATGGCGACGAAGCGTCACTAGGGCAAGAGGAGAGTGGCAACCATGCGTGTGAACCAGTAAAGGTGACGACCATCAAAGTAGATCCAGTAGAGCTCGTACATCATGCTACATTGCAGTTAGTACCTACTACGGTCGAGCCTGAATCTGCAGACGACAAGACGGTTACATGGACGCAAAAATCAGGTGCCGACAAAGTGAAGTTATACGACGGAGGTCTTATCGAGGCGCTTGCAGTCGGAACTGCCACGTTCGAATGCGCTGCAAACGATGGTGGTGGTGCAAAAGTTGATGTGACTGTCACGGTAATTGAGAAGCAGATAAAAACCATCACAATAGAGCCTTCTATTGCCTCGCCTTTCCAAATCGGCGACAAAGTACAGTTTACGGCGAAAATCGAGCCAACGGATGCTACCTATCGCGACATTACATGGTCGGTAGACGGCGAAGCTGCTACAATAGGCGAAACGACGGGACTCCTCTTGGCGAAAACTGCCACAACAGGTCTTATCGTAACGGCTAAGAGTAACAGCCCTAAACACCCGAAAACTCAGACCTATACTGTGCAAATCAACGCGCCGGTGGTAAACGGTTTGATACTCTCGCAAAAAGAGCTTGTAGTAAAGAAGGACGGCAAGAAATATCCAGTGGCTGTTACCCTAGATCCTCCTACTGCTCATATTCGTGGAAATATAACACTAACGCTTTCGGCACCTAATATCTCCGCAACCTGTACGCCAGAGCATGACAATGATGGGTTTATTCGCCAACCATTTACGGTTGTGGTCGAAGGTATTGTAGAGAATTCGGAAACGACGGTAACAATAAGCCCAGATGCTGTCCCAACAGCAAAGGCTGAATTGAAAGTAAGGGTGGTAACAGATTTTGTAGAACCTACCGAAATAAAAATGGACGAAACATTAGCGGCAACGGTAGGTACTCCAATAAAAATCAATGCGGAAGTCTTGCCTGCAACGGCATCCAACCGTACTATATTGTGGTCGCTAAAAGATGAGGAGAGTAAGAAGGTTCTGCGTATTGATGTGGACGGAACGATTACTCCTCTCAAAGGTGGTCGTGCTACTGTTGTGGCTACAGCCGCTGGAAAAACCGACCTCAAGAAAGAGTGTACAGTAGATGTTTCGGTAGATGCCATCCCGAGCGAAGCGAAACTGATGACAACCCTCACGGTGACGCCTAATCATGAGGTACAGTTACAATTAGCAGGGGCTGGCGATACCTATATCAAAGCTGCTGACAAAGTATACCAGTATACGATTGCTGAGGCATACTATCCTGTGAAGGTAAAGAGCGCTAGCGATAAAATCGAGATTTATGGATCGTTAACGAAACTCGAAGCTAAAGATGCCGCAGACAAAATCACGGCAATTACATTTACTAACGATGCGCGCCTAACGGAGTTGAATGTTAGTGGTAATAATATCGCAGAGTTGGATTTAAAAGCTCTAGTTGATCTAGAGGTGTTGAATTGTGCGAAGAACAAGCTAACTGCGCTGCATTTGTTGCGACTAACGAATCTAAAAGAGTTGCGTTGTGGGCAAAACCAAATAACAGAATTGGCGCTCGATGCAAATGCGAAGCTCGAAAAATTATCTTGCGAAGAGCTACAACTACATACCCTGAATCTTGCAACAAATGGTGGGTTGAAGGAACTGGTTTGCTACGGCAACACGTTTGCAACGGCTGTTTACGACGAGATCTACTGTAGCCTATCTAACGCAGGAGGTGTAATGATCGCTGCGAAAGCAAAAGCAACGGGCGACCCGAATTACGATGCATTGGTGGCTTCCTCTAGCCAATTGGCTACCAAAAAAGGTTGGAAGGTGCTCCACGCAGATAAGAGTGATATCCAGACAACGGGTACAAAAGCTGCATGCGAGAGCAAGCCTGCTACCGGTATCACGATCGAGCCGCTTTCTGTAAAGCCGGGCGAGACGAAACTCATTACGTATGTGCTTCAACCTGCTGGTTCAACATCGACTGTGTCTTTCAGATCAATGGATGATAAAGTAGCAACAGTAGACAAAGATGGTAATGTAAAAGGTGTGAAAGTGGGCACGGTAGATATTTTGGTAACAACAGATGTCTCAACCGTGAATGGAATATGCAAAGTAACGGTAGAAGGGGAGAAACTTGAACTCACAGGCATCACGATTAAGCCATTGAGTGTAAAGGTCAACGAATCCAAGAAGATCGAGTATACACTACAACCCGATGGTGCTACTGCAACCGTTAAGTTCAAGTCGAAAGACGAGAGCATCGCAAAAGTAGATGCAGACGGTAACGTTACGGGTGTGAAAGAAGGCACGGTGAAGATCGAGGTTACTACAGACGTTGATAATGTGAAAGGCGAGTGCGATGTAACGGTAGAAAAGGCGAGCGCTGTGCAAGATGCATTCTTTGCAAGTGTACGTGTGATGCCGAATCCGTTCGATACTCACATCCGTGTCGTTTTGAATGGCGAGATGCGCGAAATGACGTACGACATAATCAATATGGTTGGAAACGTTGTAAGCACTGGGCGCATTCTTTCTAACGAAACGCAGATCGAGACCGCAGAACTCCAAGCAGGGATCTACCTCTTGCGCTTAACGACCGATAAGGGGCTTGTTTCGAGTTATCGTCTTGTAAAGAAGTAGGTTTTTCTCATCTTTAATGATTAGTGTTACGAGAGGGAGATCCCGCCGAGTGCGGGGTCTCCTTTTTGTTTTGCCCTTTTGGCGTTGTAATTTTGACAGATTTTTTGTTTGTCAAAAAAAAACGCACACATGTCACTAAAACAATGAGTTTAATAACTAAAAAATATGAAACGGAGATTTTTATAACTCTTTTTATTTTGTGCTGCCCTGCTTATTGCGTTGGGGACTCTGGCACAGAGCCGTCCTTTTATCACGCGTTGGAAGTGTGAGAGCGGCGATACAAAGTTTCGAATCCCAATTGTAGGAACAAACTTCAAGCTTGTGATCAAGAAAGCAGACGGGACGCAGCTTATAACGCGCTGGCTTGCTGAGGCTAATGAAACGACAATAGATACCTCCTCTTTGGATAGTGGACTATATCTATTGCAACTAACGCGAGGGAACGGAACAAAGAGGGTGATAAAAGTTCTAAAGAATTAGGAAACACATCCGCTTGAAATAGAAAAGGAGGCTCTCTGAAAAAGGGAGTCTCTTTTTTTGTGGGGCAGTATCTCTGTTAGCCTCTTTGCTTATGGGAATTTCGTAAATTGCAGAATCAAGAGTAATCTCTTCTAGAGAAGATGACGGAGTATGAAGCGTATCGCCCCGATCCCGAACCTGACCAAAAAGCTAAAGACACGGCTTGGAAAACGGCCATAGGGCTTCAAGCTGTAGACGGCTTGACGGTCTCTGAGTATTTGAGAGACACGGCGGCTAAGCATATTGATGGCGATATTAGCATCGGCGAAGTAAGAGAGCTCATTGATAACTACTACCAAGCGAAGGCGCTGCATACTCCTCTAGATAAGGATAGTGAGGAGGCGGATAAAGTATCTGTTCGAATTGCGCAAATATTAAATGAAAATTCTTTTGCCTTCTCGCTGACGGGGTTTATCTCGATTCATCGAAGATTATTTGAGGGTGTTTACTTTTTTGCTGGTCTCCTCAGAGACTATGATATCACTAAAAAAGAGTGGGTACTCCGCGGCGATACGGTCTTGTATGTTCCTGCTGCAGACTTACAACGAGCCATTATCTACGACCTCGAGCAGGAAAAGAACTGTTCGTACAAAGGGCTTTCTTTGGATGATGTTGTCGTACATATAGCGCAGTTCGTGGCAGATCTTTGGCAAATACACCCCTTTGGCGAAGGCAATACGCGCACTACAGCCGTGTTTACAATAAAGTATTTACGTAGTATAGGTTTTGAGGTAGAGAATACCCCTTTCATTGCAAATGCGTGGTATTTCCGCAATGCATTGGTGCGCGCTAACTACCGCAATATCCGAAAAGAGATAGAACCCGACAGGAGCTTTTTGATACTCTTTTTTAGGAATTTTATCTTAAACGAGCACCACGAACTCAAGAATAGGCATCTGTTAGTACAGCAGGCATTGAATGTGAGGAAAGTCGTATGTAAAAAAATGAACTTTTGGAGGAGACCCCTTCATTATTTAGTTAACGGGATAATGTCCACTAGCCTATCCTACATTGGGCTGAAAAAAAACTACCACACAAAGGGCGGGGTTCGTGTATTTTTAGCGTGGCGGTAGAAAACCCCGTGGTCTTAGCAGATGGCGTGAGTGCGGCAAGCGATTAGGATGGTATCCCTAAGTTATTATTTAACGGTCTCCATATTATACGCATCAAAAAGCCCCCAGATCGTAACCGATTGGGGGCTTTATCTTTTGAGAGAGTACTATCGACTCATCCCATTACATGCAGCACTATTTATTTTTTACGACTCTCCAGACCTTTTCGCTACCATGGGCTGTAGTGAGTTGTAGTAGGTAGATCCCCTCTGCTAGATCCTCTGTCGCAATCTCCGTTTTGCCTTCTTGCAAGATACCACTCCGTACTACAGTGCCATGTGATGTTAGCAAGGTGTAGGAGATAGGTTCACTTACCCCGAATTCCACAATACTCAGGAAGTCGTTGAAAGGATTAGGAGCTACGACGATCTGCTCAAGGAGAGAATCTTCTATAGCAGTATTCTTTTCAAAGATAGCCGTAACAGTAACGTTAGCGGTTACAACAAACTCCTTCTTCTCTTTGATGTTCTCTTGGCCTGCCATCAAACTCTTGAGATTATAACCGTCTGCTGGGGTTGCTACTACGGTTAGTGTTGTCCCCTCTTTTACTTTTTTTAGCGACTCAAGAGTTTGACCGACTATTTTTAGTTCTCCCTCCCCTTCTTTCATCAGCTCTACTGTGTAGAAAAGGATCTTACGTTCGAATTTAGCCTCGATATTTACATCGCCAGATACGGTATAACTGAGCGAGTTTGTAATATCGAATTTATTTGCAATGATAGAGATCAATTGCCATTTTTGCGCATCGTATACAGGTTTGAGTTTTAACTCAGTCCCATAAGGTACGGCCGTAAGAGGAGCAGTAAGACCCTCGAACTCTATATTGCCCTCTCCCTCCGTCTTTACTTTTACGGTATAGGTATCGGGAGCGAAGACTGCTGTAAAGAGTAAATCTTGTCTTACGTTCGTTTCGTTACGAGTGGCGGTAGTCATTTTATCTTCTTTCCACTCTACAAAATGGTAATGCGCATCTGCTACTGCCGTAACAGCTACGGAATTTCCGCCTTCGCGAATCTTTTGAATCGCTTCGCCTCCTTTTATTTCGCCGTGTCCTTCTACTTTGTATGTTACGGTGTATTCCTTAACGAACTTGGCCGTATACTCAGTCGGACCTGCGGTGGTTACGATATCTGTACGGCTACGCGAGGTCTTGTGGTCGTTCCATTCTAGGAAGGTGTAACCTTTGTCTGGCACGGCGAGAACAAGCGTAGTTGGCGATCCGATTCCTAACACTTGGTAGGGATTGCCTTCAATCTTTCCGTTCGCCTCGGTTTTGTATACTATCGTACCTTGACCGAGATCCTTTTTCTTGAAGAGGGCTATAGCACGCGTTGCACTATTATCTTTGCGCGTTGCGGTGGTACTATTGTTATCAGACCATTTATCGAACTCGTAACCGACATTAGCAACCGCCTTTACTTCAGCTCCCTCAGTCCCCGAGGTCGTTGTTAGGTAAACGCTTTGTTTCTTTTCGCCTCCAATTTCGATCGCGCCATTCGCTCCTGCTAAATATTCTAGCTTCACCGTTTGTGTAGTGGGAGCAGTGGTGTAGCTAACCTTTACGTCGTCTACGCCTGCCATATCTTTTTGGAAGGAGCTTGTATTAGTAGTAACAAAGCTCCAACGTAATTGGAGGTATTTCTTACCACTGAGTTTGTCGGCATCGATCTCGAATTCGTGTGTAGTAGTGGTCATAGTGGACGAGCTTAGATCTTTACCTTGAGTCCAGTTTGTGCCGTCGAGCGAATATTCTACCGCTGCTGTGATGCTACCTGAAGATTTCTTCTGCTGTAGATAGGTGAACTCTACTTTAACTTTTGCAGCAGCTGGCGCATCGGCTATCGAGAAATAGGGAGAGGTGAGTATTACAGGTTTTCCCACCATTTGTTTTCCATCCGTAAAGCCCATGAGGTAGCCTGTTTCGCTGCTCTTGAGTTTCTTACGCTGTGTGTAGAGCCACTGCAAATCATTTTCGTTTTTCGCAGCATTCCAGTGCTTAGGCATCGTAGCATTCCACTCGAAATCTTCTGAATAGTTGAGCGGATACAGAGGCGTAAAGCGAGCCGTAAATGTCAGATTAGAAACCACATGGGTCTCCATTCGTTCCGCATCTTGCTTGCCATCGGACCACCCTATGAAAAGATACCCAGCCTTCGCTTTGACGTTGATTGCAGTACCGTTTTGTCCGTATTTTACACTTTGTTGAGCAGAACCGCTTACTACCTCGCCCCCCTCTTCTAGGTTATAGTTGAGTGTATAGGAGGCTTGTGTGAATTGTGCGGTATAGGTTTTGGACTCTTGTACATTGCGATCGGTTCGCACGGCTTCCATATTGTTGTCGTTCCATTTATCAAAGGCGTAGCCAGCTTTAGGAAGTGCGATGACTTGGCTCGTTGTTCCCCCCTTCGGTAGTAGCTGGACGGTCGTACCAGTTATCTGCCCATTCTCGCCAGCTGCGTAAGTAATGGTTACAACCAACTTGTTGAGAACAAGTGTGAGGTTCAGAGGCTTGTTATCTACCACAAACTCCGCTTGAGTAGAAGTATAGCCATCTTTGTTTGCATAGGCTTTAAATGTACCGCGTTCATTCATATAGAGCGTTACAAGCCCCTTTGCATTCGTTTTGTACCGTACTCCTTGGCATTCTAGCGAAGCTTCGAGTGGAGCGCCATTCTCATCTACTACCGAAATGGTTACTGCGATTGCCTCTTCGGGTGGTAAAACTTTCAGTTTCCCCGTAGTGCGCGTAACAGTGTAACCCAAGATTTCTTCGGGAGTAGTATACTGGAGCGGTTCAACATCATACTCTCCTGGTTCGAGTGCTGGGAGTGTCTCGTCCCAATAGGTTCCATTAGCTAGTTTTACACCATATTCGCGAGCTAACACTTCTCCTTGTCCTTCGAATTGCAACCCCTCATACTCAAATTCCCAGTCGGGGAGTATATCGCCTTGGTGCATCTCGGCGGGCTTGAGTTTTATAGTTAAAGGAACGCGCGAGACTTCTACTTGCTTACGTACCTCGTCTGCAGGGAGATACAACGCATCGCCAGGCTGCGTAGCAACGATCTCTGTCGTACCCACACCTACGGTTACAAGTTCGCCGCGAGTGTTTACTACGGCAACTGACTTATCCGATGTGTAATAGGTACAGGGAAGCCCAGAACTAGCCACCGCATCTAGTTTTAGAGGAGTGCCAGTATAGGGAGTTGTAATTTTCTCTGCGTTCCAAGTGATGCTCTGCGTCTGCGAGAGTTTTATGACGTAAGAGTTCGAGCTGCGACCATTCTCGGCCACTACCGTGATGATTCGCGGAGTACTCAAATCCATCATTATCTTTTCGCCTTTCGTTACGCTCTTGTCTTGGTATACAAGCGTAGCATTGGCAGAGATATCATCTACAGTGATTTTAGCATTCTTGGCTACAAATTTTTCGCCTTCTGGTTGCAGAACGATGGTTTGCGTTGGTTGTTCTACAACGACATCGCTTGTTAATCCAGTATTATCTGTAGTGAGAAGCGAAAGTTTGATGAGTTCGCAAGCATCCGATTTGTCTTGTATCAGACGGACGGAGAAGTTTTGCGTGAAGCTCTTACCAAAGAGATCGGCACAAGTCGCTACGAACTCAAGCTTATGATCGGCGTTGCTGAAATCTAATTCTGTAGTAGCAGAAATCTCGGTACTCTTGTCTTTTTCCTTGATGGTAACCCCATCCCATAATGTAACAAATTGGAGTTTTACTTTGCTCCAGTCCGTAATGCCGTTTACGGTTACTTCGAGTTCGTTTTCGTTTTTCCACTTCGAAGGAATTACAGCCTTCTCAGTGCTAACGCTACTTATGAGCTTACCCAAAGGTTGCCAAACATTGTTAGTTGCTGCATCTACGCGAGGCGTCCAGATCTGTCCAGGGTAGGACTCCTTTGATGTTACACAAGACGATTTCCCCTCATTGAATGCATACTCTAGTATACACTTTGCAGGAAGCGTTCCGTCTGTCTTTCGCACGCTTTTCTTGTAATCGCGGAGAATGTCAGCTGCACTACGAGCCTTATTCCAGACGCGGAACATCCCCATATCGCCATTCAATTTGCGGGCGGCTATTAGATGTTCGAATTCAAAGCGAGTAGTTCCCTCGCCATTAAAGGTTACAGGTTTTCCATTGATGTAGCAGTGTGCTTCGACAACCGATCCTAAGAAGGAGTCGAAGTATTGTACTACAATGGCGATATGTTGCCACTGACCTAGAGTGAGGACTCCTTTACTCGTTTTGAAAATCCCATCTCTACCACAAGAGAGGTAAAGACCATTATCTGGTCCCGAATTCGTCTTATAAAGAGAAAAGAGTTTAAACGACTTTGATTGGAGTAGCAGCTTACTCTGTGGCTTATCTAACTTCCACCAACCCTCTAGCGTAACTTCGGTAGTAATCTTCTTACCCATATCTACAACCTGGAACCATTCCTTCTCGTCGCCTACAAAATGTAGTGAGTATAGGTTCTCTGTTGAAGGGGGATAGTGGTAGACGCGCGCTACGATAGTGTCGTTCACAGGATTCGGATCTTGTTTTGTTGCGTAAATATCGAAGCGGTAAGTACCAGGATTCTTTAGGTTCGCTTTCTTTTCGAATGACAAGATCTTTTCGCCACCGAAGGGTTCTATCGTCTCGGAAAAAGTTTGTGTACTAAATGTTTTCCGATCGAGTTTTACATGAAGAGTGACGTTGTTGATAGGAACAAGACCATTGTTACGAACCTTAATTTTAACATCTTCCTGTTCTGAAAGATTATTACCAGAGGCAATCCCCTCCAGACTCACTACTTCTAGGTCGCGTTCCTTCGGATTTTTACCGTTGACGATGACGGCAGTACAATCGAAGATCTGTCCCCATTCTGCTTTTTCGCCTTTTTGGAATTTCTCCCAGTTAGCATCATTGAAGAGTGCTATGCGCATCCGATAGTTACCGGGTTTTATGTCGGTAAACTTCGAGAAGTCTACGAGCACGTTCCCATGCTCGGGTTTCGTAGCAGGCGCTACAATATTGGGTAATGTAAGTTCGTAGTACTCTGGAGCTTGATCCCCGAGTTTTGCATCGTCTAGACAATCTAACCATACACGGAGCTTTGAGGGGAAGAGAGTCGCGATATCTGCACCTTCCTTGTATGTAAACTTACATTGTAGAATATTCGGGCTCTCTTTGTATAGTTGGATCTTTGTACTTAGACGATAGTAGAGCTTATCTGTGTAGAAGCACTGAGCAGGTCTTTTCGCACCCACGGTGTTGATTTCCGAGATGTAGAATAGCGATTGCTTCTCGATCGTACCCTTTAAAAGGAAGGGATCGTTCAGATAATTGGTCGTGGCTTTGTTATCGCTAGGATCGCCATCATAGCCCAACGTAACCGATAGAGGGAGATTTACAGGAGGCGTTACATCTATTTCCTTCTCGAGGAGATATTCGTTCGTACTAACCTTCAGCGTGGGGATTTCAGTAGCGAGATCGCGACCGTCTATGGTGAGTATAACGGGAACACTATACAACGGAACGTTTACCTTATTCTCTACTTTTATCTTGAGTTTAATTTTGTCATCGCTGAGTTTTTCTATGGCAATAGGGTCGGGATTTGCAAATCCCCATAGGTTGGGTTGTTTTACCTCTCGAACCTCGGCTACCCACCCAGAACGAGGCTTGCTGTTGTTGGTCTTGAAACGGATCACTACAGAACCCTTTTCATTGGTAGATACTACGAGCTTAGAACCTCGACCACCGATTCGTTGTGTAACGACACCCAGTTGGTCGTTCGATGTAGCATTGGTATAGACGAGGATAGAGTCGTGCTCTGCGAGGTCGTAATACTCAAAAGCAACTTGTATCTGATGTCCTTTAGTTTTCGGACGGAAACAGATCGAGGCTAACTCTTTGGCGAGGTAGTTATCGAGTGCACCTCCGACATCCGTAAAGCGTCGCGGCTCGTCGATATCTACATTGAGCTTCTCTTCTACGGGGAACGAGAAGCCAAAGAGCTGTTGCGTCTTAGTACTATGGGGCATTAAAATCACGTCGCCCTTGTTGTAGACTTCGTACGTTACTACGTTATCGTTTGGGTTCGTATCTTTTTCGAGGTCTGCATGTAGCTCTATTTTGAATTTCTTCCCATCGAGTTCGGTAGTACTGAAGTCGTGTGAGAATTCTACGAAGTGGTCGCTATAGGGCGCGAGCTTATCGATTGTTTTATGGAAGACAACCTTTCCGTTTATTACGATGCTTACGGGGATATTGGTCACCTCTGCCGATGTGACATTGGTTACGTTGAAAGAGAGTGTTTCTACCCCGAGTTTTGCAGCACTTTCTACCTTTTTAATGGGTTCTATTTGGATATCGAGCGCTGTGTTCTCGTATGCAATTTCGTAATTGAGGATAATGAATTCGTTGTCAATCCTCTCATGCACCGATTGTAGTTGTAACGCAACACTCTTGCCAGCAAACTCCGAGATGTCCCATGCAAAGGTATGGTCGCCATTGTCTGCAACGTAGCTCTCTTTGCCGTCGACATTCTTAATAGTCTTGTTGTCTATGACTAGGCGGAGCTGCGAATCACTCGGTTGTCCATTAGCGCGGTAGGTAAGAATCCCGTAGACCGTAAAGAAGAGTTTCTTGTTTTTATCGAGCTTCGTAAGGTCGAGGTTACAAATTTTGAAGGTCGCGAGGTTATCTACCTGTTCCCAAGGTTTACTCCAGTCGTTCGCCTTTTTGCTTGCTATGATCCCGAGCATCATAGAGCCCAATGGATAGTGAGCACTTACGGGGGTCTCTATCCTTCTGAGTGTGAGAGTCTTACCGAGCGTAAGTTGTACATTTTTTAGAGGATATCCAATGAAGGTTTCTTTGTAGGGTAAGTCGCTTACAATGAGATTCTTGTTGAGTACGCTCTTCGCGAGAACGCCAACACTGCGATTTCCAGCAAAACCATCGCTGTGGATAGCTCGTACGGCAAAGATATTTTGAGAGGGATCAATGTGTTTTGCGTCTATTACGAATTTTTCGGTCGTAGCGGTACCGATAGTCGTGTAATCGCCAGCGACGATATCGCCTTTTAGGATCTCGTACTTTGCAGCGTCTTTTACCTTCTCCCATGTGAGCTTCCAACCCTCAGCAGTGCAGTCGCCTTCTACGAGTTGTAGCTTACGAGGTTGTCCCATGATGGTAAAAGGCTTTTGCATAATGAGCACATTCGATGCCTCGTCCGTTACTCTCAGCAGTGCATTGTTTGTAGCAATTGCGTCCTCGGGCACGGCGATTAATGCTACAGGCGTCTTGATGCCGAGGTTTGTATACGTTTTACCTCCGTTATACGAGAGTTCTACAGCAAGTGCGTTGCCGTCCATGTTTTTCACATTGAAGAGGATGTACTCTCCAGGGCGGTAGATTTCTCCTGCAACGGGAGCAATCATCTCGGGTTGCATGCTGTCGTAGTACCATGTAAGTGCAAAAGGTTGTTCTGCATTTTGTTTGATCTTCTGTTCTACGACGATGGTATACTTGCCTTTCTGTGGCTTTTGTATCGCAACTTGCTCTATTGGGTCTAGAGTATTTATACCCTTTGTAGCGGGACGTGCAGGGTTCTCTTTGTCTAATACATAGGCGCGAGTAGTCTCGCCATTGTATATTACCGAAAGATCTAGGTCATTGATGAGTGCCTTTTCACCATGCTCGTAGGATTTTACAGCTACGGGGTCGTTCCAAGCAATCATAACGCGGAGCTCTCCTACACCTTCTGGGACATCTATTGTGTAGAGTTTTTGTCCATCGTTTACTCCAATTACATCGTGCTTATACCATTTATTCTCCATAGCACGAAGTGCAGCAGTAGTTTCTAAGATTCCAAAACCATATACGTAGTCTGGTCCGTCTTCTCCCTCGTCACGCGCAGTATTCGCGATAAGCGCTTTTAGGAAATCGTTCGCAGGTAATGCGCCACCGTTGAGCTGTTTGTAGCGTTCGGTAAGTAGCGCTAGATGTCCCACGACGGTAGGCGATGCCATCGAAGTCCCCGACTGTCCACCGTACCCTTGCTCGTCTACAGTAGAAAATACATTCATACCGCGAGCAGAAACCGTGGGGTAGATACGTCCGTCGTCTGATGGACCACGACTCGAGGTAGCATCGATGCGTTCTAGGTGGTTTACATTTCCTACATAGATTGGGTTCTTAGCGCGTTGCGTAACGGAGCCGAATTCACGATTGCGACAAGCGATCCCCTCATTACCTGCAGCAAAGACATGTGTGAGCGTCGGTACCTGTGCACATAAGATATCGATAGCAGGTTCGGCACTGTAGGTACTATAGGAAAGCTGGTCGTAAGCGGAGCAGACTCTAGCGTACGAGATTCCGTAGGAGTTGTTGGTGAGGGAGATCTTTTCGCGTTCCCAGAGTTCGAACATCTCGAGTGCCACGACTTTCCCATTAGACGAAACATTGAAGTTGCTGTTCCACACTTCAGCTTTTGGCGCCATTCCCCGAGCCCGTATGTCTAGCAACCCCGAGCCGATAATAGTTCCAGTTACGTGCATCCCATGACCTCCACTGGAGGCGAGGCTAGCTTCGAACTCGAGACAGTGTTCGCGATTGCCGTAATCTACGTGTGGCGCTACGTTGGCATCCCATACACCAATCTTTACTCCCTCGCCCGTAAGTTGTGAGCCTCCTAAGGTGTAAGGCATACGTAGTAATGTTGCACCATGGAGTCGTGCTCCCCAATAGTTGGCAGGCTCGCTCGGCGGATCTTTGAGGTTAATGTATTGTACCCATTCTTGGCTAGCTAACGCCACGATCGCTTCTTTTGCAAGGGTAATGGGCACACTACGCAATAGATCAGACCCTTGTCCAAATGTTATTTTGTGTGCGGTAAGGTATTCTTTTACCCACGACCACGGAACAGACTTGAACCAGTGGAGCGTAATGGCAATATCTTCGCCCACGCGTGCATGTTCGGGGATTTCGTCGTAAGTGAGTTCTGGGGCAATTTTCCAACTAGGATTTATCGCCACTACCGAACGAAGCCCCGTTCCTGCCAAGTCGCTCGTTGCCGTGCCAGGTAAGATCCGAGCAAAATAGGCATTGCTCCCTACATAGTCTTGCAACTCTACTCCTTGTTTGGCAAGAGCATCGTAGCGTACCTCGCCTGTAAATTGTACGAGGACGTTGAGACGGTCGCCAGCAGGATTCCCTAATTCGAGACTCGAGGTTTTTTTTATGCCTCGCGTCTTTGGGGGTATATTCTCTTCGAGATAGACAGATTGTCTACCGAAGCGGATAGCTTCTTGTGCCAACAAGCTTGACACTATAAGGCACAAGAAAAGCAACAAACATAGTTTTCTCATAGTATATATGATTTTTAATTCCTCCCTAAATATCGCAAAATTCCGCCTGAAATTCGGAGCACATTATGTATTCACTATACCTTTGCTAGAGGGGGCTTTGCCAAAGTTATTTTTGTATACAGTAGGTGTTTTTTATGGCACACACTTTTTTAGGAGGGATCGTATAGTTTGGGTAGATCGGAGGGAGCAATAATCCCTACAAGAGGCGAATGTGCCGTACCATCCACAGTAACCAAGATGCTCTGAAGGTATTTACCGCGAGCTACTCCTTGCTGAAACATTTGAAGTACATCGGGGAGTGTGTAAGCTCGGGGTACAATAGCAAACTCGTCTGGGGCACAAAAGGGGAGTAGAGCTGAAACGGGTTGTAGGAGTGCCGCTTGAAGCGAGAGGTATTTTGCACTCTCGTCGTACCCAGCAATGGCTAGCCAGCGCGTAATACTTTTTGCAGAGATGAGCCCTACGATGCCATTATCGTCTAGTACAGGGCAACGCATAAAACCGCGGATTTTGAATTCCTCTACAATACGAGCAAGAGGTTCGGTCGTCCGTACGAAGAATGGGCGAGGAGTCATAAAATCTGCGACTATGGGTGGATTGCTAAGTTGTTCGGCGATGGTCTCGATAAGTTTTACAGTATTCTCGTGTGGTGTGGCCATACAGTAACCATCGCGGAGGGTGTGTACCATAATATTGCGCAGACGAGCGAATTGTGTGAGTTCGCTATAATATTGCCGTAGGAGGGGGTGCTCCCTAGCAAGTGAATCGAGAAGAGCAATGAAAGGGGTATGAGAGGTACTCTGTGCTAGTTTTGCTAGTTGCTCTTCGATCTTATTGAAAGCAGAAAGGAAACGTTGGGTAAAGTTCTCGTCCATCGCAACCTGTTTTCCGTGGTAACGAATATTGTGTAAGCTATGTTCTCAAGTAGCGCTAGTTAGTTGTTGTAGGGTCGAGTTGAGCGTTATTGAAGAGTTGTGGTGGACAGACTGCCCAGGTGATAACAAAATCGTCGAGGATAGCATATTCGAGCCATGCCTTGAAGAAATTTGTATCGGCATGTACGAGCATACTAAAAGCGCCATTTTTCTTTTGTACAGCGAAGGGGAGTACATCCAGATCTGTAAAGGAGTTGAGTCCTGTGCGGTTATAGACTTTGAAAAAAGCCTCCTTTGCACTCCAGATGAGTGCGAGTTGCAGCGTATTATCGAGATTCAGCCAAGAGAGTTCGCCGAGTGTAAGGAATTGGTAGGCGATGCGTTTAAAGGGTCTGTTCTTCTTTTCGATATCGATGCCTACGAAGGATGTCGGATTGGTGATGACGGCTGCATAGGGGTATGTATGCGACATGGAGATATGCTCATTCCCACTCACAAGGAGGGGTTTTCGTTGTTTCGTATAAAGGACTTGATCTGTAATCCCGAGGGTTTTGAGGATGCAGCGCGTTGCGAGCCATTCGAGTCGCCGAGCAGGATCGCGAAAATTCGAAAGTGTGGGAAAGGAGTCGCCGCCGATAAATGCTTTTAGTTGCTCTTCGTTCTCTGTGATATGCCAAAAGGCGAGTGTTGCAGCGCCAGTGTTGATTTTCAGGAATTCGGGCATTTGCGTACTATTCTTTCCATCTTAAGGTTTCGATGAGGTGTACGATATCTTTTGAGAAAAAGTCTATTGCAGGAGCGAGCGAATCGGCATTGGGGACGCAGTAGAAATAGAGCGTACCACGTAGGAAGCGCGATACGGAGTCTGTGGCGTAAAATTGTACGGAAGTTGCGACATCGCCAGCCACGTTGTAGAGCATTGCATAGACTCTTCTCTCGGGGTTTTCATAGTATTGTTCGTCGATAGCATCTGCACGCATGGCGTGTTTGTACGTAAGTGTTCGTGCATTCTCTGTTAGCGTATCGAGTGCAGACTTGCGGTTGTAGTAGGTGAGATATATTGTAGCCTTATATTCTGGCACTTCAATGTCTTGAGACATACTATCGGGGTAGATTTTTAGTTGCGCATAGGAGGGGAGTTCGAAGGCATAGGGGAGAGTCGTATCTACCATGCGATACTCTTTCTTTGGGAAATCGAAGCGAGGATAACCATACGAGCGAGGTATAGGTTGTTCGCCACAACTAACGAGAAGACTAGCTAGGAGTATGGTTGTGATGGTAAGAGTGAGTAGAAATCGTACGAACTTGTATGAGGTTGACATGTGGAAGAGTGTTTAGTATTGAGTGGGCGTTAGAGTATTTCTACTTTTATTTTTTCGATACGTCGCTTGGTTACGGCCGTTATAGTGAGTTTTAGGTTGTCAAATTGTAGCACTTCTCCCTGTTCGGGGAAGCGTTCTAATTTTTCAAGTACGAGTCCTGCTAGAGTTTCGGCCTCTCCTCGAATGGGATCGAAAGTCTCGTCGGGGAGTTGTAGCGCCTTGCAGAAGTCATTGAGCGAGATTTTGGCATCAAAGAGATAATGATGAGGATCGATCTGAGTATAAAGCACCTCGTCTTTGTCATCCGATTCATCTGCGATCTCGCCTAGCACTTCCTCTAGAATATCTTCGAGAGTCACCACGCCACATGTGCCTCCATACTCGTCTACAACGATGGCTAGATGAATACTATTTTGTTGGAATTCGGCAAAGAGTTCGTCAATCTTTTTATTCTCGGGAACGAAATATGCCTTTCGTAATAACGTTTGCCATGCGAAAGAATCGGGCTCTTTGATATGGGGGAGGAGATCCTTTACATAGAGCACCCCGATGATAGTATCGAGTGCATCTTTATAGACGGGAATTCGGCTGTAACCGATTTCAATGACTTGTCGAATCACCTCGGAATAGGGGGTGTCGTTATCTAGTGCAAAGAGATCTACGCGAGGATGCATAATTTCTCGAACTTCGATCTGTCCGTAGTGTGCAAGTCGTTGTATAATTAGGGAATCCTCATCAATTGAGCTATCGTGCACTTTAGTAAGTTCGACTGCCTGCTCGATCTGTTCCATTGAGAGGTTGAGGTGTGGAGCAAAGCGCTCATTGATGTGCTGCACAGAGAAGGCCATAAGGCGTGCAAAAGGACTGAGGAGTTGGTATATGATGTAAAGAGGTCTCGAGGCAAAATAAACATAGCGGAGTGGTCGACTAGCGCCTAACTGTTTTGGGAGTACTTCGCCAAAGAGGAGGAGCAGAAGTGTAATCAGTACAACTTTTACGAAGAAGCCCTCGAGCTCGGCATCGACAAATGAGACAAGAGAATCCGTTATATAGGCAGAGAGAATAACGATACCGATATTTATGAGATTGTTGGCAATGAGGATGGTTGCTAGTAGTCTCTCTTGAGATTTGAGCATAGTGAGAGCAAAACGGTAGCGTGGGTGTTTTGTTTGATCTGCTTCAAGTAGTTCGAGTTCGGTAGTATGTAGTGAGAAGAATGCGGCTTCCGAACCAGAGACAAATGCAGACCCCACGATAAGGAGTAGGAGAATAAAAAGTCCAAGGAGCACGCCCCCCGTAGGGGCATAGCATTGAACAAGAAGCGGAAGAGGAATTAAAAGAGAGGAATCCATCTGTAGAACAATCGCCAAGAGCCGTTAGAAGGGGAGTGGGGCTTCGGTGAGTTGTACGGGATCGCTGATGGCGTCTTGAAGCGATAGGGGTTGTACTGTACTGGGAGTCTCTTGCTGTTCAATAGTTGTTTCGCTGTTTTGATGGGTAGATCTATCAAGGAGCTGAAAGTTGCGAGCTACCACCTCGGTAATATAGTGTACCACTTTTGCAGCATCTTCGTAGGAGCGGTTTTGTAGTTTCCCCTCAATGTAGAGTTGTGAGCCTTTGTGTACGAACTTTTCTATGTTTTGAGCAGCCTTATCCCAGAAAACTATCGAATGCCACTCGGTTTGCGTGATTGTCTCGCCTCGCTCATTGCTATAGTATTCGTTGGTAGCCAGGCGAAGTCTTGCAAAGCATTTACCGCGCTCGAGGTAACGGATCTCGGGATCTTGCCCAACATAGCCCAGAAGGATTACTTTGTTCACACCCATAGTCTTTTATACACTAATTGCTCTCTAGCAAAGATACATTAATTGAAGTTTAGGGTGAGATAATAGGCTTTTTCCTTGGAATAATATAGGTATAAGAAAGTAGTGCGACTTGCGAACCATCGAAGGAAGAAAACATGAGTTCCTGTTCAAAGGTGATTTGTTTTTTAGAACATCCTCTCTCATTGGGAGGGTAAATATTTTTCAAAAGATTTTTTTGGCTTAGAGAAAGTGAAAAAAAACGAACGAAAATATAACCATTTCACAATCGTAAAAGATTGTTTTATAGTGTGTTGTATTAATGGAACAAATAATTTGGTTTTTGAAACAGCGAGAATGTGGCGAGTCTAGATTGGTTGCATAGTTTTGCGATTGTGAATTAGGAAGGAGATTGTTGTAATGATGAAAAACGCATTTGTATGGAGAGCTCTTTGCTCTATCATTTTAAGCTTAGCGTGTGGTGTAGGAGTAGTGCATGCTCAGGGGAAGGTGGATACGGAGAAATATATCACTCTTACCGTGGCGAAGGGTGCAAAAATAAAATTGGCTTTTAGCACGGTAAGTGGGAACGATTTGGTAAAAGTCACGGGAGTTGTAGGCGAGCAGGAAGAAAAAGGGCATCTTGCTAAGGAGTACGAAACAACAGGAACTGAGATAAAGGTTTATGGTGCTGTGAGTACATTTGAATGTCAGAATAACAAGCAAAATATCACTGCATTAGATGCGAGTAAGAATCCAGCGTTGAAGCGATTGTATTGTTCTAACAATCAGTTGAGTACGCTGAATTTGAGTACGAACCCTGAATTGTTTGAATTGTCTTGTTATCTCAATCAGTTGACGACATTGGATATGAGTAGCTGTACGAAGTTAGTAGAGCTAGTTTGCAATAATAATAAGCTACAAACCTTAGATGTGAGTAAAAATTTGCAATTGAAGAACTTGTCTTGTCATAATAATCAATTAAGACTCTTAGATGTAAAGCAAAACGAGGTGTTGGAACGTTTGATGTGTGATATAAATGCTTTGAACACGTTAGACGTCAGCAAAAATCTGAAGTTAGAAGAGTTGCGTTGTATGGGGAATCGATTTACTACATTAGATATACAGGCGAATTCGGCTTTGAAGATATTGGATTGCGATGACAACCAGTTGACTACGTTAGATCTAAGTAAGAATATCGCCTTATCAGAACTCAGCTGTCGTAACAATTGGTTGGTTGCTTTGGATTTAAAGAACAATGCAAATCTGACGAAACTGAAATGTTTCCGTAACCAATTAACCTCGCTTGATGTGAGTAAAAATACGAAATTAGCAGTATTAGAATGCGACAATAATCAGATTCGTTCGTTGCAGCTGGGCACGAATTTGGAGTTAACGGAATTGATATGCGATAATAATCAACTAACGAATCTTGATGTGAGTGCAAACAAGAAACTCAAAAAGTTGCAAATAGAGAGAAATTTATTTTCTACCTCGTCGCTTAACGCACTTTATTGTTCGTTGCCCGATCGGAGTACTGAGACAGAAAAAGGAATAATATATCCCGTAGCAACAAAAGATGGTGGCGACGATGCTGCGGACAGATTGTTGGTTCGTTCGACAAGTGGGAAGATTGTGACAGACAAAAATTGGGTTATACAGTATTCTCATAGCTTTATGGATATAGAAGGAATTACGGGCAATGATATTTGTGACGGAGTTGATAAGCTAAAGATAAGCTCTGAGCCGTTGCAATGGTTCTCATATAAGGGAGGAGAATGGGAATTTTCTATTACGAGCACCGACGATTGGAAAATTGATGAAACTACACCCCTTCCTACTTGGTTGAAGGTTGAGCCTAAGCAAGGTAAAACAGGTGCAGATGTGAAGGTAACGGTTGATCCAGCTAATAGTGGATATGTAAGAAGATACGCTTTAACGTTTGTATTAGCGAATGACGCAACGACAAAGCGGATGGTGATGATACATCGGCAAAGAAAACCGCCGTTGTCTGTAACATACGATAAGGGGTATAAATTCGCAGCTGAGGGCGAAGAAAAGGAGGATTTGGTAACGGTAGAATGTACTGACAAATGGGTTGCAACGGGTTATGACATGAACTGGTGTGTTGTAATTCCTGGCTATGGCGATGCTGGTACAACGCAAGTGAAGATAAAGGTTTTCAAGAATAAAGGAGCGGAACGTAATACAAAGATCACCTTTGCCTTGCAGGATGAAAGTCTGATCTATTCGCTGAAAGATCATACAAGAGTAAAACAGGATGTAGAAATAACGCAGCTTGTTAACCCAGAGCTAAAGGTAAATCCGGAAAGTGTAGCGGCGTTTACTCCAGCAGAGTCTACGAAGACCTTTACCGTAGAGAGTAACTACGATTGGACAGTAACGGGTAATGACGAGACATGGTGTACCGTAGAGCCTAAGGCTGGAATAGCAGGCACACATACGGTAACGATGACAGTCAAAGCGAATACAG
>CBDEMG010000002.1:0-8900 GCA_965240855.1 uncultured Bacteroidia bacterium | reverse complement strand
GTTTATCTTAGCGGCGGGTTACCCACCCGCCGTAGAATAAATGGGTCTTTGTAGGGACAGGGCATGCCCTGTCTGTTTTTCAGCCCAACGTTCCTACATTGGGGTCTTAGCAGACAGCATGCGTGCGCAAAGCGATTATTGCATAAAAAAAAATATGATAATGAAGAGTTTATATAGGGACAGGGTATATCTCCCCAAGAAATTGGAATTGCATATTGTTTTATATCTCTCGCAGATTGTATTTTGAAATGCCAAGGTGTCTAGTAACTACCGTGGCCGACAAGTACAACAGCCTCTGCTGCCACGCCATCGCCTCGTCCTACAAAGCCAAGTCGTTCGGTTGTTGTTGCTTTAATACTGATCTGTTCGGAATTGCAGCAGAGATCTGATGCAATATTTTCGCGCATCAGATCTATATAGGGTCGTAGTTTTGGGCTTTGTAGGAGGATAGTGAGATCGCAGTTGATGAGTTTCCAATCTCGCTTCTGTAGCAGTGAGTAGACGTGTCTGAGTAGAAGACGACTGTCGACATTTTTGAATTGAGGATCAGAATCGGGGAAGAGTTTACCGATATCGCCGAGTGCGAGCGCTCCCAGTAATGCGTCACACAGAGCATGTAATGCGACGTCGCCGTCGGAATGAGCCTCTTCGCCTTTTTCGTAAGGTATATGAACTCCGCAGAGGATAAGAGGACGTTCGGAAACGAGGCGGTGTACATCGTACCCTGAACCAATGCGAAGAGTCATCGTTTTATTTATGCTTTACGTTTCTTTTTGTTCCCTTTCTGTTGATCTAGATTGACAGAGAGAGAGAAACGAAGAGTATTGGCTAAGGGACTATTGAAGCCAGCACTTGGGATGATGTATGAAACATCTAGCCCGAAAATATTGTAGGTAACTCCTGCACCTAGCGTGAAGTATTGTCGTCCACCCTTGTCTTCGTGTTCGAAGAAGTAGCCTGTGCGTATAGCAAACTGCTTGGCATAGGAATATTCGAAGCCTATGCCCCAGTATATTTCCTTAAACTCTTCAGCAGCGCCTCCAGGAGCATCGTAAAAAGACTGTATCATTCCCGAGACGACGGCAACATTCGGGGAGTAACCTTTTATAATATTCCCGTCGCGGTCGTATTGCGGAGGGGTAGGGATGAGAAGTTTTGAGGCGTCAAGTACGGTCGAAACGCGGTTGTACTGGTCTATGTCTAGCGAGAAGCGTCCTCCGAGTCGTAGGGTAATAGGGATGAAATTTTTATAGACGTCGTTGTACGACAGTTTAGAACCGATATTGGTAATAGTGAGTCCGACGGCATACTGTGCAGGCATCGCCATTTTGATTTTATTTTGGTAGTATAGAGCGATATCAGCCGCATAGGACATGCCGGCACTAGAAGATCCTGTGCTATTTTGTTGAGAGAAGCCTCCTGTAAGATCTGAGCGAATAACACGGAAAGCAACAGCGCCGCCGAAATTCTCTATGAAGAGTCGAGAATATGCGATGTCGATAGCGAACTCGTTAGGGTTGTGCGTAGTGAGTTTGTTGCCGAGGTCGTCTGTAAAGGTCATCTGTCCCATAGAGAAGTATCGTAGGGAAGCGGACACGGATTGCATCTTATCGATACGGTAGTAGCCAACAAGGTAAGCTAGATTGATTTCGTTGGTGAGTTTTCGTAGCCATGGGATGTAGGAGATTGCTACGCCCCATTGTTTTGGGATGAGGGCGTATTTAGCAGAATTCCAGTGTTGACTAAATACATCGGGTTCGGAAGCGACTCCCGCATCTCCCATAGCGGACGAGCGAGAATCTGGTGCGATAGTAAGGAGGGGAACTGCAGGGTG
Source organism: uncultured Bacteroidia bacterium (assembly GCA_965240855.1). Classification (GTDB taxonomy): domain Bacteria; phylum Bacteroidota; class Bacteroidia; order Bacteroidales; family CAJPTX01; genus Bacteroides_D. The sequence continues at coordinate 7,066 of CBDEMG010000002.1, read as the reverse complement.
AAGGATATTGTGCTTAGTTCCGTTAGCTTCGGCACGTCGCCCATCAAGTTCGTTGATATTAACCTGTGCGAATATTTTCGAGCTAAAAAGGAGAGAAGATGTAATGAGGGCTGCGAAGTACAAGAAGAACTTTTTTAGTGTCATAATAGAAATCGAAAAGTTAAAACTTCAGACAAAGAACGTATTTGTACAAAGTCTTATTGCTTTTTTGTAGGATAGCTCTAGAAGTAGAATAGAGTGTAAATGAATTGGATAGAAAAAACGATTTCGCAAAAAAACTTGCGGAATAGAGTTAGAAGTCTAGAGCGACGTTTATAGTTTGAAGTATTCCATACTATTTTGTAGGGAGTGTGCAGTGTTAGAAAGCTCGCTAGCTGCCGAGGCGATTTCTTCGCTAGCTGCGGCATTTTTCTGGGTAATTTGTGAAAGATTTTGAATCTCGGCGACCATAGAATGTGCACTCTCTCCAATATTTTTGAGCGTTTCGCTAGCTTCAGTAGCGATAGCAACATTCCGCGCAATACCTTCGGCGACGTTCTCGGTTTGTGCCTCTGCTTCTTTGGCAGCTGCTACGCATTGGTGCGAGAGTGTAATAATTTGTTCGGACGTGCTGCGCGAAGCATCAGCAAGAGTACGAACCTCCTTAGCAACGACAGCGAATCCACGTCCGTATTCTCCCGCACGAGCTGCTTCTACTGCAGCATTGAGCGCGAGGATATTGGTTTGATTCGCGATGTTTTTTATTTGCTCGATCGCAAGTTCAATGTTTTTTGCAGCCTCGAGTGCTTTTGCGGCCTGTTCTTTATTTTGAGAGACTTGTTTGCTGGTTTCGTGTCCGATTTCTGCTGCGTGTTGCGATTGGAGAATAACGTTTTGTAGGTTAGAGGCGACAAGATCTGCAGTGGAAGTCAGCTCTTCGGCAGCAGCTGCTTGTATATTTGTTCCCTCGGAGAGGCTGGAAGCCATACTATTGAAAATTTGGCTTGAGTGGGAGAGATTACCTGCAATATCGGAGGAGTTTAGAATAATCTCGTGGAGTTTGGACGTCATTTTTTCAAGAGCCAATTGTAACCCTTGTTTTTTCTTAGAAGATAGGCTTTGTATAGAGAGATTTCCGTTGGCGATGGAGATTGCGAGTTCGATCATTGTCGCGAGTTCTCCTCCGAGAGCTTTTTTTACGGTACGGATAATGATGACGTAGATGATGATAGTAAGTATGCCTGCAGCAAGGAGTACGAATAGATAGTTTAAGCTGTTTTGAATAGCATTTTCGTTTTCGTGGTTAATTCGTTGGTTGAGTAGATCTGTGAATCTATCGACGGGCGAGAGTATATTTTCGCGTTGTTGTTGGTAGGAGTTGTTGTAGAGTAAGTCTATGGCGCTATCTCTGAGACGATGGTCTTCGCGGTTTGTTGTAGAGTCTGAGTATTTGTTCTTTTCTTTTTCGAGAAGAGCAAATGCTTGTCTTTCCGTTTCAGCAAGCGTTAGAGAGTATTGTTCGGATTGACGGAGCAGTTGTAATTCTTCTTCAGTACATCCTGCTTGTTGTGTAAGCGTTTGAAAGGATATTTTCGATCCACTCCGATCGGCTTTAATGCCGTTCCGTATGTCTAGGATATTCTGGTATTTGTCTTTCCAAGAGCTATTGCCCGTTACGACATAAGTTCTCGCATATTCGGTAAGTAAGCGAGAACTGAGAGTAAGTTCGTTGCCAAGCGCAGCGGTTTGTTCGTTTTTTATGAGGATTGTTTTTTGCTTTTCAAGGCTAGCGAGTAGGAGATTTGTGAAGATAATTTCGATGGCGATCAGGATGGCAAATACGATGTAGATATAGCGGAAAAGTTTTTTCAGGTTCATTGTAATAACTGTTGATTTGTTAATGATGGAAAGTTATTACAAATCGGAAAGAGCGGTGAGGCTTTAGGAGTCTTGTAGAGTTAAGAAAGAGTGAAAATAAATATACGCACGTACAACGATTTTAGAATCAGGTAATTGTCGTATTTTAAATTGAGTAAAAATTGCATAAACACCCTCGTAACCTTACTAATAGTAAGGAGAAAAATAAGGTAAAAGGGAATTTTTGAGGGTTATGAATTGCAATAATTTGTTCTTGAGTATATCGAGGTTAGAGTCGAAAATATTCGATGTTTTGAATAAGCATTACAGTGCTCTCTGCCAATTCGTTTGCTCTGGTTGCCATATCCTCGCTGGAGGTAGCATTTTCTTGTGTGACATGTGAGAGTTGCTGAATGGCAATATCCATTGCTTCGGTGCTTTTACCAATGGAGACGAGCGCCTCTCCTGCTTGAGAGGAGAGTGCTGCATTTCGTTCTATTTCGAGAGCGACCTTTTCGGTATATTTTTCAGCTTTTTCGGTAGCATCGACACACTCTTTAGCAAGAGTGACAATTTGTTCGGATGTTGTTCTCGAGGCATCGGCAAGAGTCCGAACCTCTGAGGCAACGACGGCAAATCCACGTCCGTGTTCGCCTGCACGAGCGGCTTCGACGGCAGCATTAAGCGCTAAGATATTGGTTTGATTCGCGATATCTCGAATTTTAGCGATGGCAGTGGCAATTTCCTTAGCTGCATGTAGTGCTTGTGCGGCTTGTTGTTTATTTTCGAGTACGTGCTCAATGGTTTCGTTGCCGAGTTTTGTAGCTTCTTGTGCTTTGGCGATAATCTCACGGAGATTGTCGTTGACTTCTGTGGCGGTGGCTGCCATTTCTTCGGATGAGGAGGCTTGTTCGCTCGCTCCTGTAGAAATATTTGAGGACATTTCGCGGAAGGCGATGCTAGTTTGCGTGATACGATCTGCTACACGAGCCGTGTTGTTGACAATTTCATGGAGTTTTTGTTCCATCATATCAAGGGCTTTCCGCAACCCTTGCTTTTTTGTGTTATGGTCTGTTGTGTGTGTAAGATCGCCGTTAGCAATGGCTTCTGCGAGGTGTAGCATTTCGACGGGTTCGCCTCCGAGTGAACCGAAAAAGATCTTGAGAATGATACGGTAGGAGATGATCATAATGAGGGCTAGAATGAGAATAGCGATGGAGAGGAGTATGAGGTAGCTATAGCTTTGCTTATCGGCATTATGAACAGATTCGCTAACGCGCTGATTAAGTAGCATTTTGAAATCTGCAATGGGATTTTGTACACTAGCCTGTCGTTCGATGTATTCTTTTCCGTAGAGTAGATGTTGCGCCTTCGTGATCTTGGCGAATAGGAGGGAGTCGTGTGCGTTTTTAATTTCTTCTTTTACAAGTTTGAATGCTTGCGCTTCGAGTTTTGCAAGTTGAAGGGATTGTTGTTCGGCTTCGGAGAGTTTTCCGAGTTCTTCAGAGGTGCAGCCAACACGTTTAAAGAGTTCGCGAAGAGCTATGCATTCGCCAGTTGAGCGAGGCTTGACGCCATTGCGTACCTCGAGCACATCGTTATACTTGGAGATCCAGATCGGATCGGTCGTAACAGCGTAGCTGCGAGCGTATTCTGTAAGAAGGCGTGAGCTGAGGGCGAGTTCTTCGCCGAGTGCGAGGGTTTCTCGTCCCATCTCTTCCTTTTCTGTTTGCTCTTGCATACGTATACGCAAAAGATTGGAGAAAATAATTTGTGAAATGAGCAAGAGGGAAAATATACCGTAGATGTAGCGGAAGAGAATTCGAACCTTCATGATAGCAAAAATTAAAAAGAGCAATAACGAGCCATGCCTGCCTATATTTGTTGCAAATAAAAGCAGAAAGGATATAAAAAGAAGGTATTTTAGAACAAGATGCAATATGTTAGTAAACGTTAAAACAAAAAAACTATAAGTTTTTGATTTTTAACAAAATTAATATAGCTTAGATTTCGTCTAAATATTAGATAGAGAATAGAAGAGGCAACTAGTTAGGGTTTTAGATAAAAAAGTGTGAGTATCGATCAAGAGGAGGTAAATAATCTTCTTGCAAGAAAGAATATATAGATTGAGAATAAAAGAGTAAGAAAATTCCATAAGTTTTATGGGGAGCTATGATTAAGTTGTTTAAAAGCGAAAAGGCTAACTTTGCCTAAGTTGTTTTGAATAAAAATAAAAGTGGATGATGAAAAAGATAATTAGTACGAAGAATGCTCCTGCAGCAGTAGGTCCTTATAGCCAAGCGGTAATGGTAGGTGACACGTTGTATATATCGGGGCAAGTGCCAGTAGATCCTGCAGTGGGGAAGGTTGTAGAGGGAGGGATTGAGGCGCAAACGGAGCAGGTGTTGAAGAATATAGGCGCGATATTGAAAGAGGCAGGTCTTGATTATTCAAACGTAGTTAAGACTACATGTTTGCTAACGGATATGGACAATTTTGTACCGATGAATGGCGTATATGCAAAATTCTTTACGCAGGATATGCCAGCTCGTGCAGCTTTTGGTGTAGTACGCTTACCCTTGGGAGTGATGGTAGAGATTGAGGCTATAGCAGTGCGCAGTTAAACGTAGAAAACGGTAAGTAGGGGAGTGATGTCTCAGAAGCTGAGTGAAGAGTCGGTATTGTCGATATTACGTGGTTTAACGCATCCTGAGAAGAAACAAGATATCGTGACTTTAGGCTTGATAAGTGACGTACTTATCGATGGTACGGGTATACATTTTACGGTACGTCCTTTGAGTCCGAATGATCCTTTTGGAACAACGCTGATGCGACAGGCTCGGCGATTGGTCTCGGAGGCTTATCCAGAGGTTGGTGTCGAAGCGACTTTGCAAATACCAGAACGTAGGGAGGAGGTAGCGAAAGATTTGCCGCCACGTATAGGTGGGATAAAGGGTATAAAGCATGTTTTGGCAGTAGCCTCGGGCAAGGGGGGTGTAGGTAAATCTACAGTAACAGTGAATTTGGCAGTAGCTCTTGCGCGGAAGGGGTTGAAAGTGGGGATCTTGGATGCGGACGTATTCGGGCCGAGTGTTCCATTGATGCTTGGAGTAGAGGATGATCGTCCTACGGTAGATAATCGTGATGGGGAGGATATCATAATCCCTGTAGAGGCGTATGGAGTAAAGATGCTTTCGATGGCATTCTTTGTTGCGAGCACAGATGCATTGGTATGGCGTGGTCCGATGGCATCGAATGCATTGAAACAGATTATCCATATGGGGTTGTGGGAAGAGTTGGATTATTTGTTGATAGACATGCCTCCGGGTACGAGTGATATTCATCTAACTATAACGCAGGAGTTTACATTATCGGGTGCGATAATAGTGAGTACTCCTCAGCGAGTTGCACTAGCGGATGCACAGAAGGCATTGAGTTTGTTCTCGAATCCAGAAATAAGTGTTCCGATAGTGGGATTGGTAGAGAATATGTCGTGGTTAGAGATGGAGGATGGTACGCGTCAGTATATTTTTGGCAAAGGAGGAGCAAAGGCACTAGCAGAGGAATTAGGAATTCCGTTGTTGGGTGAGATTCCGATAACGCAAGCGTTACGAGAGGGGGGGGATACAGGATGTCCCTTGGCTGCGGGGAATGGAGTGGTAAGTGCGATATTCGCCTCTATTGCGAGTACAGTTTTGCATGAGGTAGAGGACTCCTAGTCTTGATTATGAAGCATAACTAAAAGGGAGAGTAAAAGTAATGGTATCGAAGGAGTTGATGGATAAGATAGAGGCGGCGATAGCCTCGATACGTCCGTATATGCAGAGTGATGGAGGCGATTTGGAGTTGGAGAGTGTGACAGAGGATATGGTGGTTCGAGTTCGATTCATAGGAACTTGTGGGACGTGTCCTTACAGTTCGATGACCCTGCGAAATGGTGTAGTAGAGGCTATAAAGCAACATGCCCCAGAGATACGAGAAGTGATAGCAGTGGATGCTTAGTGAGAATACTTTTTGGAGTAAGATTTTTAGTTAGATGTTTAGTGGTTCTGATACGGCTAGGAGAAGTGTAGTTTTTCTCCTAGTCGTTTTTTTGTGTATAAGTCCTAATCTGGTCTTTTCTCAAGCGAAATTGAAAGAACAGAGAGCCTCTTATCGTGATACGTACAAGGATATGGCAGTTGAGCAGATGAAGCTTTATGGAGTGCCAGCGAGTATCACTTTGGCACAGGGCATGTTGGAGAGTCGTAACGGCTTGAGTCGTTTAGCAGTGGATGGGAACAATCATTTTGGGATTAAGTGTCATAAGAGCTGGCGTGGAAAGAAAATGTATCAGGATGATGATGCGAGGGGGGAGTGTTTTCGAGTGTATAAGAATGCAAGCCATTCGTTTGAAGATCATTCTCTGTTTTTAAGGGGGGCACGTCGTTATGCTTTTTTGTTTGATCTAGAGCCAACGGATTACAAGGCTTGGGCAAAAGGTTTGAAAAAAGCTGGCTATGCGACAGATCCGAAGTATGCAGATCATCTTATCCGGATTATAGAAGAGGAGGGACTCGCGGAGTTTGATACAGGAGTAAAGGTGGAAATACTTTCTCCGACGGTAGGGACACAGCGAGAGTTGGCGAAAGAGTCTGAGTTCGAAATAAAAATGGGTGAGGAGCATCAGATCTACGAACGTAATCGAGTGCAGTACATAGTCGTGCAGCCGCATGATACATACATGTCTCTAACGAAGACAATGGAGATGTTGCCTTGGGAATTGGCTAAATACAATGAATTGAAGGAAAGAATATTGCCTCCAGCAGGTACGGAGCTTTATATACAACCGAAACGTAGAAAGGCGGAGGTAAATCATTCGGTTCATGTGGTAGAAGCAGGGGAGACGGTTTATTCTATTTCGCAGAAATATGCAATCAAGAGTAAATATATCTACAAGCGCAATCGATTGAAAGAAGGAGAGGCGTTGGAAGTGGGGCAATTGTTGTATTTGCGTAAGAAAGCGCCGAAGAGTTAATCTTTTTAACCTATTCGGGATAACTTGTGAGGAGATTTGCGGCGTGTTATTTTCTACTTACTCGCTTTTCTTCTTCATAGAGGTTGTAATAAGTAGTCTCGCGAGGTGGGATTTTAGAGTAAAAAGAGCAAAACTAGCACTTAGAAATTAGGGTAAGCGCATTTTTTTTGAAAATTTTAATTGCAAGATACCCAATAAGTTAATAAAAAAAAT
>CBDEMG010000001.1:0-32353 GCA_965240855.1 uncultured Bacteroidia bacterium | reverse complement strand
CTATTATTCCGAGGCTAAGAGATAGTATCTCCCGGAAGCTAAGAGATCGTATTGTTCAGAGGGTAACGGATAGTATTCGGAGGATAAATGTAAAAACTTTGCAAACTACGAGAGAGGAGTCCACAACGAATAGTAAGCAAGACCCAAATAATGGAGGAAGACAAACTCAAGGAAGAGATGGGGATAACGGAAATTTGAACGGTACGATACAAGAGAACACTCCTAAACCTAATAGTAATTCTGAGCAGAATAATAGTGGAGGAGAAGCTCAAGATGAGAATGAGACTAAAGGAAGTATGGACGATGAGGAAATAGGGAAAATCTTGATTGTAGTAGGATTAATACTCTTTGCTGGTATTGGATATACGATAGGAGGAATTCGTGGCGTACGTGTGCAACGAAGACGTATGCAGAAGATGTCGCAAAAGACGAAGTCAAACAAGTGTGACGAGACGACCGAGAAGCAAGGAAGAAAAGGAATGGACGAGTGTGAGGAAACGCAATCTGAAGATTGTGGAAATGTAATACAAGAGGAGATTTGTGAGAGAGTAGAGCCGCAGTCTGTAAAGGAAGCGACGAATAGCTTGCCGACGGAGTGGACGGTTTTGTACGGTTCGCAGATAGGACGATCGCACATTATGAATGATATGCCTTGTCAGGACTGCTGTGCAACAGAAGATCTCGGCTCTGGTTGGGGGCTTTGTGTCGTATCAGACGGCGCAGGCTCTGCCGCGAATTCGAAAGATGCCTCGCGTTATATTTGTCGTTCTATCCCATTAATTTTCAAAGGTTTTCTTACACAGGGACGGTTTATAGAGCAAGGTTGTCTCCCAAGCGATGATGTATGGCGTATGGCTGCACGTCAGGGATTCATTCGTTTGAAACGAGAGTTAGCGATCCTAGCCTTCGGCAACGAGCTAGATTTAAAGTCGTTAGCAGCTACGTGTATGGTGGCTATCTATTCGCCTTACGGAGTTTTGTGTACACATATTGGCGATGGTCGAGGAGGGTATCATGATGCGAATAAGGATGAGTGGATTCCACTTTTTCAGCCACATAAGGGTGAGGAGGCAAATCAGACACTTTTTTTGACTAGTCCGTGGGAAAATCTTGGCTCGATAAATAATGTTCCTGTGCCCGAGAGTTCTGTTTATCGTACGGCGATTGATGCAGTCTGCTTATTGAGTGATGGGATGGAACATGCAACATTCTTTTGTCGCACGTACGATGAGACGACGAAGAAGTATTATGACCCAAACTGTCCGTCGCCCGAGGTCTTCAACAAGCTCTCTGCGAGTGTAAGGGCAATGTTGCGCAGTGGTATCTCTTACGAAGAAATGCAATACAATTGGTTGCGATATCTGGAGGCAGGGAATAGTCAAATACAGAATGAGCCAGACGATAGAACATTACTCCTAGCGGTTAAGCATCTGGGCCATGAGTCAGTTTAGGACAGAAAAAGGAGTATCGTTAACTCTTGCTCCCGAACCGTTTAGCAGGGGGGGGGAAGGAGCAATCTTTCAAATAACTACTTCGAATATCTATGGTAGTGGTTACTGTGCAAAGATCTATCATAAAGCCGTGGCCAGTAGTGTGGATGCAAAGACAAAGACGAAGCTCGATGAGCTAGAGCGGAAAGTACTCTACATGGTTTCGCACCAACCGCGTCGGATCGAGGCTCCGATGTGGAAGTTGCTTTGGCCTGTTGCAGCGATATATGATAGTAGCAACAGATTTGTTGGGATGGTGATGTCTCTTGCCTTCGAAAAGAGTGTTAAGCTAACTCTCTTGACTCTGAGCGCGGATCCACCGAGTCCGACTAAAAAGAATTTTTGGACGAATTGGACGCAGCAAGATTGGACGCGTTTTAATCCCCGTACTGCGAACGGATTGTTAAATCGTCTTAAGCTCATTGCAAACCTATGCCTTTCGATTTATGTAACTCATAGTACTAAGTATTACGTCTTTGTAGATCTGAAGCTGGATAATATCCTTATAAATGGAAAGGGTCAGCTCTCGATCTGCGATATAGATAGTATTCAAATCGCAGAGGGTGGTAATGTGCTTTTCCCCGCTTCGGCGCGTACGCCCGAATTTAGTCCCCCAGATCCGCTAACTTCGTGTTTTGCAACCTCGTGGGATCATTTTAGCCTTGCGGTCATTATCTATAAGCTCCTCTTTTTATGGCATCCTTTTATGGGTACATGTCGTGCGCCGTATGATGAGTGCACGACAACGACCGAAAAAATAGCAAAAGGACTCTACGTACATGGCACAATGCGTGAGTTCTTCAGCAAAATACATAAAGCCCATGACAACTTAAAGAAGTGTCCTGCAGAGATAGGAGACTTCTTCTTCAAAGCCTTTGATCCGACGAAAGGCTTGCGCGCTCCTGAGGTTCGTCCTTCTGCAAAGGATTGGGGAAAGATGATAGTGCGCGTTGTGGACAATTTCTCGCTTCCAGTCGCTGCTTCTGAGAATATAATAGCCGTAGAGGATGTTGCGCGAAATGCTTCGCTTACACTAGAAAAATTCCAGCAAATTGCTTGGACGGCAAATAACAAGTTAAATGTCAAAGCTAAAATTGGAGATGTGGTTCGTTTGCATGTAGAGCTATTACCTCACAACGTAGCATTCTCGGTAGTGGGGATTATGGTACTTTGTTTTGTGAAGGATGATAGCCAGTATATCATAGAAGCTCCGACGCAGATTGCTGCGGGTTGCATTTCGAAAGGACGTTTTTTCATAAACTCGAAGGAATTGAAAAAAAATATCGCACCTAGCGATGTATGGGAAATACGTGCTTATGTGCGTCCGAAACAATCTCTTGCCGTGGAATCTGATGACTTTTCACAGTTGCTACGACATTTACCCTACGTTGAGATTGGGAAAATCTCTTGGAAAAAGAGTAGAAGAGTGGTTTTAACTTTCTTTTGGATAATATTGTTGACGGTAATCTTCTGCATTCTTTCTCTTTTAGTTCATTAATGAACGAAAATAGCAATAACGAGGATCAAGAGATCCAGTACAGAGTAATAGAACTCGTTAACAATTCGTCTGCGAAATCGCGAGGAAAGCTCATATATCTTATTTTGCCATTGTGGATAGTTGTTGGGAGTATCCTAGTGGGAATTCGTTATGACAATTGGAGGAATACTATTAAATTCATAAAACCGTATCGGTCGCTTCGCCCAGCAACCAATAGTATAACTGAAGATATTGAAAGCGCGAATAAACGATATGTAAAGTTAGGAGGCGAGTTTTATGATGTAGAGCCAGAAGCATTAAGAAAAAAAAGAGCTTGGTATACTAGCGCAGACTTATCTAGATGGGAGATCGCGCGGCTGGAGCGTTTGTGTAGCAATCCGGATAGGATATTAAGAGAAGATCCTTATCTGGTTCATTTGCTTTTACAATCTAAGAGATTTCATGAAGACGATCTTCCGTATATATTCAATAGGTATCAAGTATTCAAAGAGCAACTCTATGATCGTTTATACAATGAGATTTCGGGAAATAAGAAAAAGGAGTTGAAAATCGAGTCTGAGAGACTCAAGGAAAAACTGTATAATTCTATCCCAGAGTTAATTGAGTACCAGCAGTATGTGCTGTATAATGACATTGCGATGGAGCTAGGAGATAAGTCTCATTTACTAAAGTCCAGTTTATATTTAGGGGATTGGGAGCGAGCATTAAAACATGCTTCAGATCTAAAGTACAATCGTAGTGGAACGCACGAGATGTCTCCCTCCGATAAGTTTAATTGTGCTTTAGCGTATCTGTTGTCCTCAGAAGTGAGAACAGCTTATAATGCTTACAAGCATCTTTTAGAAGCAGCGCTCTCGGATAGGAGGTATAGCGCATGCATTGAAGACTCGGAGGCTGATATACATCATTTCATTTCCTATTCGGATTATGAATTCGATCGGTCTTTTGCTGCTGCGATATTGGACTTGCATGGCTATTATGCGAGCTTGATAGATGAAAGACGGGATTTTAATTCTTTTTGGTTACGTATCTTTCTTAATACGTATGATAGACGAAACGAAGTCCTCTGCGAAATTGCCGAAGAGCTAGACAGTTTGCATAAAGCAAGAGCTAGATAAATCGTTAACGGATAAATATTAGTTATCATGACACGCTACGAACGTTTAAAAGAGAAGCAAAAGGCAGCACTTATTGTGGTTTTAACTTTGGGTTTAATAAAAGTTCCATTTCTTGCGGTTTGGAGGAATAGTCTTTTTGAGGGGACCTCTTTTGAACAGACGAACAAATTTTTGTTTAATCTGCTCTCGTTTACGCTGGTTTCACTACTCATTGCAATACCAGCGTTTTTCTTCTACCTTATTGTACTGATTGTTGTAACCATACAACTAGCAACAATATAGATGCTCTTTTCGGCTAGTCGCTGGTCGCAGAACAACACCCTTTTCCCCGATCGGATAGAGATAGAAAATGACCTCGTACGTTGTTATAAGGGTGCGGTGATAGGATACGATTCTGTCACAATACCTCGAGCTTCGATTGCCAGTGTACGAATACGATCGCATATAATCTTTGCTGATATAGTGATAGAGACTTACGGGGGACAACAAGTAGTATCGAGTGGCTTTAGTAAGAAGGTCGCACAAATCATCTACGAAATTCTCGAACCGTAGTCCATCGAATCTTTTCTATATTTGTAGAAAGGTTCTTAATAAAGTATGGCTTAATTATGGAACACCACGAAGAGGAATACGAACATTTGCATGAGGGGGGATGTTGTGGAGAGCATAATGGGGAGCATCAGGAGCATGCGCATTGTCACGGGCATCATCATGGTCATTCGCATAGCCACTCTTACAAGGATGTAACGGGTGTGAGATTACTCTGGACCTCGCTATTGAATCTGATCTTTACGATTGTAGAAATTGTTGGAGGTATTCTCTCTAATAGTCTTTCCTTATTATCGGATGCGCTGCACAACCTAGCAGACTCCTCGGCGATTTTTGTTGCTTATGTGGCGCATCTTATCTCGAAACGTAGACCCACGACTCGTAAGACTTTTGGATTCCGTCGGTTTGAAATCCTTGCCGCCTTTCTTAACTCGGTGGTGTTAATAGGAATTTGTCTCTATCTGTTTGTAGAAGCGTATCGTCGTTTTGTAGATCCCGAACCCATTAAGGGGCTCGTCATGCTCGTCGTAGCGGTTGTGGGATTGCTTGCTAACGTAATTTCCGTGGTTATATTGCATAATGAGAAGGGACGAAACCTCAATGTAAAAGCGGCATATTTGCATCTGATGGGCGATACGTTGTCCTCTGTTGCAGTGATCGTTGGGGGTATTTTTATTTGGTTATTCGAAATCTATTGGCTCGATCCTGTTATAACAGTGCTTGTGGGACTTTATATAATATGGCATACGTGGCATGTACTCAAGGAGAGTGTAGATATTTTGATGCAAGGAACGCCGCCTGGTTTGGAGGTAGAGGAGGTAAAAGCCTTTTTGGAGGCAGATCCTCGTATAAAGAATGTGCATCATCTCCACTTGTGGCGTTTGGATGACGAACATTTGCATCTCGAGGCGCATATTTTTGTCTCGAAGGATATAACGGTGAGCGATGCCGGTCTCTTGCGCGAGGAGTTGGTAGAACGGTTGCGCCAGAGGTACAAAATAACCCATACGACTTTGCAAATAGAGTACGATAGTTGCTCGGATGCCCACTCCGACTGTACGAATTGTTTTGAGTAATAAAAAAACAAGGTGAAAGCATGGAGTTTTATACTCGAGTAGCAACCGAGAAACTCCCTTTGCTAACGCATGCAGATAAGTTGGTAACGATGGGCTCGTGCTTTGCCGATCGGATGGGCGAGGTTTTCCATAATGCGGGATTTAGGATATTGGTTAATTCGCATGGCGTACTTTTTAATCCATTAAGTATAGCACTGTGTATAGAACATGCTTTTGATAAGACATATACCCCTAACTTGTGTAAACAAGAGGAGCGTTGGGTTTCATTGGACTATCATGGGCGACTCACTGGCAGCACGATTGCGGAAGCCCGTGCGAAGATAGTAAGTGCGAATAGCAGTCTGTGTGAGTATTTGACAAAAGCGAAATGGTTTATCCTAACATGGGGGACGGCTTGGGTGTACCGTACGGTTGCAGAGGGGGGTGTAGTGGCCAACTGTCATCGTTTCCCAGCACAGGAGTTTAAAAGGGAGTTGCTCTCAGTGGGAGAGATAGTAAGTGCTTACCAGCGGTTGTTGCAACAGTTGCGAAGTATAAATCCGAGTTTGAAGGTCTTGTTAACAGTGAGTCCCGTACGTCATCTGCGCGATGGGATGCTGGATAATTCTGTAAGTAAAGCGACACTCTTATTGGCAACCCAACAATTGGTAAATAGTGCGAAGGAGGTATACTACTTCCCCTCGTACGAGATTATGCAAGACGAATTGCGCGACTATCGTTTTTATGAGGCAGATTTGATACAACCCAATATCGTTGCACGGAAGTATATCTGGGAGCGCCTCATTGAGGTTTGGTTTGATGGTAAAACGAGGAGTTTGGTTGAGTCAATAGAGCGCTATAGGAAGATGTGCGAACATACTCCAACGCAAACCAGTAGCTCTACTTGGACGGACTTTCTAAAGCGACGCACGGCGCTGCTCTCGCAGATTGAGTTAGAAATAGGTTATCGTTTAGAATAAGAACTTTTATATACCTTTGTATCGAAGGATAGCGCAAGGCGGAAGTAGCTCAGTTGGTAGAGCATCAGCTTCCCAAGCTGAGGGTCGCGGGTTCGAGTCCCGTTTTCCGCTCGAAGGTAAGTCGTACTCTGCATTATGTAGAGTGCGACTTTTTTTGTTTATAGTAGTTAGAAATATTAGTTACTTTTGTTATAGGCTGTAAAGGGAGAGAAATGGGTAATTCGTTAGATGAGTTACGCACGGAAATTGAGTATGCGTTGAAGGCGTTGACGTACAAAGAGCGTCCGCAGGAATTGTTTACTCCCATATGGTATACTCTAGAGAGTGGTGGGAAGCGTATCCGTCCTGTGCTCTGCCTCGCAGTTTACGATTGGCTCTCGCCCTTAAGAGCTGATTTGGCATCAGCCATGCCAGTAGCACTGGCTATAGAAATCTTCCACAATTTCACACTTCTTCACGACGATTTGATGGATAACTCTCGCATACGTCGTGGACGCGCTACGGTTTGGGCAAATTGGGATGCGAATACTGCAATACTCTCGGGCGATGCGATGAGTATTGTAGCCTATACTCAGTTAGCAAAAGCTCCAAGTGAAAAACTCCCCGCCTTGCTACAACGTTTTAACGAAGGAGCACTACGAGTGTGTAAAGGACAGCAGTGGGATATGGAGTTTGAGCATGCGTCGCTAGTGGAAGTCGGTGCTTACATGGAGATGATTGAGTATAAGACAGCAGCTCTCTTGGAGATGAGTGTGCGCTTAGGTGGATGTTTAGCATCTTGTACGGAAGAGACGGAAGAGCTCCTAGCTCAGTTTGCTCGCGAGTTGGGAGTGGCTTTCCAGCTACAAGACGATTTTTTAGATGTGTATGGCAGTACAGAGGAATTTGGTAAGGAGTGTGGCGACGATATTGTAACCAACAAACAAACGTACCTTTCTGTATTAGCACAAACACAGGCTTCGGACTCACAACGAGAACAATGGGAGGGATATAAGCAACTAGGACAGGAGCAGCGAGCTGAGAAGATAGCGGAGGTGCTGCGTTTGTATGAGGCATTATCGATACGCGAGCAGAGTATTGCTGCTATTGAGGCACACTTATCGCGAGCAGAGGAGTTGCTCTTACAGTGCGAGCGTAAGATTGGACGTATTCATCCTGCAGTTCGCGCCCTATTCCAGAGTTTGAATGGTCGGAAGTTTTAGCTTTTCTGGAGAAACAAATAAACACAAAGATGTTAGTCGTAGTCCCTTGTGATTTCACCCCAGTTGTAGATATTGCTTTTCTCTATGTAGAGCGGCTAAAGCAGTTTCATTCAGTTCTTGATGTCCATTTATTGCATGTTGTAGAGAAGTTACCTGCAAGTTCGGGAATAGAGGAACAATTAGGGCAAATAGCCGCACGTTATACGACAGAGGGGGTGAAGGTAAGGCCAGTGGTGTGTAAGGGGAGTATCTCGGATGAGATACCAGGTTATGCTGAAGAAGTACATGCAGAGCTGATTATCATGGGGATACATGAAACGAAGGGAGTAGCGAAGCTTTTTGCCTCGAAGGCCGTGCGAGTAGTAATAGACTCGAACATCCCATTTTTGGTCGTACAAAATCCGCCGCGTGATACGAATCCTTTCGGTCGAATTTTAATGCCACTAGGAGCACAAAGTGTAGAGAAAGGTAAGTTTGAATGGGCGATTCGTAATGCAAAGCGCTACGGCTCGCATATTTATGTACTCATAGAACCTTGCAATGATACGTTGTTGGCTTCGCGTCGCGATGGAAATCTCCTTACGATGACAGAGGTGTTTGATGTCAATAATATTAGTTATACAGTGATCCCCGCGGAGAAAACGGAGAATTTTAAAGACCATCTGATCGATTTTGCAAAAGAGAACGATGTTGATATGCTACTCATCATGCTTACACAGGTCTTGAAACCAATGGTAAATTCGACCGATCAACAACTCCTCTCAAACTCGCTGGGTTTGCCCGTTTTGTGTATTAATCCCTCTATGATAAAATAAAGAAGCACATTTCTCTATATATAACTAGGACTGTCGTTTAGAGATCGTAGTGCGTCATCTTAACGCAATTTTGTAATAAGAGCTCTACATACTTTTGAAGATGTACGAGCTCTTTTTGTTTTCCTTATTAGGCTATGAGGGAATGAGTTGCGCTTTTTCTATGTAATAAACTGTAACTTTGTTCGTAATTAGTTGAAACGAATCGCTGGTTTGTAGTATGCGTTTATTGGGTTATATAGCACTCGCTTTGTTTTTATTACCACTTTGTATGGGTTGCAATTCGTACGACAAACTGCTCAAGAGCACGAATACAGAGTTGCAGTACAAGGTTGCAATGCAGTATTACGAGAAGAGGAAATACAATAAGGCAAAAGAACTTCTTGAGCGCGTGGTTCCGATGTCCCGAGCTACACAACGTGCTGATTCTGCGAGCTATTATTTAGCAAAATGCTATTTCGAGAATGCGGAATACTCCCTAGCAGGTTATAGCTTTGAACAATTGATGACAAACTATCCTCGGAGTCCGTTCCTAGAAGAATCTTCGTTCATGTCGGCCTACTGCAACTATTTAGTATCGCCCAGACCTGCCTTAGATCAGGATTATACCACGAAGGCCATTGCCGCATTCCAGACATTTAAGCAAACCTACCCGCAGAGTGAGCGTCTTAAAGAGGTGGATACGTATCTCAAAAATCTGTACGAAAAACTCCTCCGTAAAGAATACGAAGCCGCGCGTTTGTATTACAAAATGGATATGTACAAGGCGGCAGTCTATGCCTTCAAACATAGTTTGGAAAAGTACCCTGTATCGCCTTACCGCGAGGAGCAGTATTACCTACTCGTGAAGAGTAACTACCTTTTTGCCCTCAACAGTATAGAGAGTAAGCGGCGTGAGAGGTATCAGAAAACGGTAGACGAGGCTCTCTCGTATATTAGTGAATTTGCAGATTCGAAGAATGCAAAAGAGGTGCTGGACTACTATTTACGTTCTATGGCATACTTGGGTTATACTCCAGATATGTCTATCATACCAGAGAAACTCCGCAAACCCTAATGTAAGGGTTTGCGATGTCGAAGATAAACGAATAATATCTTTAGTTCATGGATAAACTCCAAACGTATCGTCGGATGGGAGCCCCCTCTGACACGAAGACCCAAAATGTGATGGATCTCGCTAAGCCAACGGGTAATATTTATGCCACCACAGTAGCTATTGCACAGCAAGCTGATAATATTAGTGAAGAATTGAAACAAGAGCTAAATGATAAGCTAGCAACATTCACTTATACTTCGGATGATAATCCAGAGAAGGAAGAATTTAGGAACGAGGAACAGATAGAGATAAGTCGTCAGTACGAACGTCTCCCTAAACCCGTATTGTTGGCATTGCAAGAGTTTTTGACAGATAGACTTGTAATCTCGAATACTGTAGAGAAAGCGCCTGAAGTAGCAGCGCAAGATAACGAATAGTCATAACGTGCCACGGATGCTTGCTGGCAAGCATATTCTTGTTGGAGTAACTGGAGGTATAGCGGCTTATAAGACGGCTATGCTTGTCAGAGCTTTGGTAAAGCAAAATGCAGAGGTTCGAGTAGTCATGACGGCTATGGCACAAAAATTTGTCGCACCTCTTACCTTTGCCACGCTTTCGAATAACGCAGTCTGTACAGATCTCTTCGATCCGACGAATGGGGCTTGGCATAGTCATGTAGCACTTGGCGAGTGGGCGGATCTTATGCTTATCGCTCCGCTTACAGCTAATACGCTGGGAAAGATGGCGAATGGGATAGCAGACAATCTTTTGCTTACCACCTATCTATCGATGCGAGGTCAGGTGCTTGTTGCACCAGCCATGGATCTAGCTATGTTTGCACACAGTACGATACAGGAGAATCTCAAAAAGATTGTAGCGCATGGTGTCCGTATTATTGCCCCCAATGAGGGCTTTTTAGCGAGTGGTCTTGAGGGCAAAGGACGAATGGCTGAGCCAGAAGATATAGTTAACGCAGTGTTAAGTCTTTTTGCAGAAGAGGGTGTTTTGCGAGGAAAGAAAATTCTTGTAACCTCTGGTCCTACGCGCGAGGCAATAGATCCTGTGCGTTTTATATCGAACCATTCGAGTGGGAAAATGGGTGCGGCGATAGCAGAATCGTTTGCGCTTTTAGGCGCAGAGGTTTTTTGCATCTCGGGACCGGGTAACGACCGTCCGCGCTCGCTCGCAAATATACATTGCATTGATGTAGTGAGTGCACAGGAGATGTATGTGGAATGCACTGAGCGTTGGCAGGAGATGGATTGTGCAATAATGGCTGCTGCGGTTGCAGATTATACGCCGAAGGAGGTCGCCTCACAAAAAATCCCACACAAAGAACAAACATTGTCACTCGAATTGACTGCTTGTCCCGATATAGCACGAACACTTGGGGCACAGAAGAGAGCAAAACAAATTTTAGTAGGTTTTGCTCTCGAGACGGGCGATGGACTTGAGAATGCGAGACGCAAACTCAAGAGCAAAAATATGGATCTCTGCATCCTCAATACTTTAGCAGACAAGGGGGCAGGTTTTTGCACAGCAACTAATAAGACTACATTCGTTTATGCCGATGGTCGTACAGAGGCTCGTCCCTTGGAATTAAAGACGGAGCTCGCACAAGCCATTGCAGTCCATGTCGCTAAAATGCTAACACTCTAGCAATGAAACTTCGCGCTGTATTGTATTTACTCGTCTCATTCCTCATTTTCACAAAACTTGGAGCACAGGAGCTCAAGTGTTCGTTCCAGCTGAATTCGCAAAAGATTCAAGGAACTAATCGCAATGTCTTTAATACACTTCAGACTGCTGTCTATGAGTTTCTAAATAATACTCCTTGGACTCAACACAAATATGCAGAGAACGAACGTATAGAATGCACGCTAATTCTAACACTCAACGAACAAAGCGGCGATGAGTATAAAGGGACAATGAATCTTCAGCTCCGTCGCCCTGTTTTTGGGACTTCGTATAATACGCCTATTTTAAATTTCCTAGATCAGAATATCCAATTTACGTATATAGAGAACGAGAAGCTTGAATTTAACGAAGCTGCTCATCAGAATAACCTCACAGCGATCCTTGCTTTTTATGTTTACATAATCTTGGGCTACGATTACGACACCTTCTCGCCCCTAGGAGGTACAGAGTTTTTCGAGAAGGCTCAACAAGTGGTAAACAATGCGCAGAATGCGACAGAACGTGGTTGGAAGGCTTATGAGAGCTCGAAGAAGAATCGGTATTGGATAGTGGAGAATATGATGAATGATAAGTATCGCTCTCTTCGCAGGGCGATGTATACTTACCATCGTCGCGGTCTGGATATTATGGTAGATAAACTCAGCGAGGGGCGTGAGGCTATTTTACAAGCGATTACCGAGATACAAAAGGTGTATCGAGCTCGTCCAGACGCAGATATGTTGGCAATTCAACTTTTTCTTGAGGCAAAGCGCGATGAAATCGCTAACGTTTTCTTGAAATCCGCAACAACCGAAAAAGCGAAGGCAGTGAATATTATGGTGGATATCGACCGTGTAAATGCTCAGAAATATCAAGACTTACTCAAACAGCACGATACGCAATAAGTCGTTGCGATACGTGCATTCTTTGATCACCTTTCTTGCGTAGAAATTACCCGGTTGTAGTATGCTAAAGCATCTTTTTATACAGAACTATGCACTCATAGAGCATTTAGACTTGGAACTATACGCAGGTCTGAATATCATAACAGGTGAGACTGGAGCGGGAAAATCGATTTTGTTAGGAGCACTCGGATTGATACTCGGTGCTCGTGCGGATAGTTCCGCAATTAAACAGGGTGCAGAGCAGTGTATTGTAGAGGTGACGTTTGATATCGCTTCTTATAATCTACAAGATTTTTTTGCACAGCACGATTTAGACTATGCCGTCGAACTTATCGTGCGTCGACAAGTAACTTCGGCAGGCAAATCGCGCGCTTTTGTGAACGATACCCCCGTTAATCTAACTCAGCTTAAGGTATTAGCCGAACGTCTCATAGACATACATTCGCAACATGCTAACCTGCTTTTGCAGGATGCTCCGTTTCAGTTGCAAGTACTCGATGCCTTTGCACAAAACGAACCGTTGGTTACGGATTATGCTAGTTGGTACAATCGTTGGCATACACTTTGTCTGGAGATTGAAAAAAAAATATCTGAATACAACGAACATCTCAAAGAGCATGAAGCGCTCTCTACTCAGTACGAAGAGCTAAAAGAAGCAAAGATTGCAGAGGGGGAGAGTGAACAACTTGCAATCCGACAGAAGACGCTAGCGCATGCCGAAGAGTTGGTAGAAACCTATAGCTCTGTACTGGCAGTACTCGAAGGAGATGGCGATACTGCTCTATTAGCATTGCTAAAGGAGGCTCGTACGAAATTTGGGCGTATAAGTTCTTTTCATCCCCATGCAGCTCAGTTGGTGTCGCGTTTTGAGAATCTAACCATCGATTTGCACGACCTTGCCCAAGAGCTTGCCAACGAAGTGAAAGACTTACCTGAGAATAATCAGGAATTATTGCAAGTGGAGGAGCGGCTAAGTTTGCTACATCATCTTCAGAAAAAATACAGATGTGAGACTTCAGATGCCCTTATTACTCTGTGCGAAGAGACAAAGAAAAAGTTAGAGGGTATTGACGAATTCGATTTCGAATTGAAAGAACTCGAACAAAAGCGTGCAGATCTAGAAAAGGATCTCTATGCACTCGCAGTACAGCTTACAGCAAGGCGGAAGGAGAATGCGACGGAGCTGGCTATTCAGGTAGAAACAAAACTAGCGCAACTTGGAATTCCTGAAGCTCGATTTGAGGTGAAACTTACTCCACTAGACGAGCTTTCGCAGATGGGAGCAGAGGAAGTTTTATTTCAGTTCTCCGCTCACAAAAATTTAGAGCCGCAACCCCTTGTCCGCATTGCATCAGGAGGCGAAATTGCTCGCGTAATGCTATGTCTAAAGGCGATATTAGCCCGATCGCGGGCTCTTCCAACGATAATTTTCGATGAGGTCGATACGGGAGTATCGGGCATCGTTGCTGCTCAAATGGGTAGAATGTTACAGAGCATGGCAGCAGAGTTACAAGTGATTAATATCACGCATCTTCCACAGATAGCAGCACATGGAACTCATCATTTCTTCGTCTATAAAACACACTCTGCTACGGGCGAGACGGTTTCTAATATCCGCCTGTTGACAGCGGAGGAACGCGTTTCAGAAATAGCAAAACTACTAAGTGGGGAGCAGGTTACCGAGGTCTCGCTAGAGAATGCACGAGAGTTGCTTCACGCCTCGCAAAACGGATAAGTATGCAAGAAAAAGCAGTGGTATTACTCTCGGGAGGGCTAGATTCCACAACAGCACTCTATCTAGCTCACAGTAAGGGATTGGAGCTCTATGCACTCTCTTTTCTCTATGGTCAGCGACACGATCGCGAGCTGGAATGTGCTCGTTGGCAAGTAAAAAAACTCAATGTAAAACGGCATTATGAGGTAGATCTGTCATTTACATCTTGGGATATATCTTCAATCACGAATACACAAACAACGATTGAGACAGGCAATGTTGCTAGGACATCTACTCCTAACACTTATGTACCTGCTCGTAATATGGTGTTTCTATCTATTGCCGCTTCTATTGCGGAGAGTGTGGGAGCGAGTTATATATATATAGGGATTAGCGAGGCAGATTATTCTGGTTATGTAGATTGTCGTGCAACTTTCGTGCAAGCGATGCAAACCGCGATAAACCAAGGAACAGAGCGTAAAACGACAGGAGGCAGACCCATTGAGATTGTGGCGCCATTTCTTCATACTACGAAGGCACAGGAGCTATTGATAGGTAAAGAGCTCAATGTGGATTATGCACATACATGGTCTTGCTATGAAGGAGCGAGTAGACCTTGCGGAAAGTGCGATAGTTGTCTTTTGCGAGCAAGAGCCTTTGCACAAGTGGGATTTAAAGATCCACTACTCTAGGAGTAGATGCATCAATTACTACTCTCTTCCGACGGACTTTTCCCACTCCTCGATAAGACTAGTCATCGTAGTGCACTTCATTTCCCTTTTGCTGGTACAATTCAAGGCGAGGGAATATTGGCAGGAACGCCAAGTTTGTTTTTAAGACTTGCAGGATGTAATATGCATTGTCGTTGGCAGTGCGAGAACGGAGCGATCGTAGCATGCGATACGGAGTATGCACTGAACAAGAAGAACGGAACGTGGAGATCGGCAGAAAGTCTTCTGGAAGAGATAAATAGCCAGCGAGGAGTGATTCGACATTTGGTGATTACAGGAGGCGAGCCTCTATTACAATCTCAAGCACTGAACTACTTTTTAGAGCGGCTTCGTTTGGAGATTCCGTATTTTCATGTGACCATAGAAAGCAATGGCTCTCTTTATACCCCCTCACTACTTCCTTATGTAGATTTGTGGAGCTTTTCGCCCAAACTTACACTTCCTTTTTTACCCCCCTTTCGTCAGACAAGAGAGAGCTATTGCGAGATATTAAATTCATGGCTTCTCTCGCTTCCAATAGCTGCGAAGGTACAGTTTAAATTTGTTGTCGGTAAACGAGAAGACGAACGAGCTTTACTTAATTTCGTGGAGCAGCTGCATTTACGAGCATCGGATACGGTTTTGTTGATGCCACTCGGCGATACGGAACAACTTCTTGCACAGACCACCCCCTTAGCACTAGAGTTCGCCATTAAACATGGATTCATGTTTTCTCCGCGTCTTCAAATTTCGCTTTGGGGGAAGAAAGCGGGGGTCTAATTACCACATTTTTTCGTGCGAACTAAGGGATTTTATATCGGTGCTACGTAGAGTTGGTTGTTTTCGATTTTTATGACGACAATGCGTACACCTTTAGCTATCAATTCGCCCGTAGAAATAGCATCGTAAATTGTACTGTTAATCGAGACCTTTCCAGCAGGGCGCAAAATTGTTTCGGCTTCTCCAGTAGCGCCGATGAGAGTCTCTGGTAGTTGTACAACTCCGATATAGCCATCGGTTGTTTTCATTTCTTTATGAAGCGCCATAGCTGGCGTACGTTTTGAGGTAGTAAGGTAGTGGCTAAGTAGCATACTTCCAAAAATTCCGATAGTGAGTCCAATAACGACAAGTGCGAGTGCTATAAGTAAGCTGTGCAACGAATCAGCATTGAGTGTATGAAGAGTGGTATTGTCTATGAGTGCGAGGGCAAGCCCTGCAATGGTACAAATGAGGCCGAGTATCCCAGCGAGTCCGAATCCTGGAATAACGAAAATTTCGAGTAGGATAAGTAGAAGCCCAATAGCAAAAAGAATGACATCAATGTGTTCTACAGTATCCTTGAAATAGAAGATGGTAAAGAAGAGGATTGCAGCAACTATTGCAATAACAAACGAGACACCTACGCCGGGAGTTTGCATCTCGAAAAAGAAGCCACCGACGATGAAGACGATGAGTAGAGTGGCTAGCGCTTTGTGTGCGATCGAGATGGGTTGCGTTGCCGTTGTTGTTAGTTCAGTACTCTGAGTAGCTATCGCCGTATTGGTGGCTGCCGCGAGTAGTGTAGGAGTGAGGAATAGTATATAGAAAGAGATGAAGGCGAAGAGAAGAAACCGAGTCAGTGTATTCATGTTATAAGAGTTTTTTGAGTCGGAAAATAATGAGTGTAGTGGCCGAGGAGAGAATCATTACGAAGATAGCGAAAGGGTAACCGAGTTTCCAATTGATCTCGGGCATAATGGCAAAGTTCATTCCGTAGATGGAAGCAATGAGAGTAGGAGGCATGAAAATAACGGAGACGACGGTGAAAGTCTTAGTAATCTTGTTGAGGTGAATATTCGCAAGACCGAGGAAGGTATCCTGGAGATAATCGAGACGATCGAAACTGAAATCAGCATGGTTCACGAGGGAATTCGTGTCTTTAATCATAACTTCGAGTTTAGGGGAGAGATCGCGTGGGAAGCGTTCACTTTTAAGAACGCCACTGAGGATTCGTTGTTTATCGACGATATTCTCGCGGATGAGCATAGTATTCTCTTGTAGCGTATTGATCTCAAGAATCACTTTTTGGTCGATATCTTCAGGCTTAGCAAGATTGATACGACGACTAAGTTGTGTGATGCTGCGTGCAATGCTCTCGAGCATATCCGCATCCATATCGATTCGAGTTTCGAAGAGAGCGACAAAAATGTGGTAGCCCGTATTATAGGCTTTCGGATTATGTGCTAGCTTGCGTTGTGTATCGCCGAAGGAGCGGAGCTCGCGGTTACGAGTGGAAATAAGAATTCCATCCTTGAGCTGAAAGGAGGTCGGTTCGCTAAAATAGGTTTCGGTAGAGGGGATCAGGAAGCTCGAGTTTGCGATGATGAGCGATTCAGTCTCGGAATAGCGAGAGGAGCTTTCGATCTCTTCGGTTTGTTGCCTAGTTTGAATACTAACACCAAAGAACTCTTCTATGCGCTCTTCTTCGTGTTCTGTAGCTTCCATGAGGTCGACCCAGAGGAGGTCTTCGTAATCGATTTGTGAGAGGATCTCTTCGTCTACTTCGCTAACAATACTCGCGTGACTTTTGTAGTAGATCGTAACCATGTTTATTTGTATTATCAGTTGAGTGAGTGGGCAGAAAGTTGTTTTACCTCGTGCAAAAAACGTTCGAGTGCGATGTGCTTTTCGCGATCGAAGGAGTAGTCTATGCGATGGCGCAGGTATTCGAGTGCCTGTGCGTGGGTAATATTGTAGGGGAGTGGACTTGTCGCTAGGGCTTCTGGTATATGTTCGATGCCATATTCGAGAGCCTGCTGAAAGAGTAGTATGAAGTCTTTGGGTAGAGAGAGTGTAGTTGCCCAGATAGCGAAAACAAAGGGGAGATGGGTATATTCGAACCAAGCCGTAGCCAGATCGTAGCTATACGTAAATTCAGTTCGTTTTTCGAAGACTTTGTCGCCGATAAGTAGTACGGCTTCGTTAATTCCAATTCCTCGCGTGAGAATCTGGGGAGAGAGTGGAAGTATTTGTGGGTGGAGATTCCAATATTTCGAAATGAGAACCTGTGCAAGGAGTACCGAGGTGCGCGAGTCGGGATCTAGGTACAGGCGTTGTATGCATTGTATAGGAGTTTGCGCAAAAATGCAGACGGAATCAACTTGCTTTCTCGCACCAATACAAAATTTAGTGAAGATCTCAGTGGAGTTTGGCCTCGTAGTGAGTGCGCCACTGGGGAGAAGAGCAAGATCTACCTTCTTCTCGTGTAATAGACGAGCACATACCGAGGGGACGGCTAATGTAAGTGTGATCTCGGTTGCAAGAGGATGCTGTTGCAAACCATAGACGAAGGGGAGGGTATTAAGATAAGAGACGGCGGCAATACGGATCTTGGTTGTTATCATAGGCGGTCAAAGGATCTTTTTAAACAAAAACGGACAGGGCACGTACCCTGTCCCAGAATTTCGCTCTTGCACTCCGCCTTCTTAGAATGGAGAGGAGGAGTGAAATACTAGATCGTCATAATTTCTCTCTCTTTTTCTTCTGCAATCGAGTCTACTTGCTTAATGAACTTCTCGGTAAGCTTTTGGATATCGCCCTCGAGAGATTTTGCTTCATCTTCTGCCAGTCCGTCTTTTTGCATTTTTTTTATTTGGTCGTTCGCATCTCTGCGCGCATTGCGTAGCACTGTTTTAGCTTTCTCAGCCTCACTCTTTAGCTGCTTTACAAGTTCTTTGCGACGTTCACCAGTGAGCATAGGGATGGGGACGCGTATAATATCGCCCGAGTTGATAGGCTGCAACCCGATGTTTGCGTCCTGAATGGCTTTTGTGATGATTGGGATGAGCTTCTTCTCCCACGGTTGTATCGTAAGAGTATGGGCATCGGCAACAGAGACATTCGCTACATTGGTGAGTAATGTAAGAGAACCGTAGTAGTCGATTTTTATCTGTGAGAGGATAGCAGGCGAAGCCTTTCCTGTTCTAATGGCTTGCAAAGCGATCTCTAGGAAGGCGATGCCTTTTTGCATAGCCTCTTCCGTATTCGTAATGCACGTATTTTTATCCATAATACAATTGTTAATACTCGGTTAGAAATTCGTAACCACGCTCCCAATAGCCTCTCCGCGTATCAATCTACCGAGAGCGCCGATTTTATTCATATTGAAGACGACGATGGGGATATTGTTTTCTTGACAAAGAGTGAATGCTGTAAGATCCATAATTCGGAGCTTACGTTCGTAGGCTTGAGCGAAGGATAGAGTGTCGTACCGTTGAGCATCGGCATTTTTTTCGGGATCGCAGTCGTATATACCGTCGACACGCGTACCCTTTAACAGTGCATCACAATGAAGCTCAGTCGCACGGAGTGCAGCAGCCGAGTCTGTCGTAAAGAAGGGGTTGCCTGTCCCAGCTGTAAGGATTGCCACTTTTCCCGTCTCCAGTGCCTCTTGAGCACCTTCTACGGAATAGGGGAGCGCTACAGGTCCAGTAGGGAATGCGGCAAAGACGAGCGCTGGACACTTCTCAGATTCAAGTGCCTCTGCAATAGCTAGCCCATTGATGATAGTAGCTAGCATTCCCATTTGGTCTCCTTTTACGCGCCATTTCCCACTCTGTACCCCATTGGCTCCACGATAAATATTGCCGCCACCGATAACAATAGCTATTTGTGCACCCGTTTTTGCTGCATCAGCAATAGATTTTGAATATTCGTTCAGGATTTGAGGATCAAATCCGTAACCCTTTTGCCCAGCGAGTGCCTCTCCGCTAAGTTTTAGCAAAATGCGTTTGTAGGTCATTGATACCAGAGATAAATCACTAAAAATAGGCTCTTTACAAAAGTACAAAGTTTTTCTTAAGCTAATTTTAATTTGGTAGAGAACTAAAAAGGACATACCTTTGCGTCTGCAATAGAAGGGTGCCATAGCTCAGTTGGTAGAGCAAAGGACTGAAAATCCTTGTGTCCCCGGTTCGATTCCTGGTGGCACCACAATGTAAGCGCTGAGCTCCTGCCTATATTTAGGTAGGAGCTTTTTTTGTAGGTTGTGGTCGAGGTGTGTAGTAGTAGAGAAAATCAATTCGTACTACCTTTGTTTGGAACAAGTACGTTGTGTGACAATGTTGGATGGGAAAGTTGTAGTAGGTATAACGCAGGGCGATTGTAATGGGATCGGGGTGGAGATTCTGATCCGTTCATTGCTGGATTCTATGTTTGTAGAGCAGTTTGTACCTGTAATATACGGCTCTGGGCGCGTGTTAGCCTATTATCGTAAAGCCTTGAATATACAAGGTCTTCAAGTTTTTGCTGTAAAGAATGCTGCAGAGGCACATCCGCGACGTATCAATTTGGTGGAGGTTGCCAATCCAGAGCCCGTAATGGTAGAGATGGGGCAGCCTTCGCGTTTAGCGGGACAATTGGCTTTTTTAGCATTGGAACATTTTTTTGCTGATTGGCGACAAGGGAGTGTAGATGCATTGGTAACGCTGCCTGTGAACAAGAGTACGATGCAGTCTGCCGAATTTGCATTCCCAGGGCACACAGAATACTTGGCAGATCGAACGAACTCAGAGAGTGCGTTAATGTTGATGCTAAGTGATCGCTTGCGTGTAGGTGTCGTAACGGGGCATATCCCTCTCCGAAGAGTTTCAGAATTATTGAATTCTGAGCGAATACTGGAGAAAGTGCGTCAATTGCATCAAACCCTGCGGCGCGATTTTGAGATAGAACGTCCGCGCATTGCTATCCTAGGCGTTAACCCTCATGCTGGCGAGGGTGGTATGTTGGGGACAGAAGAGATGTCTATCCTTGCCCCAGCGATTGAGCAAGCGAACAGAGAAGGAATGATTGTCGTGGGAGCGCTGCCTGCAGATGGTTTTTTTGGCTCTGGTGCTTGGAAACACTACGATGCCGTTTTAGCGATGTATCACGACCAGGGGCTAGTCCCTTTCAAGACAATAGCATTTGATGGGGGGGTGAACTATACAGCAGGTTTACCTTTAGTACGAACCTCCCCTGCTCATGGAACTGCTTATGGGTTGGTTGGAAAACTCGAAGCATCTTGCGAACCTTTCCGTCAAGCAGTATATGCAGCTATACAGATCTATAAAGCGCGTTTGCGAACAGACACGACACTTGCCAACGCTTTACGCCCCGAAGAATTGCCGTTAGTGGGAGAGAATACTGAGCACTGATGCTAGAATACATCTCGGGCGAACGTGGGGATTTTACACCGACCTCGGTTGTTCTCGTGAATGCGGGGATCGGCTATTTCTTGCAGATCTCAATGCAGACTTACGCTCAAATTGAGAATAAAAGTACGATTCTCCTCTATGTACACGAGGTAATTCGGGAGGATATCCACGAGTTGTATGGTTTTTTTACAAAAACGGAACGATCTCTTTTCCGATTATTGATTTCTGTTTCAGGCGTCGGTCCCAGTATGGCTCGCTTATTACTTTCCTCGTACAATTCGGAGGAGTTAGTAGGGATTATCCAGACAGCCGATGTGGGGAGTTTGTGTAGAGCGAAGGGGGTAGGAAGTAAAACGGCTCAACGTATAATAGTAGATCTACAAAACAAGGTACAAGAGTTGCCGAGTACACAGGCTGGTGGTGCGTCGTTGCACAATACGCACCGAGACGAAGCGTTATTTGCATTGATCGCATTAGGATTTCCTCGTGCGGCTAGCGAGAAAGTCTTGGATTCGATCGTGAAGTCAGATGCTTCACTCTCCGTGGAGCAGATGATAAAATTGGCACTGCAGCAGTTGTAATACAGAGGACATTTTGGTTCTGAGAGAGAGAATAGACTTAAGCGCGAAGTTGCGAGCGATCTTAGTACTACTCCTAGGACTTTGTAGTTCTGTGGTAGTTTTTGGTCAAGACGATGAGGGCGAAGTTGGGTCGATGCGTACACCGCCTTTGCCTTCGCTTATTGCACATAAATATGAAGTCCGTTACGATACCCATACGGGCAACTATTTTGTATTCAACAAGATAGGGAATTTAACGGTAGGTCAACCGCGAGTGTTAACGCCACAAGAATACCGCAATTTTCGCCGCGAGGAGTCTATGCGTCAGTTTTGGCGAAATTCGCATAGTGAACAGCGTGAGAACGCTACGGCAGGCAACAGGATTTTACCCGTATTGCAGGTTGGAGGCGATGAGTTTGATAGGATCTTTGGGAGCAATGTAATAGAAATAGTGCCCCAAGGGTCGGCCGAGCTCACATTTGGGATTACCCATTCGAAAACGGAGAACTATGCGCTCCCCGAGGATATGCGCCGCAATACGACCTTCGATTTTAATACGAAGTTGCAGGTTAATTTGACGGGGAAAATAGGCGATAAACTCCGATTAGATGTGAAGTATAATACGGAGGCTACCTTCGACTTTGAAACGAATGTGAAGGTTGAGTACACGGGACACGAGGACGAGATTATTCAAAAGATAGAGGCGGGGAATGTCTCTATGCCTTTACCTGGTTCGTTGATTACGGGGAGTCAGAGTCTTTTTGGAGTACGTACGGATCTAAAATTTGGGCGTTTGAATGTATCGGCCGTTGCATCGCAGCGTAAGGGGCAGGCACAAACCATCGAAGTAAAGGGAGGAGCGCAAACCAAGGATTTTGAAGTACGTGCGGATCAATATGAAGCGAATCGACATTTTTTCCTCTCAAAATATTTTTACGATCGCTATGATCAGTCATTAAGTCAGTTACCATTAGTAGGAACTGGGATCGAGATACAAAAGATAGAGGTCTGGGTAACCAATAAGCAAGGACGTTTTGATGATTCTCGCGATGTTGTAGCGTTTGTCGATTTGGGAGAAATTGGAAGTAATATTTTTGCACGGAGTGTAGTTGCACCCAATGGCGGCATTGTGCCAGCGAATGAAAGCAATACCCTATATAATGACATGACGAAGGGAGCCTATGCTGGCATACGTTCCCTCTCGGATGTTACGGCTGTTTTAGCTCCGCTATCGGCTCAGAATTTTCGTAATGGTCAGGACTATGAAAAGCTAGAAAGTGCACGAAAGTTGCGACCGAATGAGTATACACTCAACACGAAGTTGGGATATATTTCATTGAATATGTCGCTCAATGCTGACGAGGTTCTCGCTGTGGCGTACGAGTATACTTATCAGGGGAAAACATATAAGGTAGGAGAATTGTCGACCGATGGTGTAAATGCACCTTCTTCGTTGGTTGTAAAGTTGCTTAAAGGTACAGATTTGTCGCCTTCGATGCCTACTTGGCGTTTGATGATGAAGAATATCTATTCGCTGGGAGCATATCAGATGTCGCAAAAAGATTTTCAATTGGATATACTGTATCAAGATGATGAGATCGGTACTGCGGTGAACTATCTGAGCAAAGGTCATTTGCAGCGCGAGCCACTCCTTTCGGTACTAAATCTTGATAATTTGAATTCGCAAGGCGATTATGGACCAGATGGAGTCTTTGACTATATAGCGGGTATAACTATACTTCCGGCTACGGGGCGTTTGATATTCCCGATGGTAGAACCTTTTGGTGCTTACCTAGCCAAGAAGATTGGCGATCCAACGGTAGCAGACGAGTTGGCTTATCGCGAATTGTACGATAGTACACTCTCGCGTGCGCAACAAGCTGCAGAGAAGAACAAGTTTATAATAAAGGGAGAATATCAGTCCAGTAGTAATTCGGAGATTTCGCTCAATGCGCCGAATGTACCTAAGGGATCTGTTGTTGTAACGGCTGGTGGACAACGTTTGATCGAAAATACGGACTATGTAGTTGATTATTTATTGGGAACAGTGAAGATAATCAATCAAGGGCTGCTAGAATCGGGAACTCCAATCAAGATCTCGCTGGAGAGTAATCTAGGGCTCGATTTTCAGACGAAGACTTTGCTAGGAACGCATCTAGACTATAAGTTTAACGATAAGTTCCATATAGGTGGAACGGTCTTAAATTTGACAGAGCGTCCGCTCACCAAGAAGGTGAATTATGGCAATGAGGCTATGTCGAACACTATCTGGGGTTTGAATACGTCGTACGAAACGGAGGTTTCTTGGTTAACGCGAGCAGTAGATATGCTACCTCTGTTGGAGACAAAGGAGAAATCTTCATTTTCGTTTGATGCGGAGATGGCACATTTTATTCCAGGTCAATCGGGTCATCTCGATAAACGTGGTGCTGTGTATTTGGATGATTTTGAAGCCAATAAATCGCTCATAGATCTTCGGATGTGGAATACATGGAGTTTAGCGAGTGTTCCACAGGGGCAAGTACCATTGTTCCCGGAAGCGGAGTTGGTGAACGATCTTCGCTACGGCATGCAACGAGCACGTTTGGCATGGTATACGATAGATCCATTATTTTTGCGCAATTCGTCTTTAACTCCAACGCATATACGAAACAATCCTGATGAACAGAGTAGTCATTTTGTTCGTGAGGTAGAGGAGCAAGAGATCTTTCCGAACAAAAGTATCCCCCAAGGACAACCGACTACAATCCCCGTGTTTAATGTCGCTTTTTATCCAAATGAGCGAGGTCCCTACAATTTCGATGCTACGCGCGTAAATAGTGATGGTACATTGCAAGCGCCTGCGAGTAGGTGGGGAGGAATTATGCGCGCATTGCCTGTAACGGATTTTGAGAATTCGAACATAGAGTATCTTGAGTTCTGGTTGATGGATCCTTTTGCAGAGGCGAAGAATACCTCGGGCGGTGAGTTGTATTTTAATTTGGGAAACGTCTCGGAGGATATTTTGCACGATGGTCGCAAGTTCTTTGAAAATGGGCTTCCAGTGGACGAAGATCCCACTAAAGTAGAGAATACAACTTGGGGCAAGCTGCCCAAGATACAATCTACGGTGATGGCCTTCGATAACGATCCTCGTAGCCGTACGGTTCAGGACGTAGGATTAGATGGTTTGAATTCGGAGGCAGAGAATGTATTTTTCTCAAACTATATTTCAGCACTCTCGGCTACAGTGGGTGCAACGAGTGCTGCCGTAGAGCAGGCAAAGCGAGATCCTTCGTCGGATGACTATAGTTATTTCCGCTCTTCGGAGTACGACAAGGCGAATACGGGAATACTTGAGAGATATAAATATTTTAATAATACAGAAGGGAATAGTCCCACCTCGGAACAATCGAAAGAATCGTACCCGACAGCAGGTACAACCCTCCCTGATGTAGAGGATATTAATCGAGATAATACGTTGAGCGATAATGAGAGTTATTATCAATACCGGATTCCATTGCGGAAGAATGAGCTAGAGGTAGGTCGGAACTATGTTGCGGATAAGATCACTGCTAAGGCCAAATTTGCGAATGGCAAGGAATCGGTAGTCGATTGGTATCAATTTAAGATCCCATTAAAAGAGTATGAGGAGCGAGTGGGACATATTCAAGATTTCAAATCGATGCGCTTTATTCGTCTCTTTATGCGAGGTTTTGATTCGCCAGTCGTGTTGCGCTTCGCAACATTGGGGTTGGTTCGCGGAGAGTGGCGTCGGTACGAACGTTCGTTGCTTGAAGCGCAAGAGCAAGTTGGCGGGGGCGCTTCCGATGCTACGTTTTTTGATATTTCGGCAGTGAATATAGAAGAGAATAGTACACGAGTGCCTGTCAATTATGTTTTGCCACCAGGTGTGACACGAGAAATAGATGCGAGTCAGACTGTAGAGAATGAGCTGAATGAGCAGTCTATGGAACTTAAGGTGGGGAACTTGTCGGATGGAGATGCTCGAGCCGCATTTCGGACAGTGAGTTACGATCTGCGTAACTATCGCCGATTAGCCATGGATATACATGCCGAAGCATTGCCCGAAGAGCCTTTGAAAGATGATGAGTTATCTCTTTTCTTGCGTCTTGGTTCGGATTATACATCCAATTACTACGAGTACGAAGTGCCACTAAAACTTACAGCACCTGGCTTTTACGGTAATAATAATGAAAGCGATCGTCGGAGTGTTTGGCCACGCGAGAATGCGATAGATATAACACTCTCCGAATTTCGCGCAGTAAAATTGGAGCGCGATGCAGCTTTACGCAATTTTACGGGTCAGACTGTCCGCGACGCATTTAAAGTAGAGAAGGATGGGCGTTACATATCGGTAGTAGGTCATCCGAATATGGGAGCAATACGCGTCTTGATGATAGGGATACGGAATACCAAGGGCGCTAGTAATGTAGATGACGGGCATGCGAAATCGGGGATAGTCTGGGTTAATGAGTTGCGGCTCTCGCGCCTAGATCGTAGTGGAGGCTGGGCGGCGCTCGCCTCATTGAATACACGAATGGCCGATTTTGGTGCGTTGAACCTAACGGGACGTCTGCAGACACCAGGCTTCGGAGCTCTAGAAAACAAGGTGAACGAAAGAGCAAAAGAACAACTTTACCAGTATGATGCCAATGCGAATTTCGAGATAGGTAAGTTCTTTCCGAAGCGTTGGGAGGTGAGTATTCCCTTCTATGTATCGCATGGCGAGACCTTTGCGAATCCCGAGTACAATCCCCTTGATCCTGATGTTCCCTTTGATGAAGCGATAGATCATCTGCCCACAAAGGCCGAAAAGGATCGTTTGCGGAATATTGCTCAGGATTATACACGTCGACGGAGTTTGAACCTTACGAATGTGCGTGTAAACAAACAAAGCAAGACTCCGATGCCCTGGGATCCAGCGAATTTCTCTGTAACGTATGCTTATAACGAGCAAAATATTCATAATGTGAAGACAGAGTATCGGAATCAGGTGACTCACAAGGGGATGCTCTCATATGCTTATAGTGCTCGTCCACCTTCGTTTGAGCCATTTCGAAGAATAGGATTTCTATCGAGCAAGTATCTGGCAATAATACGGGACATCAATATATCGCCCGTGCCGAGACAAATAACTTTCCGTACCGAGGTAAATCGCAGTTTCCTAGAGCAGAAATTACGCAACATCAACAGTCCCGCATTGCAGATGCGCCCCACGTATGCAAAGAGTTTTGAGTGGAATAGATCGTATGGAATAAATTGGGATCTGATGCGAAATCTACGCCTAGATTTTACTGCAAATAACATGGCTGTAATAGATGAGCCCGAGGGCAAAACACTCTCGCAGCTCGATGGTGTAGAAAGGCAAGTCTGGAAGGATACGGTATGGCGCAGTGTTCGGCATTTTGGAAGGACAACGCAGTATAATCATCATCTATCTGCTACTTATAATCCTCCGATCAATAAGCTACCTCTTTTAGGTTGGTTGAGTTCTACAGCATCCTATTCTGCAGACTATAGATGGGATGCTGCTCGTCGTGTCTCGCGCAATGTTGATTTGAATGTAGGGAATACTATACAGAACTCCTCAACAATGCAATTGTCGGCACAGGCAAATATATCCTCGTTGTATTCGCAGATTGGGTATCTAAACGAAGTCTATCAGAAATTTGAGAAGATAGGTAACGGATCGGATGCTGACATAACGAAGAAAGAGATGAAAACTGTGACTTTTGAGCGCGAGCGCTTTGCATTGACAGCAGGGCAAGCTCGTTCGGTAAATCATGGCTTGAATTCGGAGGCGGGAGTAAAGGCAAAGTATGTGAATAGGGACGGTTCGGAGATTCCGTTGGACGTAGAGGTGGTAGGAAAGAATAGGATAAAAGTATCGAGTAGTACGACATTGAGTAAGGGTAAGATTGTAGTAGAGGCACAGAAGCCTTCGACGAGTTTTTCGCCGGCAGTATTTGGCGAGGGGTTGCTACGTGTATTAATGGGTTTACGTAGCGTTTCGGCTAGCTATACGCAGACCGATGGGACTTTTGTACCAGGGTATTTACCGGGTACTACGTTTTTCGGATTCGATGGGATTCGCTCTGGAGCAGCGCCGGGATTCCCGTTTGTCGTGGGTTGGCAAGACCCTGATTTTGCCCGCCGAGCAGCGACCAAGGGTTGGTTAACTGTAGATACTGCGCAAGTAGATGCCTTTAAGCTCACTCGGAATACGAATTTTAGCTATAGGGTAAGTATTGAGCCTTTTCCTTTCTTTAGAATAGATATAACGGGTACGCGACAATTCTCGCGCAATAGGAATGAGTTCTATCGTCCTCGCACAAATGGGAGTTTTGAAGTAGTAAATCCGACGGAGAGTGGGAATTTTTCAATCTCTTGTCTCTTTATTCGTACGGCTTTT
Source organism: uncultured Bacteroidia bacterium (assembly GCA_965240855.1). Lineage (GTDB taxonomy): Bacteria > Bacteroidota > Bacteroidia > Bacteroidales > CAJPTX01 > Bacteroides_D. Next base: position 4,459 of record CBDEMG010000001.1, on the reverse strand, counting down.
GAACGTAGAGGGAATGGTTCGGATAAGTACGCCTCGAAGTCTTTTGATCAGTTCCGTGATAATAGGCTCTCTATTGCCAATCGAATTGCTGAGAAAAGAGGACAAGCGACAGCGAACGATTCGTATCCCGATGGTTATAGTGAAAACTCGCAAGAGGTATTGATTCCTGCCTTCTTGGCTGCTTATACGGGGATGAGTACAGGGAAAGTCTCGCTAGCAACCTTCCCATTGATCCCCTTACCGAATTGGCAAATAACGTACGATGGTCTATCGCGAATGACTTTTTTTAAGGAGTTGTTCCGTCAGGTGTCGCTTCGTCATGGTTATCGTGCGAATTATATTATTGGTAGTTATCAGACAAACGACGCATATCATGAGGAGGAGGATGGCTTCTCGTATGTCCGTAATGTGCAAAATGATTATGTCTCGCGCTACCAAATAGCTAATATTTCGCTCTCAGAGCAATTTAGTCCGTTAGTGGGAATTGATTTAGGTTTTACGAATTCGCTAACAACGAAAGCAGAAGTTCGTAAAACGCGTTCGCTCGCCATGAGTTTTGCAAACAACCAATTGACCGATATGGAGAGTTGGGAGTATGTATTAGGGTCAGGTTATCGCTTTGAAAATTTACCAGTAATACTAAAAACGCAACTTGGCGGTAAGAAAGTACTCAAGAGTGAGCTGCGTTTGCAGGGTGATTTCTCGATACGAAATACACAAACGATCCTGAGGAAACTTGTTGAGAATACGAATACACCAACGGCTGGTCAGTGGTCGTATGCGTTGAAACTCTCGGCAGACTATATGCTATCAGAACAAATCAATATTCGTCTATTTTTTGATAGAACGGTAAATACGCCGTTGGTCTCATTAAGCTTTCCGACCTCTACGACGAGCTTTGGTATAAGTGTGCGTTTTATGCTTGAGCAGTAAGGGGAGGAGTGTTGAGGATAGTAGACTCTATGTATGCCACTACAACGTATTGTGCTCTGCATCTTTTTTGTGCTATTGGTAAATGGTATTAGTGCTACACGTCGAAATTATAAGCAAACCTCTCGTTTATTAATGCGCACACCACAAGAGTATGTGGGTAGCGTGTTGTTACAAAAGCGGTTTGGACAAGAAAATATAGTAGCTAGCGACTTTTTACCTAACCGTCCCTTATTCACTGGTGAGGTTTATTTGAAATATAACACGCAGGATAGTAGCATAACCTCTATAATTTCTCCTACAGAACGTCAAGCTTATGGAGTGAAATTTGCATTCGAGAACGTAAAAGACACGAGAACGCTTTGGGGAGGCGGCGATGGCGGATATTTTTCGCTAGGCGTCTTACGATGGCATAAAGGGCTATATACAGATTATTTTGCTCCGTATTGGGTATTAGATACAACGGTTAGTAATAGTCATGGGATGCAGGGTAGTGTCTATTTAGGTCATTTATGGCGCAATCGGCAATGGACTTTCGGAGTAGAGGGGAAGGCACATGGTGTGTATCATAGGGCTCTTGCTGAGGGATTATCTCATAAAACACGCGAGTTAGATATACGGATACGCGAGGGCGTTTATTTGTGGCTAGATGATTATTGGTTGGGGCAGTGGGGGTCGTTTGAGTATCAGTGGCAAAATCTGAGGGTAAGCAATGAGGGAAAAGCCGTGTACTTGTTTCGTCATTTAGGCTTTGGTTTGTGGGATGTACAACGTTCGTTTGCTGCGAATCCGCTTTTTGTTCGATCTACCACGGGACAAGTGGGTATAGGAGTACAGGTAGCGGCTCGCGAGAGTGGTGTTGTAGCGGCGTTGCACGGTGCGCATAGGTGGGGAAATATTGCAGATACGGGGCGTTTGGTAGTTGGTGCAATAGAACGACAGCAGCTGAGCCTTGCAGTGGGTTATAAGTATTTGTGGGATGAGATGCAGTATGAGGCTTTGGCTCATTTACACATCGATAATCGAACTGGCGTTGAACAGATATACGATTCTGTGGGGCGCAAGGGTATGAAACGTTATGAATTGCTATTTTCTTCGCCGACGTTTTTCGATAATCGTAAACTCGCTGGCGGGAGTCTGGCTGCGGAGATTCCCATTGCAGAGTATAAACTGTCTACAAAAATTGGAATATTTTTTGGAAAGTTTTTGCAACGTTATAAGAATCCCAAAAAAAAATATTCTCTCAGTTATTGGAAACTAAATGTGGAGTGCGGCGTACTTCGGAAATGGTTGTATAGCTGGGGTGCAGTTTGTTTGGTAGGAGAGTTTCGGCGAGCTAAGCGAGGAGAGTTCGAACTCTCGCAAGCCATTAAAGAGCCTTTGTATTCTAGCTTTTTTCTCCCTGAATTGCTAAGGCGAGAGGTGGGATATTTATCGCTGCATTTGAAAGGGGAATTTGGTTATAGATACAAAAAAGGGCTGGCATTGGTAGTCGAACCTCAGATGGGAATGTATTGGTTGCCGACTCTGGGGAGTGAGTGGGGCGGAAGTCTAACAATCCGAGTACAAAAAGAGTAGCTGGGAGGTGAGTTAATGAATGGTAAGGTATATTTGATTCCATCGCCCATAGGAGTAGCGACGCCTTCTTTGTGTGCAGAAGAGCTCAATATCGTTTATGATTTGCGTCATTTTGCGGTAGAGGAGGAACGAACAGCAAGGCGCTTTTTGGGAACATTGGCAATGCCTATTCCAATTTCGGATCTAAATTTTGTTACGCTCAACAAAGATTCGAGTGTCGAGCCAGTGGAGCACTGTATTCAAATCCTATGTACAGGCGCTTCTGTAGGGGTTTTAAGTGAGGCTGGGATGCCTGGTATAGCAGATCCTGGAGCGCGACTGGTTGCTCGTGCTCATAGCGAGGGGATAGAGGTTATTCCCTTGGTTGGAGCAAGTAGTATATTGCTTACGCTGGCAGCATCGGGGTTGAATGGTCAAAATTTTGCTTTTGTAGGATATTTGCCAGTGAAGGTTCATGAACGTAGAGCAAGAATTCAGCAACTGGAATATAGGTCGCGATTGGAGCACCAGACACAAGTGTTTATAGAGACTCCCTACCGAAACGAGAAATTGTTAGAAGATTTGTTGCATTTTTTAGCACCGCAGACGCAATTGTGTATAGGCTGTGGTTTGCACTGGGAGAAAGGTTTTATTCGCACCTTGCGAGTGGCAGAATGGAGAAAACGAGAAGTAAATCTTGGCAAACGACCGACGGTTTATGCTTTTTTAGCATAAAATACACGATAGATGTCGTATCTCTCGGAGGAGGGTGTAAAGCAGTAGGTTTTGATAAAAACGTTATCTTTGCGTTTGTTTAGTGTGTAACGTTAGGAATATAGTAGAAGGTGCTCGTAATGTATGCAGTGGTAGAAATCGCAGGTCAGCAGTTTAAGGTAACAGCTAATCAGCGTTTATGTGTTCACCGTTTGGAGGGTGCAGAGGATAGCACAGTAAAGTTCGATAAGGTATTATTGGTAGATCGCGATGGCGCAGTACGCGTTGGTAATCCGAGTCTTGATGGCGCAAGTGTAACAGCAAAGATTGTGAGCCATATAAAAGGAGATAAGGTGATAGTCTTTAAGAAGAAGCGCCGTAAGGGGTATAAAGTGAAGAATGGTCATCGTCAGAGTTTTACGGTGATAGAGGTAAACTCGATCGAGGCATAAACTAAGTCATTAAAGAAGGAGTAGACGAAGAGATGGCACATAAGAAAGGGGTAGGGAGTTCTCGCAATGGTCGCGATTCGCATAGTAAGCGTCTTGGAGTAAAGCGTTTTGGTGGAGAGATGGTATTGGCAGGGACGATTTTAGTTCGTCAACGTGGTACGAAGATAAAGCCAGGTGAGTTTGTTGGAGTAGGTCGCGATCACACATTATATGCATTAAAAGCGGGTACTGTTGCTTTCAAACATAAAGCTGAGGGAGCGTATGTGTATATTGTTCCAGTAGTAGAACAAGAGGTAGAGCAATAGTTATCATAATAGGAATAAGTAGAAGGAGTTCGTATACACATACGAACTCCTTTTTGTATCTACCTTACTTAATCACCCAATCAGATTGATATATTAACCAATCTCATTCTGCAGAAGTACAATGTGCTATGGCTTTAGCATACAGCGTTATTTGCGCAAAGCCGTTATGTAGTAGATGTGCTCAGTGGATTTTAGTAGTGTCGTATTACTGTTTGACACGCCTCTTTATCTAAAGAGAGCTTCAATCATAGGATTTGTTAACTTATGAAATTGTAAGAGATGAGAGCTCTTAGTTGTTAAGTTGAGTCTGCTAGTATACTCTTTCTCTTTTTTATGCACAATGCGGCTAAATAAGGGCATTTTAATTAACCCATTGATTATCAACTAAGCCTCTCAAATTATAGTATCTTTGGGTATAGAAGTAATATGAAGATGGAGAATCTGGAAAAGTATATCAAAGCATTATCGCAGTTATACAAGACAGGTCTAGCTACAGAGCAT